>JANRJR010000014.1:0-30514 GCA_033763845.1 Gammaproteobacteria bacterium | reverse complement strand
AAATATTCCCGATGAAACATTTACGCTCAACGGGATTATTTGTGTTTAACCTCATAACCCCTTTGAAAAATAAATTTTGTGAGAAAACAATGGGATTATAATCCCTGCTTTACTTATTTTTTATTTTTTTTAGTTTTAGCGGGTTCCGCATTTGATTCTTCATCCTTAGTAACACGACGAGAAGACTTCACCGCTTTAGGTTTACGCGCATCATCTTTTTTCTTTCCTGGAAATTCAGGGTGAGAAAACATACCAAATAATTCTTGTATTTGTGTATGCTGCTTGAGCAAGAGCCCCTGCATATAGACATTACGTTGTTCAGGGGGCAAGCTTGCTAAAATTGCATCTTCTTTGGCCTCTTCTTCAGCACTTTCCTTCAACTTACCTACAAAATACTGGAGGCTTGGCTTAGGTGGTTTATCATCCATTTCGCTCTCCTAATGATAATAATCATGAATCAATCAGGTCATATAATTTCCATCAAAAAATTATTTAACCTTGTTACAAACTCATTTGCATTTTGCAACTGACCACTTTCAGACAATACTGCTTGGTCAAATAGCAAATAGGTCAATTCTTTAAATCGCGCATCATCCGATTCGCCCCGCAATTTCTGAATTAATTTATGATCTGGGTTTAATTCAAATATAGGCTTACTTTCAGGCAATGCATGCCCAGCTGCTTTTAACATACGCTGCATATGACTGCCCAACTCTTCTTTATCGACGACCACACAGGATGGCGATGTCGTTAAACGCGAGGTTAATCGAACTTCTTTTACTTTTTCACCCAAAATGGTTTTGATTTGCTTCGTCATGCTTTCGAAATCTTTTCCCAAGGTTTCGTAATGCTTCTTTTCATCTTCGTTTTCTAATTTGCCTAAATCTAAATTGCCTTTTGCAATATTTTCGAGTGATTTACCTCCGTAATTTTGCAAATGCGCTGTCAACCATTCATCGACTCTGTCTGACAATAATAATACCTCAATGTTTTTCTTACGAAACACTTCTAAATGCGGGCTGTTTTTCGTCGCATCAAATCCTTCGCCAATTACATAGTATATTTTTTCTTGATCGGGCTTCATGCGAGAAACATATTCATCCAGCGAAACATCTTGGGTTTCGCTATTTGTTTCAGTGCTGGAAAACCGTAATAACTTTGCAATAGTTTCTTTATTCGCTAAATCTTCACCGGGGCCTTCTTTTAAAACTTGTCCAAAATTTTTCCAAAACGTTTGGTATTTATGCTTATCTTCCGTCGCTAAACTTTCCAATAAACTTAATACGCGCTTTGTAATGGCAGACTTCATGCTGTCGACTAATTTATTACCCTGTAAAATTTCACGCGAAATATTTAACGGCAAGTCAGACGAATCTAAAACACCTCTTATAAAACGCAAATATAACGGCAAGAATTGCTCAGCATTGTCCATAATAAATACGCGTTTTACATATAATTTTAACCCTCGCGGATGCTCACGGTTGTATAAATCAAATGGCGCATGCGTTGGAATATATAATAATGAAATATATTCTTGCTTACCTTCGACACGATTGTGACTCCACAACAACGGCTCTTCCCAGTCATGCGAAATATGTTTGTAAAATGCTTTATAATCGTCGTCTTTAATGTCAGATTTAGGCAATGTCCATAATGCCGTGGCTTTATTGACGGTTTCGATTTTTTCGCCTTTTTCACCGCCCATCATCGTAACAGGAATGGTAATATGATCAGAATATTTCGTAATGATATGACGCAAACGCCATTCATCAAGAAATTCAGCTTCATCATCACGCAGATGCAAAATCACTTCTGTACCGCGTGGATTTTTTTCAATATTTTCTACGGTATAATCACCTTCACCTGTGGATTCCCATTTCACACCATGTTCTGCAGTCATACCTGCGCGGCGTGTTAATACCGTCACTTTTTTAGCAACAATAAATGATGCATAAAAACCTACACCAAACTGCCCAATTAAATGTGCGTCTTTGGCTTTATCACCGCTGAGTTTTTCGAAAAATTCTTTGGTACCGGATTTTGCAATCGTACCTAAATGACTGATGACTTCATCACGACTCATCCCAATGCCATTATCTGTGACGGTAATCGTTCTGTTGTCTTTGTTGAAACTAACATGAACAGTGAGATTAGGATCGTTTTCCATCAGCGCGGAATCGCCCAACGCTTCAAAACGCAATTTATCTGCTGCATCGGACGCATTAGAGATCAGCTCACGTAAAAAGATCTCTTTATTGCTGTATAGCGCGTGAATCATTAGCTTTAAAAGCTGTTTAACTTCAGCTTGAAAGCCGAGCGTTTCTTTCTGTTCTGCAGCCATAGGTTTCTCCTCATCCAAAAGGGCCAGGCATGGCCTGGCCCCTACAACAAAATTTGTAGGGATCGGGCCATGCCCGATCCAAAAACGTTTATTTATATAACGATTTCTCTTACTACCGTTAACACCGATTAGAAACTAAGGTCAGATTTGCTGATTTCAAGGTTAGCGAGTAAAATTTTGGCCCTGAGAATAGGTAAGGACCTACACGATGAACAAGAGCTACCATGCTTTAGCCACACTCACTTTAGATGCACCCTGCTCACCCACTCAACCCTTAGAACTTCCACCCATCATTCACGTGGATGATCCGGCGGACCATAGCTTTGTGGATTTTGAACGTCATCGTCCGCCGCTTATCTCAACGTATCGCTCATTGGATGATGCACGCGCCGAAATGGAATTATTTAACTTGCCCGTGCTACTCGTGACGGATATTGATAAAAACGTCATTGGAATTATTACTTCCGAAGATATTTTAGGTGAAAAACCCGTCAAATTAAGTCAAGAAAAACGCATTCCACGCAGTGAAATTGAAGTTGAAATGATCATGACTCCGCTGCGCGAAGTGCCTACTTTAGATTTACACGATCTGACACATGCCAAAATTGGCCACATCATTCAAACCTTGCGCGAAGTGAACCAACACACTTTACTCGTCAAACAAGACGACAAACTTAAAGGCTATTTTTCGGCGTCAATTATCAGCAATCAATTGGATACGGTTATTGCGGATGTATTATCTAACGCATTATCCATTGCCCAATTACAACACGATCTTCATACCTAGGAATAATTACTTTTACCGTATTCGCTAAGAGTCGTTGACCCAAGACCACTTCGCCCAGCACTTTACTATTTGTATTTAATTCTATCCATTGTGGAACAAATTCTGCTATGTCCACTTTAATCCCACTAAATTTTTCACAAAATAATTTCAAAACATTTTCGCGTGAATTACTATTACAGTCTTTAAAATAATTTATATATCCTGAAAACTGAACTGGTTTATTTATGGCCTGATAAAACAGTGTATACAAAAAATGGCTTAAAGGCTGAAGCAAATCTGTATGTTTCGACAAATAATATGGCAACGGCGAATCCACACCCAGCAATCCCATAAAACGTAATACAACGACTCCAGATACTTCATCATAAGAAGCAATATCACTAACAGGAAATGACAACTCGGGTGATGCATAAAATTTAATTTTTTTGTTATTTTCATAATTTTTCGCTAGGGCTAAAAAATTTATATTTATGCCCATGTTAATATTCTCGAGGATGGTTTAGCCAGAATGATTGTTTCAATGAGTGTATTAAATGGAGTAATTAATTTAAAAAAGGTGTGGCACACACTCCCCCATAAATACATTTCTGAAATGTCGCGGAAATTTTCTTCACGAATGTTGATTTCAAATACAATTCCTTGATAAAAAACACCCTTAATAATTTTATGCAATGGCTTTTGCACCAAAGACAAAACCGCGTTACAGTGTTTTTCTGCCCATAAATTAGATGTCCAATTAAATAAATATTGGATCTGAACGAGGTCAACCTTGCCTAAATCTATATTCAAACAGCGCATAACATCCCACAGATAATTTCGTCGTTTTGGCAAAACCAAATATGGCGTAGGACGCGCCATAAAACTTAATTTACTTTCCACCCAATATTGATGAGGGTAATAGCAATTTGTGACCGTTATTTCACAAGACAACGTGCTATTTTCTTTTAAGGCATTATCATAAATAACTAAGTAGCGTTTTACATTTTGCCAAGCATAATCTATAGATTTTTGAGCAAGATGAGTTAAATTTTCCAAAGACTGTAACACTATACTTTTAGGACGATATTGATCTGGAGTAATCTCGTAATCCATTTTCCCAAGCTTATATAAAACGGGTTCACTTTGTGTAATGTATTCATTTACAACAGGAACGGTATTAAACACAAACCATTCTGGCTTGATTTCAGTATTAGGAGGCAAAGAATTTTTAAGGGGAACACGCGCCTCAAAAAACCCATTGATATAACTAACATGGGTTAGCTCAAGATATAAAAAACTTTCTCTAAATCCAAAATAATCCATCCATAATTGTGCTGAATTTTCGTAAGAAAGCTTTAGATTCTGAGCAACAGCATAGTAAATTCCCATGGCTGTATAGCTATCTGTATTTAAATATAGCCTTAAAGAAGGGATGATTAAGTTTTGCTGTTTAGATTCAAAATAAAAGTGTAAATAATTATTTTTGATTTCCACCCTTAATAATTCAATAGGATAAATCGTTATATCTTGTAGGGTCACAAATTTACAGCGTGTTTTTTCTTCACCCAACGGTTCCGACGTAAGTACAGAACCTTTGGGTAAAACCGTCTTTGTTTGACGCGTAAAACGCATAAGGGATCGCGATGCATAATCGCGCAGCATGAATGGCCAATGTTGTTGCAAAATTTGTGCGGGAATTTCCGGGAAATCATCATCGAGTTGTTCGCGAACACGCGCAGTTAAATGCGCAACACCTTCTAAGATTCTATCGAGCGTAGGATCAGCATAATTGGCGTCACGATAAAGCTGTTGCAATGCACGCATTTCAGCGTTGAAGTAAGATTGGAAAGACATATTTTATTATTCCTGTTTAAGCCCCTCTTCCGACATGTGGGAGAGAGGGGTTGGGGTAAGGACCTAGATTTGAAACGGCGTAAACACCTCATTAATTTGCTGCGTGACTCGCACAAACGTCGTACGTTTAGATAATTCTTTTAAACGCTCGGCACCCACATACGTACATGCTGAACGTACACCACCTAAAATATCCAGAATAGTATCTTTTACGGGACCACGGTACGGAACGTCAACGGATTTTCCTTCACTCGCACGATACTCTGCAACACCGCCCTTATATCGCACCATCGCTTCTTGTGAACTCATACCATAAAAACGTTTAAATTTTGTCCCCTGTTTTTCAAAAATTTCACCAAGACATTCATCATGTCCTGAAAACATTCCGCCTAACATGACAAAATCTGCACCGGCTGCAAATGCCTTAGAAACATCACCCGGGACACAACATCCACCGTCCGAACACAACAGCCCTTTTAATCCATGTACGGCATCAGCACATTCAATGATCGCGGATAATTGCGGATAACCCACACCTGTTTTTTTACGTGTCGTACAGACCGAACCCGGACCAATACCTGCTTTGACAATATCTGCTCCTGAAATAATTAATTCTTCTGCCATTTCACCCGTCACAACATTTCCTGCCATGATAGTTTTATCGGGAAACGCATCGCGCACTTTTTTAATAAAGTCCACAAAGTGTTGTGAATAGCCATTTGCGATATCTAAACAAATAAAATCTGTATGTGTTTGTTTAACAATGTTTTTTAATAATTCAAAATCATTATCACTAGTACCCGAACTCACGAAACAATGCTTTACCACATCTTTGTGACTTTTCTGAAAAGCTTGCCATTGTTCTGCTGTCATGAATTTATGCACAGCTGTCAATAATTGTGATTCAGATAACACTTTCGCCATTTCAAATGTTCCGGTGTGATCCATATTGCTGGCAATAATGGGCACGCCCTTCCATTTGAGCTTACTGTGTATAAATTGATATTCGCGTGTAATATCCACATCTGCGCGCGAACGCAACGTACTTCGTTTCGGTCGAATTAATACATCTTTAAAATCTAATTTTAGATCTTCATCTATTCGCATTTGTCTTATCTCTTATACAAAATCCCACGTTAATTGAAGGCCAACTAAATCTGCTGACGATTCTGCTGTGCCCACGGTAGTACTCGTTGAGGTACCGACTTGTTGCGTCACACTCACTGCACCATTGTTGAAAAATAAATGTGTCCAACCCACATCGACGCCCAACGCTTTTGTCGCCTGGTAATGCGCGCCTAATGCGGTAACAAAACGATTACCATCGGGTAAACGCACACTTCGTGCAGCTGCAATTGTTGGCGTTTCATCCCAACCTAAACCCGCACGGAAAAGCCATTGTTTAAACGGTTGGTACGTTCCACCTAAAGCAACACGCCACGTATTTCGAAATTTTTGCGGAACATTGACCGTAATCGGTGCAGTGGGAGACGTCGACTGTACATTATTTAGAATTAAGCAATTAAATACGCTCCATTGTGTGTACGACAACGTCGCTTCACCTGCCCACTGCGGATTAAATTGGTGGTAAGCACTTAAAATCGATGTTGCAGGTAATGTCGTATCAACATATAAGTTATCGTTGGTAAGCGTTGCCCCACCTGCGAGCGAACCTGTAAAGCTACTTGTTCCACTAAGATTAAATGACACAGGCGAACGATACTCAAAGCCCATACGCGTACCAGGCGTAAATTGATAAAGCAAACCGGCATGCCAACCATATCCCCATCCCGACCCCGTATTGTCACTTAATGTGTCCAACGAAGGCCCAAATGCAGGGACTCCAGAAACTGAATTAAAGGTCGCACTGATACGATCCGCATCAAAACCAATACCAAAAGCCAATTTATCTGTAATTTTAAAACCAATGCTTGGACTGGTATCGATCACTTGAACCGCTGTTTCGGTGGCGGCATAACGTAAGAAAGAATTATTGTCATAATCCGTATTTAATCCAAATGGCACAGCAACGCTAAAACCCCACGCAATTTCATCGTTAAAAGGACCTGCCGCTTCTATAGATGGAATAAAATGGTAACCACCACCCTGCGCACTTCCAGTTTGCGTAACCGTCCCGAAGGATGTGTAAGTATTTCTGCCGGTGAAATTAATCCGTGAAAAAATATTTACGCCAGACAATTGAATTTGAGAATTTTTCATCGTGACTAAGGCTGCAGGATTAAAAAAGGCTGCGCTAGCATCATTGGCATTCGCGGCCCCACTGGCATAAAAATCACCTGTTCCTGCACCATTCACTTCAAATAGCTGGAATCCGGATGCAAAACTGCTAGCAGAAAAACCCGCCAATATTCCAGCAATGCTTAACTGAATTAGCCGTCTTGATACGTGCGTTGCCATAGACCCTCCGGTGGTAATAAATTCAAACAGAAATGCTATCATAGTCCGCTATTACTGCACAGGGAACATCCAAATGAAACTGAACACGATATTAGAAGCGATAGGCAAAACCCCTATTGTAAAACTCCATCGCATTGGAAAAGAACTACCCTGTGAATTGTATGTGAAATGTGAATTTTTAAATCCAGGCGGCTCTGTCAAAGATCGCATTGGTCATTACATGATTGAACAAGCTGAGAAAGCCGGAAAAATCAAACCAGGCGATACATTAATAGAACCAACTTCTGGAAATACTGGGATTGGCATGGCATTAGCAGCAGCCGTCAAAGGCTACAAAATGATTATTACCATGCCCGAAAAAATGTCGCATGAAAAACAAGTTGTTTTGGAAGCGTTAGGTGCAAAAATTTATCGCACACCCACCGAAGCGGCATGGGATGCTCCCGAAAGCCATATTTCACTCGCCAATAAATTACAAAAAGAAATTCCGAATTCGCATATTTTGGATCAGTACGCAAATCCCAACAACCCGAATGTTCATTACCATTTTACGGCACAAGAAATTTTAGATGACATGAACAACCAATTAGATATGGTGGTGATGGGCGCGGGTACGGGTGGAACGATCACTGGCGTTGCACGAAGATTAAAAGAACATAATCCCAACATACAAATTATTGGCGTCGATCCTTACGGATCAATTTTAGGCGGTGGAACTGAAGTTCATTCATATTTAGTCGAAGGCATTGGATATGATTTTATTCCCAAAGTATTAGACAACTCTCTAATTGATAAATACATTAAAGTTAATGACAAAGATTCTTTTTTAATGGCGCGACGATTAATTCGTGAAGAAGGATTACTGGTTGGCGGATCCTCTGGAACAGCCTTGTGGGCTGCTCTACAAGCAGCCAAAAATTTAAAATCCAATCAGAAGTGTTTAGTAATCTTACCCGACTCAATTCGAAATTATTTAACCAAATTTGCTGATGACAAATGGATGAAAGATCATGACTTTATCAATTGAAACACGCGCCATTCACGCCGGACAAGAACCGGATCCTGCAACGGGCGCCGTAATGACACCCATTTATGCAACCTCAACTTATGCGCAATCTTCTCCGGGTATTCATAAGGGCTTTGAATATTCACGCACAGGAAATCCCACACGAAAAGCATATGAAGATTGCATGGCGAATTTAGAATCGGGTTCGCATGGTTTTGCATTTGCATCTGGATTAGCGGCAATTGCAACTGTATTAGAATTATTAAGACCGGGTGATCATATTGTTGCTGCAGATGATCTTTACGGCGGCACGTATCGTTTATTTGAAAACGTTCGGAAACATACTGCTGGGCTAGAATTTACGTTTTGTGATTTTAATGATCTTGCGCAAGTTGAAAAATCAATTCAAAAAAATACGAAATTAATGTGGCTGGAAACACCGACCAATCCGCTCCTAAAAATTATTGATCTCAAAAAGATTTCAGCTCTAGCTAAAAAACATAAATTACTCTGTGCGGCTGACAATACGTTTGCGACGCCCATTCTGCAAAGGCCATTAGAATTAGACTTTGATATTGTCGTACATTCCGCAACAAAATATTTAAACGGCCATTCGGATATTATTGGCGGCGTTGTTATTGTGAACGATAAAACATTGGCTGAAAAAATAGCTTATTTACAAAATGCCGTGGGTGCCATTCAGGGTCCGTTTGATGCTTTTTTAGCGTTACGAGGATTAAAAACCTTACCGATTAGAATGCAGCGGCATTGTGAAAATGCATTGGCATTGGCGCATTTTTTAGAAAAACACCCGAATGTCAGTAAAGTTATTTATCCCGGATTAACATCTCATCCGCAACATGCATTAGCGAAATCGCAAATGGCAAATTATTTTGGTGGTATGATTTCCGTGTATACAAAATCTGACGCGAAAAAAATCATGGAAAAATTTAAATTATTTACATTGGCAGAAAGCTTAGGCGGCGTAGAAAGCTTAGCGTGTTATCCCGTGATGATGACGCATGCCGCGATTCCAAAAGACACCCGTGAAAAATTAGGCATTACAGATAATTTAATTCGCTTGTCGGTGGGCATTGAGAATGTTGAGGATTTGAAAAACGATCTTAAAAACGCTCTCGCATAATTCAATAATCAGGATGAGGCATGGCCTCCCCTACCATCCATAATCATATAATTACACGGAAATTCATCTATGTGGTTTGTAGGGACGATGCCATGCATCGTCCTCACCGAAATACATTACGAAACACAAAAGGATTTAAAACATGTCTTTCTCAGATTGGCTCGTCAAAAAATTCAGTAAATATTTATTAAAAACATCCCCCTCTCATCGCGGTTATTTATGCGATTTCAATCACATTCTTCAAGAAGTCCAAATGTGCGACGTATTACTCATTGAAGGTCGCACGCGCGTTAGCGATACCATTCGCAATATCACGCAAAGCCCGTGGACACACGCAGTACTTTATATTGGCCATCCGGATGAAATTGAAGATAATCAGTTACGCGAAATTGCAAAAAGGCAATGTGAAAAACATAACACCACACAATTAATTATCGAAACCGATATTGGTATCGGCACAGTACTTTCGCCCATTGAAAAATATCGCAATGATCATATTCGTATTTTAAGGCCCATGGGCTTATCCAAAGAAGATGCCCAAAAAGTCATCATATTTGCAATGCGTCGATTAGGATCGAGCTACAATATGCGCCACATTTTTGATCTAGCGCGATTCCTGCTCCCCTGGAGTATTTTTCCAAGACGGTGGCGGTCGTCTTTATTTCAACGTAACGCATTAAAACCCACACAAGAAATTTGTTCATCAATGATTGCAAGTGCGTTTGAGTCCGTTAATTTTCCGGTTTTGCCATTAGTCAGAGAGGACGAAAAAAAGAATTTGGAATTAATTCACCGCAATCCAAACTTATACACGCCCAGCGATTTTGATTATTCACCCTACTTTGCGGTAATTAAATACCCCATCGTGCCTTATTCCAAAGATATACGCTGGCGCAAAGATATGTTCAGCGATGAATAATTAATTTAATTGCCAGAAAAAATAATTTAATGCCCCCGCAAATATTATCCAACCTAAATATAAAGTCATTAAAAAACCCGCGAGTTTATGGTGTTTATAAAATAATACGGTTGTCAGTAAAGCCATAGCCGCATAAAAGACCATCAACACAAAGCTCCAGCGTATTTGATGATAGCCAAAAAATAACGGCGTCCATAAACCATTTAATATTAGCTGTAAAAACCATGCGCTCAATGCCCATCCATAATTTTCTTTCTTTTCACGCCACACGAGCCACGCTGAAATCGCAATCGCTAAATACGCAACAGTCCATACCACAGGAAAAACATAATCTGGCGGAGTCCATGTTGGCCTTGCGAGTGTTCGATACCATGTAAATGCATCTGGAGTCATGAATGTGACCCCGGATTGACCTACGGCTAAACTCATCATGACCAATAAAAATAAAACTATCATTGAGTACTTCATTTGGCGTAATTGCATAAATTCTCCTCACAACCCAGTATAATTTGGTCCCGACCCACCTTCCGGTGTCACCCACTCAATATTTTGACCCGGGTCTTTTATATCACATGCTTTGCAGTGCAAACAATTTTGGGCATTGATCTGCAGTTTTTGATTAATCACTTCATACACACCTGCTGGACAATAATTATAAAACGTAATATCGCTCGGATTCTTCAATACCAAATGACATGGCTGCGACTCATCATGATGAATATTTGATAAATATAACGAACTGGATTTATCAAAAGTTATTTTGTTATCCGGTTTTGCATAAAGAATAGGCTTAGCGCTTTTATCGCAATATTTATAGTCTGGCTTCGCATGCTCTAATGTCCACGGAGCTTTACCTTTGAAAATATAATTATCAACTCCAGCTAATAATAATCCAGGAATTAAACCCCATTTAAAACTGGGGCGAATATTTCGCGCGCGATACAATTCATCCCACAGCCATGATTTTTTTAGATTTTCTTTATAGTTTGTTTCAGACACAATACTTTCTGCAGCAACCATCGCTGATTTCATCGCCATATGAATGCCTTTTATTTTAGGGACATTCAAAAATCCCGCGGCATCGCCAATCAATAAACCGCCTGGAAAGGTTAATTCAGGCAAGGATTGAAATCCGCCTTCCACCAAACTTCGTGCACCGTACCCAATGCGTTTTGCATTTTCAAAGATAGGCTTAATCTTTGGGTGTGTTTTAAATTTTTGCAGTTCTTGAAAAGGATCTAAACTCGGGTTGGCATAATCCAATCCCACCACAAATCCCACAGAAACTAAATTATTATTCATATGATACAAAAAACTTCCGCCGTACGTTTGGTGATCCAATGGCCATCCCACCGTGTGAACAACTTTTCCGGGCTGATAGGATTTATTTTTCTCAGGATCAATTTGCCACAATTCTTTGACGCCTAAGCCATACGTCTGAGGACCTGAATTTTTAGCCAGATTAAATTTCTGAATAATTTTCTTCGTTATCGACCCACGCGCACCCTCTGCTAATAAAATATGCTTAGCATAAATATCTGCGCCTCGGGTTTTGACACCACAGACTTTTCCCGCGTCATCATATAACGCATCACTGACCGCAAATCCCGGGAAAATTTCTATACCCATCTTTTCTGCTTCTTTTGCGAGTGATTTACAAAAATTACTCAAGCTAATAATAAAATTACCGTGATTATTCATGGTCGATGGCGTCGGTAATCGCCATGATTTTTTTTCGGTCAATAATAAAAAGCTGTCAACTGTCGCAGGCGTTTTTTCAAATTCAAAGTCTGGCAACAATTCTTGAACAGCACGAGGCTCTAAGACCGCTCCTGATAAAATATGCGACCCCACTTCAGCGCCCTTTTCCAATACATAGACTTGCAACGCGGGATTAAGTTGTTTAATCCGAATAGCGGCAGACAATCCTGCAGGCCCTGCACCCACAATGATGATATCGCCATGAATCGATTCCTGCGTCATAATGTCTTCCTTTATAGATGGTCCTTTATTGTATGAAAATTCTCGTCAGTATTAAACGCGTTGTCGACTATAACGTACACATTCGTGTCAAAGCGGATGGCAGCGGCGTTGAAACACATAATGTCAAAATGGCAGCGAATCCTTTTGATGCCATTGCACTTGAAGAAGCCGTTCGGCTCAAAGAAAAAAAGATCGCGTCGGAAATTATTGCTGTATCGATTGGATCTCAACCCGTTCAAGAAACCTTACGGTATGCATTAGCATTAGGCGCGGATCGCGCCATTCATGTTCCCACTGAAAAAAACTATGAGCCCCTGAATATTGCAAAAATACTCAAAAATATTATTACCCAAGAAAATCCTGATTTAATTATCTTGGGCAAACAAGCCATTGATGATGACTGTAACCAAACAGGCCAAATGTTAGCAGGATTGTTGGATTATCCACAAGGAACTTTTGTTTCAAAACTGGATATTCAAAATAACAAAGCCACTGTTGTGCGTGAGGTCGATGGCGGATTAGAAACACTGGAACTTTTATTACCTGCCGTAATCACAACGGATTTGCGCTTAAATGAACCACGCTATCCCAGCTTGCCCAATATTATGAAAGCCAAACAAAAGCCTATTGAAAATTTTAATATTCCAGAAACGCTATTACCTCATACAGAGATTCTTTCTACCTCAGAACCACCCGTAAGAAAAATGGGCGTTAAAGTTTCTTCAGCTCAAGAGTTAATTCAAAAATTAAAACAAGAGGCTAAAATATTATGAGCAGAATCTTAATCTTACAATCGGAATTAATTCCCAATTTAATTTCAGCCGCCAAAAAACTAGGCGATGATATTACGGTCGTAACCCTAGAAAATACTTCTACAAATAATACTGCCGAGAATTCGGTAAATGAAATTCTCAAAATTGCAAAAGATTATTCACACATTTTAGCGCCCTCTACTACTTGGGGAAAAAATGTACTGCCTCGACTTGCGGCATATTTAGATTGCAGCATGATTTCGGATGTGGTTGAAATTAAATCCACCGATACTTTTGTAAGGCCCATCTATGCGGGAAATGCACTCGAGACTGTAAAGAGCCTTGATAAAATAAAATTATTAACCATTCGGCCTACTGCGTTTCAGGCGGAAGCGATAGAAACAAAAAATATTACGTTGACAACAAACAATACTTTTACAAAAACTATTTTTATAGATTATAAAACAACGCCTTCTACTCGACCTGAATTATCTCACGCGAAAATTATTATTTCTGGCGGACGCGGTTTACAAAACGCTGAAAACTTTAAGTTACTCGAACAATTAGCAGATAAGCTAAACGCTGCGATTGGTGCATCGCGTGCTGCAGTAGATGCAGGATTTGTGCCGAATGATTATCAAGTCGGACAAACCGGCAAAATTGTCGCGCCACAACTCTACATTGCCATTGGCATTTCAGGTGCGATTCAACACATTGCGGGAATTAAAGACAGTAAAATTATAGTTGCGATTAATAAAGATCCCGATGCGCCGATTTTTCAAATTGCGGATTATGGTTTAGTAGGCGATCTGTTTGAAATTGTTCCCGAATTAATTAGGCTGTTAAATGACTAGATTGTTAGCCTCTGAAAAACGTATCCTAGATAAAATCTCGCCGCCACTGCGAGGTTTTCATTTAATGTTTATAGGAAATCATCGCACACCCGAATGGCTGCCTAAAAACAACTTACATTGTTTTAGTGTATCACCAAAAAATGGAAACGTTTTGTCGCATTACGAAAGACTGCCAATTCGCAGCCAAAGCGTAGACAGTATTATTATCCCGTATGAATTAGAACATGCACGCTATCCCTTGCCTTCATTAATGGAATCACACCGTTGTTTAGTCAATCACGGAAGACTGTTTATATTTATACGTCAAAGTTGGCATCCCTTAAATATTTTTCACAAATCACTTTCACTGATTAAAATTCAGCATTTATTGCAACAAGCAAACTTCACGGCTAAAAATATTAAGTGGATACATTTTGGTTCGGTGATATTTATCGAAGCGCACAAAAATAATCCAGCCGTAACACCCTTAAAAGCAGAATGGGAGAAAAAATTAATGTTAGGAAAACAATGGCAACCGACAACACGCAGCATGTCCCGCGAGTCATCTCATGATTGAAATATTTACCGATGGCGCATGTCGCGGAAATCCAGGACCGGGTGGATGGGGAGCCATATTACGCTCGGGTTCGCATGAAAAAACGATTTCGGGGGCAGAAAAACATACCACAAATAATCGCATGGAATTAATGGCAGTGATTGGCGCATTAACTGCCATTAAAAAACCTAGCAGTGTGGCAATCACGACTGACTCGCAGTATGTCAAAAATGGCATTACAAAATGGATTCACGGTTGGAAAAAAAATGGCTGGAAAACATCAGACAAAAAACCCGTAAAAAACGCTGATTTATGGGATCAATTAGACAAACTTACACAACCACATGATATTAAATGGCATTGGGTGCGTGGACATACGGGACATCCAGAAAATGAATGGGCGGATGAATTGGCGAATGCGGCGATAGATGAATTGTTGCGGGCGTAATAAATCACAGCCCTACAGTTTCTTTCAGCGTTACATAATCCACTTTCCCACTGCCCAACAACGGCATGGATTTAATGACTTTCACCCGCTTAGGAAGACTTAATTCGCTCATACCTTCTTTTTTGAAAAATTCAACAATATGACGACGATCCGCTTCTGGATACGTCGTAATTAATAATAATTGTTCGCCTTTTCTTTCATCCGGTAAATTTAAAACAGCGTGGACAAATCCAGGCCATAAATGCGAAACCGCTTCTTCAACCGCAGTTAATGAAATCATTTCACCACCGATTTTCGCAAACCGTTTTGCGCGCCCACGAATGGTAATAAATCCATCATCATCAACACTCACCACATCACCCGTGTCATACCATCCATCTGGCGGCATCACTAATTCGCCCGGATGTTTATCCAATAAATATCCCAACATAATATTCGGACCCGATACCCACAAACGCCCACCTTCTGCTATTCCCTCGACTGGCTCTAAACGATAATGAATTCCCGGCAATAATTTTCCTACCGTACCTTTTTTATAGAGCATAGGGGTATTGAGTGAAAGTATTGGGGCAGCTTCCGTCGTACCATAGCCTTCTAAAATTCTCACGCCAAATTTTTCAGACCAAATCTGTCGCGTTTCATCGCGTAATTTTTCCGCACCCGCGAAAACATAACGCACACTGTAAAAATCATAGGGATGCGCGAATTGTGCATATTTTGCCAAGAACGTATCTGTTCCAAATAAAATCGTCGAACTGGTGTCATACACTAATTCAGGAATAATTCTAAAATGTAACGGCGAGGGATAGAAAAATACTCGCGTTCCCAATAAAAACGGCAAAATCATTCCACCTGTTAAACCAAACGAGTGAAAAATCGGCAACGCATTAAATAAAATATCATGACGACCAAAATCAATGCTTGCACTGATTTGAAAACGATTTGCCTGAATATTGGCATGACTCAATACCACCCCTTTTGGCGTACCCTCAGATCCTGACGTAAACAAAACCACTGCAGGATTATGGGATTGCAACATCAAGTCCTGATCAGTTTTAATTTTAAAATAATGCTTGTAATAGGTCTTAGGAAAATAACTAATAATCATTCCCCATAATTTACGGAGTATGCTAATTTTATCGCGCAATGCCTCTAAATAAACCACTGTAATATTATATTGCTCAAGTTGTGCAATAACGGGTTCCAGTTTTGCTTTTTCAATAAATTGACGTGAAGTATACACGCGTGAAATTTTTGCAACCCGACACGCCGCTAAAATATTTTTTGCACCACTCGAAAAATTTAACATCGCAGGAACACGACCAAAGGCTTGCAATCCAAAAAATAATACTGCCGCTGCAATGGTATTGGGCAGTAACATTCCAATGTTTTCACCCAGAGTAGAAACATCTGCAACTGTTCTGCCCAACACAAACGCTCCCAATAATAATTTATGATAACGAATGGGTTCACGACGAATATCTTCTGCAATGGTATGCCAATGCCCGTGTATTTCGGCCGATTCAATTAAGGAATAAAATAAAGGTTTTTGATATGAACTGCTCACCAACATCATTTCCTTCATTAAATCATACAATTTTGCACTGATGGCCTGACGACGCTTACGTCCCACCAATCCATCATCTACATCAAACGATTGGGGCGGCATTATAGTAATCGTAATTTTAGGAAACCATTTAGTAGGCACTTCTTTTCCACTTAACCGTGAAAAGAAGGTATATTCTGCACCATCAATGCGAATCGGCAATAATTTTGCACGTGATTTATCCGCGATCATTCCTGGACCTTCGTAAATTTTCATAAGCGCGCCCGTAACAGTCACTCGCCCTTCAGGAAAAATAATCACGCGCTTGTTTTTACGAACGTATTCAATTAAAGATTTAATACCCATGGGTTTTGTGGGATCAATCGGAAAATTTTCAGTTAGCCATGTGAACGCCTTTACCCACCACACATTCGATACCATAGTATTAATCGCAAACGTTAGTTTGTCAGGAAAAAATGCTGCAAATAACGCCGCGTCTAAATAAGACGTATGATTCGCCACAATCACAACGCGCTTCCCTGCCGCGTAATAATTTTCCATGCCGTGGACTTCAACGCGATACAGTAATTTGGTAATCGCTTGAACAATACTACGTGGCAATGCATCGGGTAATAAGCGGCAGATATAAATCGCCACCACAATATTCATTAATCCCACTAAGTAAAACACATGAGAAATAGAAAGCCCTAGGGTTAATAATCCTGCAGCCAAAATGACGGATGCTACCATGAAAAGCGAATTGATAAGATTATTGCTGGCAATAATACGCGATAAATGACTGGGTTCACCTTCATGTTGAATGAGTGCAAACAACGGCACAATAAATAAACCACTCATTACAGAAAGCATGAATAAATCGAAAATAATTCGCCAACCGGCTAATTTGACTAAAAATTCACTGAGTGTCATTAAATGTTCAGGCGGTGCAATTAAAAAATATTGACTGGCATGATACAAATCAATCGTAAACAAACTCATCATCAATGCACTGATCGGCACAAATGTCGTATTGATTCTTCCACGAAGAATTTTGTTACACAGCAACGAACCAACGGCAATTCCCACCGAAAAAACCGTCAAGAAAAATGTCATAATATCCGGGCGACCATGAATAATCGTTCGAGTATAGGCGGGAAATCCTGAGGTGAACGTAATTCCAAAAAACCAAAACCATGAAATCGCTAATACGGATAAAAAGATTCGCGTATGCCGAGCGGTATAACGCATTAATTTAAACATTTCTTGGAAAATATTGGGATTAACCTTAAGCTTAGGATCAGAAATTTTTACCTTGGGAATATAAAAACTGGCGATCAATCCTGTGACTGCAATTAACACTAACAATACTGACACAATTGTATAACCATACGGCACAAAAATTAATGTCGTTCCTAATATGGTTCCCAATAAAATAGCCAAAAATGTCGAGCCATCAATTAATCCATTTCCGGCAATCAATTCATTTTCAGCCAAATTGCTCGGCAAAATAGCGTATTTTAAAGGCCCAAAGAAAGTGGCTTGTAAACCTTTACAAAACATCATAAACAAGAGAAAAAAGATTTGGTGGTGATAAACGCCATACGCTGCGGCAGACATAATAAACAATTCAGCTATTTTGCTTAAACGAATAAGCCGAGACATTTCGAATTTATCTGCGATCTGTCCAGACAGTGCTGAAAACAAGAAAAACGGGAGCATGAAGACGCCGGCAACGGCGAGCGATAACACACTCGAATAGTGTTGTAAGGTAGTACCGGCATAAATAACGAGTGTCGCTAACACACCGCGCAAAAAATTATCATTCAGTGCACCGAAGAACTGTGTCAGGAACAATGGCAAAAAACGCCGTTCCTTTAAGAGCCCAAATTGGCGTATCATCTAACTCTCTCGCTGTGTTTTGGAGGGGGTAATATACCCAGATTGGGGGAAAAGTAAAACCATGCGTCAAATCGTTTTGGATACGGAAACAACGGGCTTGGATCCACTTCAAGGTCACCGGATTATTGAAATCGGTGCGGTTGAACTTCTTAATCGCCGCCTGACCGGAAACAACTACCATATTTATCTCAATCCCGATCGTCCTATCGACAGCGAAGCCATTGCGGTTCACGGAATCACCAATCAATTCTTGAAAGACAAGCCGCGCATGGCTGAAATTGCTGAGCAATTTTTAGTTTATTTGGGCGATGCCGAATTGATTATTCATAACGCCAAATTTGATATTGGATTTATCAATGCTGAATTAGGTCGTTTACAAAAAGCACTGTCTTCTGATCTTCGCGTCATTGATACTTTATTATTAGCCCGCGAGCGTCATCCGGGTCAGAAAAATAATTTAGATGCATTATGTAAGCGATACAATATTGACAATTCCAAGCGTGAACTACATGGCGCATTATTGGATGCGAATTTATTAGCGTTATTGTATTTGGCCATGACCGGTGGCCAAGGCAGTTTATTTGGTGAAGAATCGAATACATCTGAATTAGGCGAAAGTATTTTGAAAGCTCAGAAACGTTCTGCGTTGAAAATTATTCGTGCGACGGACGAAGAATTAAAATTGCATGATCAACGGTTAAGTGAGATTGAGAAAATTAGCAAAAAGTGCGTGTGGTTGAAATAAACGTTGTCATCCTGAGCGCAGCGAAGGATCTAGTTTTACAAGGATTTTTAACATGCCCATAAAATTTATTGCTCAATTCTTCAAACTCGAATCGATATCCGGCATTTTACTTGGCCTATTATCTTTGACCGCGCTTATTTTAATGAACTCGCCACTTCGGCATTTTTATCTACATCTCGTAAGTTCGAGTCAATTTGTTATCAATGACGCGCTTATGTCATTTTTCTTTTTATTAGTCGGCCTGGAAATTAAGCGTGAAATGATGGTCGGCGAATTAAATACATTTAGGCGTTCGCTGCTCCCGGGTGTTGCTGCTATTTTTGGCATGGCAATTCCTGCCTTAATTTATATGGGATTTAACTTTGGTCACTTTCGCACGTTTCGCGGCTGGGCTATTCCGACGGCAACAGATATTGCATTTACGTTAGCGATATTGAATTTATTAAAATCGCGCATTCCGTTAGCATTAAAAGTTTTTGTTACAGCTCTCGCGATATTTGATGATATTGGCGCAATTATTATCATTGCCGTTTTTTACGCCAAGCAAATGCATTATGTGTATTTGGCTCTTGCTGCTGGCATTATGATAATTTTATTTATCATGCATTACATTAAGATTTCTCGCATAGGGACCTATTTGCTTTTAGGTGGATTATTATGGGTGTGCATTTTAAAATCTGGCATTCATCCGACACTCACGGGCGTATTATTAGCGCTGATGATTCCGATTGAGGTTATTCCCCGCGTTGAAAATAAATTCCACTATTGGGTGGCGTATTTTGTGTTGCCTTTATTTGCATTTGTAAACATGGGGATTCCGCTGGAAAAAATTACCCTAAGCTCATTATTAACGCCTGTTTCATTGGGAATTATTTTGGGTTTATGGTTAGGTAAATTTTTAGGAATCTTTTCCTCAGTATTTTTCATGGTTAAAACAGGCATAGCACGATTACCGACGGATTGCACATGGCGCATGTTATTAGGCGCCAGTTTCTTATGTGGTATTGGCTTTACGATGAGTTTATTTATTGGAGATTTGGCGTTCAGCGGTTCCATACTAGAACTCGCACGCGCCGGAATTGTCGTCGGTTCGCTTCTATCAGGCATCTGTGGGTATCTGATATTACGGACACAATAAACACTCTGTTATCCCCGCTTCTCCCGCCACGCGCCAATCACATTTGGGATACCCTTTAAACGATCCAAGATGTGCTGCAAGGTTTCGAGACCAGAGATTTCAACAGTGACGTGAATATGCGCTTCGTGAGAATATTTTTCCGTATTCGATAAAATGCTTAGTACATTCACTTTTTCATTCGCAAAATAATTCGTAATATCACGCAATAATCCGTGCCTGTCATACGCTTCAATATATAAATCCACAGGATAAATATTTGCGGCTTTATCACCCCAATCGACTTCAATTAGGCGCTTTTTCGAATCGTCCGACACATGAATAATATTGCGACAACTTTTACGGTGAATACTCACGCCCTTACCCTGCGTGATATACCCAATAATATCTTCACCCGGCAACGGTTTGCAGCAACGTGCGATTTGCGTTAGCAAATGCCCCACACCCAATATTTGCAAATCAGATTTGGATTTTTTAGAAGATTTCTTTTTGATATTTACAATATTAGTAGAAACCAGAACAGGCGCAGGAGTTTCTTTAATATCTAATTTTACTTCTTTTTCTTTATGGCTTTCTTGCTGCTGCTCTAAAGCATTAAACCAATGTGACACTTTCGCACGCGCACGTGGGGATTTTAAATAACCTAAATACGGACTTAACCAATCACGACTGGGATTGGGATTTTTCTGCGTTAAAATTTCAACGCGTTCACCCGTTTGTAAATGATACGTTAATGGCACAATACTGCCGTCGACTTTTGCACCTTTACAGCGATGCCCCACTTCACTGTGCACGTGATATGCAAAATCCAACGGTGTTGCACCTTGCGGTAAATCAATAATATCTCCCGTTGGCGTAAAGACATATACACGGTCGGCAAATAAATCTTGCGTGGGTTTTTCTTTGTCTGTTTTAATTTCGCGTTGCCACTCCATCACCTGGCGTAACCACGCAATTTTGGCTTCATAACTGGATTTTTGCGCGCCGCCTTCTTTATAGCGCCAATGGGCAGCTACACCTAACTCAGATTCTTGATGCATGCTATGCGTACGAATTTGTACTTCAACGGTACGTTCTTCAGGACCAATGACAGCAGTATGAATAGAACGATAACCATTTGGCTTAGGATGCGTAATATAATCATCAAATTCTTTAGGAATTCGCTCCCACGCATCATGCACTAATCCTAATACGGCATAACAATCTTCAACGGTAGGAACCAATACACGAACCGCACTGATATCGTAAATTTCTTCGAGCGGGCTATTTTTGCGCTCCATTTTTTTATAAATGCTATAAATGTGTTTTACACGCCCTGACACTTCAAACGATTTAATTCCTGCATGCGTTAATTTTTCTTTTAAAACATGAATAACATTATTGATATAACTTTCACGCTCTTCACGACGCGAACTTAAAAATTTAGCGATTTTCTTATACTGTTCTGGCTGCCAATAGCGAAAACATAAATCTTCCATTTCCCATTTGAGTGACGCAACACCCAAACGATTTGCCAATGGCGCATAAATATTTAAAGTCTCTCTCGCGAATTTTTCATTAACCCCTTTTCGCAATAACCATAACCGTTCAGCTAAAATAATTAATACTGCACGAACATCCGATACCATCGCGAGTAGCATTTTGCGGAGATTTTCGACTTGGTGAGATTTAGCATTGTCGAGTTGCTGTAACTTTCCGAGCTCACCCATCTGTACAATGTCACGCAACAAAACCCCAACCGCATCACCAAATCGTTCTGTGATCGTATCCAAATGAACTTCTTTTGCCGCATACGCGGGATACATAATACACGCGACCAGTGCTTCATCTTCTAATCCCAATTCTGAAATAATGCGTGCAATGCCTAGTCCTTCTTCGAGATGTGTACCCGCAATATCAGACGCTTTTTTCAGCGTAACTTCATCGAGCCATTTATGGGATTCAGGATTGGATTGACGTTTGACCACGTAATTTCCTTATAGAAAGCACTACGCCTCCAGACAACAAACCAAACGTTACCACTAAAGCTATCCAGGACGGGATATGAAAGAACACTTTAAATCCAATAAAAATCAAGACTAACGCTAACGCGTGTTGGAGATAAATAAATTTATCAATTAATACATCTAGCGAGGTATATAGCGATCGCAACCCTACAATCGCAAAAATATTGCTGGTGTAGACAATATAAGGGTTTGTGGTAATCGCAAAAATAGCCGGAATGCTGTCAACAGCAAATAAAACATCTGCCGTTTCTATCATTAAAACTATCCACCAAAAGTAATACTTGCTTCCAGGATGTAAATGATGCGCGAAAAATTTAAATAAAAAATGTTCTTTAAATTCTTTTTTATTTTCTTTTGCAAAAAACATTTTAATCCCAACAAAAATCAAAAATGCCGCAAAAACATAGAGTAACCAACCAAACCGTGAGAGAATCGCAAGACCACCTGCAATCATAATTCCGCGCAATACAATAACACCCAAGATACCCCAGAATAAAATTCGATGGTGCATTGCCTTAGGCACTTTAAAATATTTAAAAATCATTGCGATGACAAAAAGATTATCTACTGATAAGCTTAATTCAACTAAATAACCCGTATAGTAATCAGTCGCGTGTTTTACACCCATGGAATACCACACACTCAATCCAAATAATAACGCGACAGTAATATAGCCGGCGCTTAACATCATGCTTTTTTTAACCGAAATAGAATTGGCTGTACGATTGAATACCGCAAGATCTAAAAATAATAAAATGGCGACAATGCCAAAAAATATCATCCATGTCATGGCGACTTAACCTTTGACGTGTTTTACATCCGCATGTGTTTCTGGAATTACAAACAGTAATGCTAATGCCACAATAAATCCAGCTGGAACGGCAAATAGCGCAAAATGATAATTCGATAACGTATAAACTGGAACATTATGTAATTTCGTGCCATCCCACTTCATGTCTAGCATATAACCAATGAGCGGTTGGAAAATCACACCACCAACCATCACTAACATATTAATAAATGCAATTGCTGTTCCTGAAACTTCTGACGGACTGATTTCACGCCCAATCGCAAATACTAACGTTTCTACAGAAGAAAACACCCCAAACAAAAACAATAACGAACACAATTCAGTTTTTGATAAGTTCGGTACATACACCAAAGCAAATCCAATAATGGCCGCAAAAATAGCGCCTATGATTAAAGGCAAACGACGACGGCGAATTTTGTCCGAAATCCAACCAATTAACGGATTTCCTATGGCTAATCCAAAAAATACAAAAGAAATAGCGTGTGCCGCTGCTTCACGATTTAATCCATAGGCCGTTTTTAAAAACGGAACACCCCATAATTCTGCGAATGCTGATGCAGGTAAATACGTAAATAACCCAACAACTCCTACGAGCCAAACCAATGGATTTAAAACCAAAATTTTTATTTCAGGCCATAATTTTCGAAATGTCATTTGTGACATCATTGGGCGAGGTTGTTGAACAGGAACGGTCGGTTTATCACGCATTAAGAAGAAAATAACAATCGCCAAAATAAAACCAATGTACGCAAAATCTAAAATACTGTTACGCCAACCGTGATACGAAATCAATCGTGAAATGACATCATCGCCGACCATTCCACCAATAGTACCTAATGTCGTAGTCAACCCTGCTGCTAGCGCAAAACGATTCTCAGGTAACCACGAACTGGCTAACTTCATTACACCCACAAATGCAAACGCGGAACCCATTCCTGTTAACAAACGAGAACCGGCTAATTCAGATGGATGCAATGCCGAAGCAAACCAGAAAGAACCTATCACGCACAACAAACATGCAAACACCAATAAGCGTCGAGGACCATAACGATCCATCAATACGCCAACAGGTAATTGCATGGGAGTATATATATAGTAGTAGTACGCAATAAGGTTACCAAGCACGCCGGCTTCGATACCAAACGATGACATGAGACTGCCTGTCATCACGCTGGGTGACATTCTCAACAGGTATTCGTAACAATAGAACAACGCCCCCAGACCACACATGAGCCAAGGGATTGTTTTAGCAAAGAATGAAGACTGTTTGCCCGTAGGGGTCATTCAGCGGTATCGCCAGCTTTTTCTGCGTTATCGCCGTATTTTTTACGGAATTTAGTGAGTCGGCCACCCGCATCAGAAATCTTTTGTTTACCCGTATAAAACGGATGACATTTACTGCAAACGTCGATGTGGGACTTATCTTTTTGCATCGTTGAGCCTGTCTTAACGATGTTGCCACAGCTACACGTAAAGGCAACTTCATGGAAAGCAGGATGGGTATCTTTTTTCATAGCTAATATCTCTTTTACTCTCAATCCGGAAGACAGGCAGTCTAAACTACTCGAAGCGTTAAAACAACGGGTGTATGGTCTGAAGGACGCTCCCAACCACGGGGAACCTTATCGATTACACACTGTTCGCACGCCTCTTTCAAAGGTTCGCTGACCAATATATGGTCAATTCGCAAACCATGGTTCCGGGGAAATCCTGCCGTACGGTAGTCCCACCAACTAAAACTCTTGGGCTCTTGTGGAAACAGACGAAAACTATCATTTAATCCTAATCCCTCAAGCGACTTAAATACTTCTCGCATTTGAGTGGTAAATAAAACACTGTCACGCCACAAATCAGGCTCATAGACATCTAACTCTTCAGGCGCAATATTAAAATCACCCAATAAAATTAATTTAGGGTATTTTTTTAATTCAGCGGACAAATACTGTTTTAAATTTTCAAGCCATTTTAGTTTATATTGATATTTAGGAGATTCCATAGACTCGCCATTAGGAATATAGACATTGATCACACGAACACCTTGGATAGTAACAGCAAGTATTCGACGCTGCTCATCGTAATCCGGCATTTCGGGATCTGCTATTTCAGATCGGCTGATGATCGCAACACCGTTATAGGTTTTTTGACCGCTGAAAGAGACATGATAATTTAATTTCTTAAATACCTCGACCGGAAAATCTTTATTTTCCATTTTTAATTCTTGCAGCGCCAATACATCAGTATTATTTTTTTCGAGCCAATCCAATATATGAGGTAAACGAACACGCAGAGAATTAATATTCCAGGTTGCGATTTTCATAAAATATTTCATCCTATTTTTAAGGACCTGGCATGACCTGATCCCTACAAAGACACGATTCGTCGTCAGACATTTATTAATGGGTTTGTAGGGATCGGGCCATGCCCGAGCCTATCGTCAAATATGGCTATTACAGAGAAGTTCATAGGCCGACGTCGCTGTATGCTCTGCGACTTTTTCAATCGGGAAGCCATTCCCCCACAAAATTACTTCATCACCAATTTTTGCATTTGGAATAGATTTTAAATTAACCGTTAGCATATCCATCGATACGCGACCAACAATTTCAGTTTGAATATTATTTACTAAAATAGGCGTGCCATTTTTGGCGTGACGCGGATAGCCAAATCCATATCCCACACCTACTACTCCAACTGAGATGTCTTCCGGGCAGATAAAAGTTTGATTGTAACCGACAGCCTCACCCTTTTTAATTTTTTGAATGGCAATTAAAGACGATTTCCAAGTCATAACAGGTTTTAAATCAAATTCCAATCCTGTCGAATTCGCAAATGGAGAAACACCGTATAACATTAATCCCGGACGAACCCAATCCGCATGATAATCTTTCCAGCCTAAAATTCCTGCCGAATGGGCCAATGATTTTTCGGTTTTAATGTTTATTTTATTAAATATTTCAGCCTGTTTTTTGGTTAAGGGATTTTGTAATTCATCCGCACTCGAAAAATGCGTGATTAAAATAATATGATATTTATTTAATTTAGCATAAATATCTAGAATTTCGCCCGGCTGAAATCCAAGCCTATTCATCCCCGTGTTCACTTTCAGCCAAATATTCAATACGGCGGGCTTTTCTCCACAAATTAAATCAACTTGCTCTTGTGTATGAACAACAATATCTATATTAAATTCCTGAATTAACTCCAGCTCTTCGCGATTATAAACACCGCGTAATAAAACTATTTTTTGCGCAATACCTGCTTCGCGTAATTTTATGGCATCAGATAACAAAGCAACACCAAATCCATCGCTCTCTTTTAACGTATTAGCTGCCCATAACATTCCATGACCGTAGGCATTGGATTTAATCATAGATAATACTTTCGCGTGCGGCGCATTTTTTCTAACTTGACGAAAATTATGCGCTAAAGCATCCGCATCAAGCTGGAGTGTAGAATGTTGCATGGTCATTCACAAAATTCTCGAATCGCGTATATTTACCTAAGAAAGTGAGCTTCACTTTTCCGATGGGACCATTCCGTTGTTTTGCAATAATAATTTCTGCAATCCCTTTATCGCGTGATTCAGGGTTATACACTTCATCGCGATAAATAAAAATAATAATATCTGCGTCTTGCTCAATAGCGCCCGATTCACGCAAATCTGACATCACCGGTCTTTTATCTGTACGCTGTTCCAAACCACGGTTTAACTGGGACAATGCAATTACAGGCGTATTTAATTCTTTTGCTAAAGCTTTTAACGATCGCGAAATTTCAGAAATTTCGCCGACGCGATTTTCACGGTGTCCGGGTGATTGCATTAATTGCAAATAATCGACGACAATTAAACCAATTTGTCCGTATTCACGCATCACGCGTCTTGCACGCGTACGCATTTCATTCGGACTCAACGCAGGCGAATCATCAATAAATAATTTGGTTTCAGATAACATACTGACGGCAGATTGAATACGCGGCCAATCTTCATTTTCTAGTTTACCTGATCTCACTCTGTGCTGATCAATTCTTCCCAATGATGACATCATACGAAGCGCAAGTGATTCACCGGGCATTTCCATGCTGAATACTAAAACGGGCATACCACTTTTTATGGCAGCATGTTCTGCCATATTCATCGCAAACGTTGTTTTACCCATCGAGGGCCGACCCGCGACAATCACTAAATCCGCTTTTTGCAATCCGGATGTCATTTCATCCAGATCTTTATAGCCTGTTGAAATTCCCGTAATAATATCATCCGAATGATAAAGCTTATCGACGTGTTGTACGGCTTTATTTAATAAACCATCAATTCTGACAGGACCACTACCATTTAATTTTTGCGATTCTGCGATTTGAAAAACTGCACGTTCTGCATCGTCCAATAAATCCGCGGCTTTTTTATCTGTCGGTGTATAAGCACTTTCTATGATACCGGAGCCTGCGGAAATTAATTGTCGTAAAATAGATTTTTCGCGGACGATATCCGCATACGCATGAATATTTGCTGCACTGGGAGTATTTTTGGCTAATTCAAATAAAATGACTTCGCCACCGACCGCCTCTAATTGTCCGGTGGATTTCAACGCTTCAGCAACCGTTAAGACATCAAAGGGATGATTACGATGAGCGAGATTTTCTAAAACAGAAAAAATAATGCGATGTTGGGCGAGATAAAAATCGTTGGAACCCAAAATTTCTTGAATACGTTCCCAGGCATTATTGTCTAACATCAATCCGCCCAAGACTGATTGTTCCGCTTCAATCGAATGCGGTGCAATTTTGAGATGAGCGGTTGCGGACTCTTTTTCCGGAAATTTACGTTTCATCCATTGATTTTACGCTGGCTCAGGAACAACAACAACTTTAATTGTTGCAGTTACATCACCATGTAAAAACAATTGAATTTCGTATTCACCAATGTGACGAATTGGACCCGCTGGCATTTTGATTTCGCTTTTTTGAACATCAATGCCGGCTTTCTTGATGGCTTCGGACACTTCATAGATTCCGACTGAACCATATAACTTGCCTTCTTCTGCGACTTTCGCCGTAATCGTAACCGCGCCAGACGCATTGATTTTTTCTGCACGTTGTTCTGCAGATTTCAACAATTCTGCTTCACGCTTTTCAAGATCCGCACGTTGTGCCTCGAATTTTGTACGATTCGCTTCAGTTGCGGTCACGGCTTTACGTTGCGGCAATAAATAATTACGCGCAAAACCCGCTTTTACTTTAACAAGCTCACCAAGTACGCCCAGGTTTCGAATTTTTTCAAGCAAGATAACTTCCATCGGAGTCAAACCTCTTTATCAATAATAATTTTCGTGGCGGTCGCAATAAGGCAATAATGCCAAAAAGCGTGCGCGTTTAATCGCCAAGGATAATTGACGTTGATAACGTGCTTTTGTCCACGTAATACGACTGGGAACGATTTTTGCCGTTTCCGTGATATAACCTTTTAGGGTATTGATATCTTTATAATCGATTTGATCAATACCTTCTGCGGTAAATCGACAATATTTTTTACGACGGAAATTTCGAGAACCACCACCACTGCCACCACCGATAGCCATAATTAACCCTCCTCACTCACTGAGATCACTTCTTCGGAATCACGATTTTCTTCTTTGCTTTTTACGAGCGGAGAAGGTTCGGTGATTGCGCGGTCGCAACGAAGAACCAAGTTACGGATGATGGCGTCGTTGTATTTGAAGTTGTCTTTGATTTCATTGAGGGTTTTATCGTCGCACTCAATGTTCATTAATATATAGTGCGCTTTGTGGACTTTGTTGATGGGATACGCCAATTGACGACGACCCCAGTCTTCGAAGCGGTGAACTTTGCCTTTGGATTGGCTGATCATGCCTTTGTAGCGTTCGACCATGCCATTGACCTGGTCACTGCGGTCCGGATGGACCATAAAAACGATTTCATAGTGTCGCATTATAATGCCCCTTATGGATTAAAGCTGGCGGACTAGCCGTCCAGCAAGGAGAAAAAAGAGGCTGCATTATAGCAACCTCAAAAATGGAAATGCAAGATTTCTGTGGATTTTTACTATATAATTTCTCCACCTTCTTTCTTAATTATGGAGAATTTCACATGGCACACATTGATCGTGGTTACGTAAACCCCATTAGAAGCCTCAAAAACAAAAGACCTCAAAAATACCGTCAAGACCTTGATACCTGGTCACGAGGTTATCAATTATTAGGCGCATTTCAACCCGTATTAGACATAACACGAGATGTCTCCAATATTTTTAGAGCATACAAAGGTTGGCGACATGTGGCATGGGATCTTGCACAACCCGTTCGAGGACTTCTCAACGGAGTAGCCGGAATCGGACAAATCATTTACAGTCCCATTTATTTGCTAGGCCAATTGACCCTTGGAAATCTTGTAGATGCCGTAAAAGCACCCAAAGGAGAAAAATTAAGCACTGTAGGAAACAATACTACTGTTGCGTTAGCCAGAGCAACGTCGTGGATCGTGAATGGCGCAATGAAAATTGTGCGAGGCGCAACCCAAGTTGCATTTACACCCCTTTCCTGGCTCAAGATGATTGTGCGGGGAATTAGTACTGCTGAAAATAAAGGTGTGCAGCGCTTAGTCGATGATAGAAATATTCAGCGCTTAGTGAAAGAAGGTGAAGCATTAAGAGAAAAAATAGAAATAGAAACAGAAAAAGCTAACGCTCAAAAAACCTCCGAAACACTAGGACTTGCAGAAAATCCAGATGGTTTATCACTGCCACTTGTTAAAAAATCTCTCAATGAAAGAAAATTAGAAGCCATTAACAGACAGCTTGAACTGAAATTCAAAAAAGAAGTTAGACGTTCGACTGGAAAAGAATTGGGCGCCAGCATGCGTGACGAAAGAATGAATAATGAGCCCGTGCAAGATAATACAAATGTTCCAAAGAGGCTTCACTTCATCGGCACCCAAAAACCCGCACCCGAAAATGGTTCTCGGAATTATGTGAAATTCTTTAAAGATGCGAGTGATGCGCGTCAAACAGAACTTAAACAAATCAGTGCGAAAAGATTTGGTAGAGGCGCAGCGGCAGCGTAAGTAATTTCGGAACACCTTCTCCCGAAAGGGAGAAGGTGGCAGGTTGACAACTACGACAACTGCGCCAATCTCGCTTCCGCTAATTTAGCAACAGACGTTCCCGGATATTGTTTAATCACTTTTTTGAATTGAATTTTGGCATCAGCATTTTTATTTTGTAATAAATACGCAAAACCTAATTTCAAACTGGCTTCTTTGGATTTATCACTTTTCGGGTATTTTTTAATCACGGTATCAAATTCGCTGACTGCAGCTTTAACCGATTTATCGTCGCC
>JANRJR010000013.1:0-20028 GCA_033763845.1 Gammaproteobacteria bacterium | reverse complement strand
TGCCCAAAAAAATTCGCTCATCCATGGCGTCCCTCACTGTGCTTTATTTCAGGATTTTTTTTCAGTAAGAGTAATTCACTGTAACCAGAGAATCAATTATGAGAGCAGATCTTTGGGAGAGAGTGAAACTGTACAAACCTGTGTACAACCTGATACATAGGTAACAGTTTGTACCGGAGACATAGGTTACACTTTTTGGCATTTGAGGAGCAACAAATGCCTTGGAAGGAGTGTGATCACGTGGATGAAAGACTGAAGTTTGTTGCAAGATTACTCGATGGCGAAAAAATGTCGCCTCTCTGTGAAGCGTTCGGCATTTCCCGTAAAACAGGTTACAAAATCTATGAACGTTACAAACATTGTGGATTAGAAGGATTAACTGACCGAAGTCGTAAACCGCTGCGATATGCCAATCAATTACCGTTTCAAATAGAGAAAGCGATTTTACAAATCAAAAAAGAAAGGCCTTCTTGGGGTGCTCCAAAAGTACGAGAAAAACTCATTCGACTTTATCCTGATATTCGCCATCCCGCTAAAAGCACTGTTCATGCAATTTTAGACAGGAATGGTTTGGTCACACGAAAAAGAAAGCGTCGATATAAAGCAAAGGGAACTTATTTATCTCACCCTCATCAACCAAATGATTTATGGTGCGCAGATTACAAGGGCGAGTTTTTATTAGGAAATAAAAAGTACTGCTACCCACTAACGATTACAGACTTTAGTAGTCGATTTTTAATTGCGTGTGATGGATTGGAAACAACTCAGGAAAAATATGCTTTTACTATATTTGAACGCGTATTCAAAGAATTTGGATTGCCTAATGCTATTCGCACAGATAATGGCGTTCCTTTCTCAACAGCTCATGCATTATTTGGTTTGAGTAAATTATCCGTATGGTGGTTGCGATTAGGTATCGATATAGAAAGAATAAAACCTGGAAATCCTCAACAAAATGGAAGGCATGAACGCATGCATTTAACGTTGAAAAAAGAAGCTACAAAACCTGCAGAAATGAATTTCTTACAGCAACAAGCCAGATTTGATGACTTTATTGACGAATATAACAACGACCGTCCTCATCAAGCACTTAACATGAAATGCCCTGGTGAAATGTATAGACTCTCTCAAAGAAAATACGAGGGATTGCCGGAAGTAGACTACCCATTTCACGACAAGATATTAACCGTAACAAATTGTGGAAGACTATGTTTAGATGGCAAAAAAATTAATTTAAGTGTGGTATTGGCGGGGCAGAAGTTGGGAATCAAAGAAGTAGATGATAAAATTTGGCTCGTAAGTTTTATGCATTATGATTTAGGCTATTTTGATGAAGAGACATGCAAATTGGAACCTTTGGAAAATCCGTTTGGATCAAAAGTGTTACCCATGTCTTCGGTATAATCTGTAACCCATGTTTCCGGTACAAACCTTGATAAATATGGTGGGCCCACCAGGACTCGAACCTGGGACCAAGAGATTATGAGAAATCGAAGAAGGGATTCTCGATTTTTCTATTTTTATCTAAATTCCATGATTTTTATTGATAGTTTGAATTCCCAGAATTCTAAGAAGCTCTCTTAAATTCTCCGAAATACCACACTTTTCTTGGCATGATTACACACAAATTACACACAGAAATTTGAATGGTATAAAGAGGGCTAGGGGATGATGCGCTGTTTACTACCTACAGGCCTATTGTTAGACTAAGCCTTGACGTGCTGGGCTAGAACAGGGACTGTGAATGTTAGCTTTTTCCAAATTGAAAACTGGATTTGTTTTTATAGCCCTCAGTGGTTTTTGTATGGTCTGCCATGCGGAACCTGCCGTACCATTATCCCTTCCTGAAGCAGAGCATTTAGCAATTACCCACTCCTCTGAATTAGCAGCACAGTGCGAGAACACACAAGCTTTGCATGAAGATTCAATCGCCGACGGTCAATTGTCTGATCCACAATTGATGGTAGGTGCGGTAAATGTTCCGGACAATACTTTTAGCTTTCGCCAAGATGATATGACGATGACAGAAGTCGGGATACAGCAATCATTTCCCGCGGGTAACTCTTTAAGCGACAAAGAGCACCAAACACAAGCACTCGCAGAAGCTTCAGAAAAGCATCAAGCCGATCAATCTCTGATGTTGGTTCAAAATGTCCGTGATACATGGTTGGATCTCTATTATTGGGAACATGCAAAAAAAATTATTTATAAAAATCGTTTATTGTTTAAATATTTATTAAAAATCTCTAAATCCCAATATAGCTCTGGCAAATCCAGCCTGAATGATGTGACGCAAGCACAGCTAGAACTGTCTCGGTTGGAAGATCAAACATTGGATGCTAAACAGCAAGCAGAATTATTACGCTTTCAGTTAGGACGATTGATAGGACAAGATAATATGAATCGGCCTTTAGTTACTGGTTTACCCAGCTGGTCACAGCCAAACTCTTTGGATATTTTACAAAATGGGTTACAAAATCATCCCTTATTAAAAACCGATTCAGCGAATATTGAAGCAAGCCGTGACGAAGTTAAATTTAGTCGAGAGCAGTACAAGCCTACATGGACTGTTGGCGTATATTATGGAATACGGCAAGGCGATATGTCAGATGGTACTCCACGCACTAATATGGCGACTGCACAAGTGATGTTAAGTCTTCCTTTATTTACGCATCAACGTCAAGGTCGGCGCGCGAAAGCCAGCATTGATCGATTAGAAGAAGCACAGCTCAATCAAACATCCCACTATCGAGATCTCCAAAAAGAATTAAACAGCCAATATGAAACATGGCAATTGTTATCAGAACGTGAAAAGCTTTTCAGCAGAAAATTAATTCCTGAAGCAAAGCGAAGTACTAAAACAGCTTTATTGGGATATCAGCATGCGACAACAGATATGTCGGTAACGCTGAAAGCCTATACGAATCAATTAAATGTTCAGCTCGAGCAATTACAAATTGAAGTGGCACGTAAAAAAGCCGAAGCAGCGTTGATGTATTTATCAGGAACCTCTGAATGAATAACCTCAGATTTAAAATTATTATATTTATCCTTTTTTTTATAGGGATTGTTGCAGGCTCTTATAGAATTTATGAGATGAAAAATAAACAAAAACCGTTGTATTGGATTGATCCGATGGAGCCGACGGTTCTTTATAATCATCCCGGCAAATCACGTATGAACATGGAATTAGTTCCAGTATATGCACAAGAAGATAAGTTAGGTGCCATTAAAGTTTCGCCCGAAGCGATAAACAATTTAGGCGTGCGTACTGCGCCAGTTATTCAAGGCGATTTGTCTCGTCGATTAGAAACGGTTGGATATATTGAGCCCAATGAAAATAATATTAGTCATATCCATGTGTATGTAGAAGGCTGGATAAAAAAATTAAACGTTAAAACGACAGGTGAAGCTGTCAAAAAAGGCGAATTACTTTTTCAGTTTTATTCACCCATGTTAGTTAATGCACAAGAAGAATATTTGATTGCACTCGAAAGCAAAGACAGTGATTTAATTGATGCGTCACACCAACGATTATTAGCACTGGGAATATCAGAGCAACAAATTCAGCAGTTAAAAGAAACGCACAAAGCTAGTCAATTAATTGATGTTTACAGCCCTCAAAACGGAATTGTTTCTTCTCTCGATGTTCGAGAGGGGATGCATGTCACACCTGAAATGAAAATTATGAGTTTAGTTGATTTATCCAATATTTGGATGATCATTGAAGTATTTGAAAAGCAAGCGGGATGGGTGAAGGTCAATCAATTAGCAGAAGGAAGAACAGAATCTTATCCTGGCCAGGTGTGGAGTGGGAAAGTGGAGTATGTGTATCCAGAACTTGATCCAACAACACGTACGTTAAAAGTGAGATTACGTTTTGATAATCCAGATAATAAATTAAAGCCCAATATGGTCGTAAATGTTACATTATTAGCCGAGTCTAAACAAAATGTCTTAAGCATTCCCAAAGAGGCGATTATTCATGATAAACAACAAGACAGAGTGATCATCGCTTTAGGCAATGGCTATTTTCGTGTGCAACCGGTTGTTGTGGGAATGGAATCAGGTAATCGTGTAGAAATTCTTTCTGGCCTAAAAGTTGGCGATAATATTGTTGTCTCAGGACAATTCTTAATAGACTCAGAATCAAATTTACAAGCAAGTCTTAAACGCGTGGATAGCAGTACATGATCGCGGCTATTATTCGCTGGTCTTTAAGAAATCGAATACTCATATTGCTGATGGCATTATTAATAATTATCTGCGGTATTTATGCGGTTAAAAAAAATCCTGTTGATGCCATTCCCGATCTGTCTGATGTTCAAGTGATTCTCAAAGCAAATTACCCGGGTCAAGCTCCTCAAATTGTTGAAGATCAAGTGACGTATCCATTAACGACAGCCATGCTTTCTGTACCAGGTGCAGTTGCAGTTCGAGGCGAATCCAGTTTTGGTGATTCTTATATATACGTCATTTTTAAAGACGGTACTGATCTTTACTGGGCGCGTTCGCGTGTACTCGAATATTTAAGCCAAGTGACGAGTCGTTTACCTGCATCCGTGAAAGTTTCATTAGGACCAGATGCAACAGGTGTGGGTTGGGTTTATGAATATGCGTTAGTGGATCCAACAGGCAAACATGATTTAAGCCAATTAACGAGTGTGCAAAATTGGTTTTTAAAATATGAATTACAAAAAGTACCAGGTGTATCCGAAGTTGCAACAATTGGTGGAATGGTGCGTCAATATCAAATTATTGTTGATCCGAATAAATTGCGCGCATATGGTTTTACACTCATGCAAGTTAAAAATGCTATTCAACAAGCGAATCAAGAAGTCGGAGGTTCTGCGGTTGAAATGGGTGAATCAGATTATATGGTTCGCGCAAGAGGATATCTGCAAACACTTCCTGATTTTGCCAATATTCCGTTATCTGTTAGCAAAGAAGGCACGCCAGTTTTATTGTCTGATGTTGCAACTATTCAGGTAGGTCCACAAATGCGTCGGGGAATTGCAGAACTGAATGGGCAGGGAGAAACGGTTGGCGGTATTGTTGTTATGCGTAATGGACAAAATGCTGTTCAAACCATCGATGCAGTTAAAGAAAAGCTTTCACAGTTGCAATCCAGTCTTCCGCTGGGTGTAAAAATTATTACCACGTATGATCGATCAAGCTTAATTCAACGAGCTATAAATACATTACACAGTAAATTGTTTGAAGAGTTATTAGTTGTCTCTCTTGTTTGTATTGCTTTTCTTCTGCATTTTCGTTCAGCTCTGGTTGTGATTATTAGTTTACCCATTGGAATTTTAGCGGCATTTATTTTGATGTATTGGCAAAATATTAACGCCAATATTATGTCATTAGGAGGTATCGCCATTGCGATTGGTGCGATGGTCGATGCAGCTATTGTCATGATTGAAAATGTTCATAAGCATTTAGAACGTAACAATAACGAAAAAGGTAACAATAAAAATCGCTGGGAAATTATTCAACAAGCGACACTGGAAGTTGGCCCCGCGCTTTTTTTCTCGCTATTAATTATTACCGTGAGTTTCTTGCCTATTTTTGCATTACAAGCACAAGAAGGGCGTTTATTTGCGCCTCTGGCATATACGAAAACCTATGCGATGGCAGCAGCGGCAGGATTATCCATTACTTTAGTGCCTGTTTTAATGGGTTATTTTATTCGAGGACATATCAAATCAGAATATAAGAATCCAATTAATCTGTGGCTACGAAAAACTTATGAGCCTGCCATTCAATGGGCATTGAGAGAACCTTATAAAGTATTAGCGATTACTGTTTTTATTATTGTTATGGCGCTGTGGCCAATGTCACGTTTAGGTTCAGAGTATATGCCGGAATTAGATGAAGGCGATCTGATGTACATGCCAACGACTTTGCCCAGCATCTCAATAGGCAATGCACAGCAACTGTTACAACAAACAGATAAATTAATTAAAACCGTTCCTGAAGTGGATACTGTTTTTGGTAAAATTGGTCATGCAGAAACTGCGACGGATCCTGCGCCTTTATCGATGGTAGAAACGATTATTCAATTTAAACCACGCAGTGAATGGCGTGCAGGAATGAATCCTGAAAAACTGCGCGCTGAATTAGATACGCGATTAAAATTACCCGGCGTTTCGAATGCATGGGTGATGCCAATTCGTACGCGTATTGATATGTTATTTACAGGAATTAAAACGCCGATAGGAATTAAAATCGCGGGGCCTGATCTCAATGTCATACAACAAATTGGTCAGCAAATAGAAACTGTTTTGAAACAAGTACCGGGTACTCAATCTGTCTATGCTGAACGCGTTGCCAGTGGTCGATATGTTTATATTGATATTAATAGATTGGACGCGGCGCGTTATGGTTTAAATATTAGTGATGTACAAGATGTAATCAGCATGGCAGTCGGTGGCATGAATGTTTCTGAAACAGTTGAAGGCAGAGAGCGTTATCCTGTTAATTTACGTTATCCACGGGGTATTCGAGATTCTTTAGAAAATTTACAACAGTTACCTATTGTTACTCCATCGGGTGCACATATTCCGTTATCGACAGTTGCAAATGTTTATGTCACGGAAGGTCCCGATATGATTAAAAGCGAAAATGCGCGATTAAATGGTTGGGTTTATATTGAAAGTACAAATCGTGATTTAGGGTCGTATATAAAAGATGCACAACGCGCGGTATCTAATCAAATTAAATTACCTGAAGGTTATTCTATTGCGTGGTCAGGCCAATATGAATACATGCAACGTGCAAAAGCAAGATTGTTATTAGTTGCGCCATTTACATTGGGCATTATTTTATTATTACTGTATTTATATTTTAAAAGATTCACCGAAGTATTAATTATCATGGGAACATTACCACTCGCTTTAGTCGGCGGTTTATGGTTATTGTATTTATTAGGGTTTCATTTATCTGTTGCAGTGGGTGTTGGATTTATTGCATTAGCCGGTGTTGCGGTAGAAATTGGTGTTGTAATGTTGGTATACCTCAATCAGGCATTTGAAAAGCATCAGCCTAAAAACAGTGCAGATATTAAAAAAGCCATTATTGAAGGTGCGTTATTACGTGTACGCCCCATTATGATGACCGTATGTGCCATCATTGGTGGTTTGCTACCGATTATGTTTGGCAGTGGTACGGGTTCAGAAATTATGCGTCGTATTGCCGCACCGATGATTGGTGGAATGATCAGTGCTACGTTGTTAACGCTAATTGTTATTCCTGCGGTTTATTTTTTGTGGAAGCAAAAATTTTTATTTAAGGGAGGAAGTTAAAGATGAGTGTAAAGAGAAGCGGTGCAATTATTACAACGATTGTTGCGGGTTTAGTGTCAAATGCAAGTTATGCTGATACATCTGCTATGTCTGGTGGTGCAATGCCAACGGCTGCTGTACATTGTATGGGCATTAATAGCTGTAAAGGTATGGGGTCGTGTAAAACGGCGACAAATGCTTGTAAGGGAATGAATTCCTGTAAAGGAAAAGGAATAATGAATACTACCGCAGCTAAAGAATGTACCGACAAAGGTGGTACAGTTGTTCAATAGTATTTTTCAGTTAACTACGGGACTTAATTTAAGTCCCGTAGTTAATTTTGTTATCTGAGGTGTTGTAGTTTTCAGTTGAGAGAGGTCCCCTATTTTGCTATGAAAAAATATTTTAAGGATGTTAAACTGTTGCTTTATTTGTGAAAAGATAAGAAGAGTTGTTTTTTTCAAACATGCTTAAAATTTGAATACTGCAGGGATGATTATGTTACGAATGAGAAAGGTGTCTACTGTTCTTATATTATTGTGTATCCCGTATATTTCTTTTGCAGATAATTCTGTCTCTCATGCTTCACCAAGATTAAAACAATTTATTACAGCTGTGTGGCAGACCAACCCTCAAATTCAAGCCGCTGAATCTGATGTTATGGCAGCACAATTTCAGGCAACTGCGCAAAACCAATCACTTTACAATCCGGATCTTAATGCGGACACTAACCGTACAGATACGACGAATTATAGTGTGGGCGTGAGTCAAACTTTAGATCTCTCCGGCAAACGTAGTGCTCGATCAAAAGTGGGTTGTGCGAATTTACAAATGGCAAAAACACAGTTGCAGGTTTCAAGGTTACAGTTAGGTACCCAGGCGCTAGCGGCTTTAGCCACTTATTATACTGATAAAAAATTAGTATCTTTAGCAGAACAGCGTACTGAGTTGTTACAGCAATTTGCTCATCAAATTACTAAGAAATATAAAGTAGGCGATCTCTCAAAAGTTCAATTAGATGAAGCGAATATGGCTTTAGCGGAAGCGATCTCTCGAGAGGCCACATCTAAAATGACATTTAGTCATGAAGAGCAAATATTAGTTACCATTACGGGTACCGCATCAAGAGCATGGCCAACTTTAGCAAATACTTTACCTCATCAACCTCACTTGGAAAACGAAGAACAACTATTAACACATTTACCCGCGGTTGCTCTTTTAAACCAACAAGTAGAAAAATCCAGAGCAGCTATAGCTGTTGCAAAAACTCAAACACACGCTGATCCAACGGTTGGAATTTATGGTGGCCGTGATGAAGGTAATCGATTGGTTGGTGTTAATGTCAGTATTCCACTTTTTGTACGCAATAATTATCAGGCCGGTGTTGGAGAAGCAAATCATGAATTTGCATCTGCTGAAGAAACACGTATGGATGTTTATCGTCAAGCGCGAGCTAATTTACAGGGAACGTGGGAACGCTACCATATTACTTTAGAAGCATTTAGTGAGTGGCAGTCAACAACCGCGCAAAGTATTAAAGATGGTGAAGTTTTATTAAATCGTTTATGGGAAGCGGGAGAATTAAGCACAACTGATTATTTAATTCAATTAAAACAAATTATCGATAGTCGAGCAGCGGGTGTGGAATTACAGGGTAAAGCGTGGCAAGCATGGTTTGATTGGCTCAATGCTTCGGATACACTTGATAATTGGTTAAAAAGTAACGATGCTATCAATGGAAGTAAATAAAAGGATTTTTGAATGAAACGTATAGCCTGTCTTTTAATCTTGTTCATGCTGATATTAACAGCATGCCAAAAAGGCAAAGATGAAAACGAAAAATCCTCTAATAGTATTAAAATTAGCGTTCAATCTCAACAAATCGCAGGAATTCAAACACGGATTCTTGAACTAAAAAGTGTGTCTAAAATAATTACAGCACCAGGCGAAGTGATACCCAATGCTGATTTGTCGAGTACTGTAACTCCCCGTGTAAGTGCTCAAGTTGTTAAGCGCTTAGTACAAGTAGGGCAAGTAATTAAAATAGGGCAGCCATTGATAGTATTATCAAGTGTGGATATGGCTAAAGCACAGGGCGACGCATTAATGGCGGCACAAGAATGGGAGCGTCTTAAACAATTAGGAAAAGAAGCAGTTTCTGCTAAAAGATATAATGAAGCAGAAATTAATTTTCAACATGCGAGTGCTAAATTAATTGCGTATGGTATGACTTCTGATCAAGTTGATGCATTACTCAATTCCAAAGACTCTAAAAAAGCGACCGGCGAATTTGAGCTGCTTGCACCTCGAGACGGTACAATTTTTAAAGCAAATGCTGCTGAAGGTGAAATTGTTGAACCCGGCAAACTTTTGTTTGATATTGTTAATGGTTCTGCCGTATGGATAGATGCTAAATTATCTCCAGTGCAAGCCAAGCAAGTTTTGCTAAATTCACTAGCATGGATAAACATTGAACAACAAAAATTTTCTGGCAAAGTTATTCAAGTGCATCCACAGCTAGATGAGACGACGCGAACTCAAACTATACGTATTGAAGTTCCTGATGCAAATAATAATTTACGTCCAGGTCAATTTGTAGAGTGCGAAATTGCTGTTGGGCAAACTCCTCCTGTTCTTGCGGTACCCACTGAAGCCATTTTACGATCTGGAGACGGTGATGCGGTTATGTATGTTGAAATAAAGCCAGATTATTTCCAACAACAAGAAATTAAACAAGTCGACACTATTGGAAATCAATCAATTATTGAGGGTATTAAACCTGGATCACGCGTTGTTACGAAAGGGGCTTTTTTTGTGCATTCAGAATTAAATAAAGGTGATATTCAAAGCCACGGGCATTAATGAGCAGGATGCAAGATGATAAATAAATTGATTGATTTCGCGGTTAATAACCGCTTAATGGTCGTTCTGGGTTTACTGACTATTTTGATCGCTAGTTTTTTCATATTACCTAAACTTAATTTAGATGCTTTCCCGGATGTCACTAATGTTCAAGTAACGATCAACACTGAAGCGGCAGGTCTTGCTGCAAAAGAAGTTGAGCAATTAATTACCTATCCTGTTGAAGCAGGAATGTATTCACTCGCAGATGTTCAAGAAGTGCGTTCTATTTCTAAAACTGGATTATCCGTTGTTACCGTAGTATTCAAAGACAATGTGAATATTTATTTTGCAAGGCAACAAGTTTTTGAACGTTTACAAGCAGCGCGAGCTGAAATGCAAGAAGATGTAGGAATTCCAGAAATTGGTCCTAATACCTCTGGTTTAGGACAAATTTTTCAATATATTTTGCAGCCAGATGATCCTCAACAGTATGATTTGATGACGCTTCGCAGTATAAATGATTGGCTGGTAAAATTAATTTTAGCTCCTGGTGAAGGAGTGACAGAGGTTTTATCTTTTGGTGGTGAGGTACGTCAATATCAAGTGCAACTTAATCCTCGTCGTTTACTTGCATATAACTTGAATGCGGAAGATGTTGTCCATTCGATTAAAGCAAATAACCGAAATGCAGGTGGATGGTATGTGGATCGAGGTGCTGAGCAATATGTTGTACGTGGTGAGGGTTGGGTACGCAGTGGAGAAAAAGGACTACAAGATATTGCGAATATTCCCCTCAAAGATGAAGACGGTGCTGTTGTTCGTGTAAAAGATGTGGCTCACGTCGCATATGGCAGTGAAATTCGTCAAGGTGCTGTGACGATTACTACGCGAGATATAAAAGGCAAGCCGCAGGTATTAAATGAAGTTGTTACGGGTCTTATTTTAAAACGAATTGGTGCTAATACCAAAGCTACTATTGATGGTATTAAAGAGCGACTACCTTTAATTCAGAAAGCTTTACCCCAAGGTGTGAAAATTATTCCCATTTATGACCAAACTGCTTTAATTGATAAAGCTGTTCATACTATGGTTAAAGCATTGCTTGAAGCATTTGTTCTTATTCTTATTGTTCTTTTTCTATTTTTAATGAATTTACGTGCAACTTTTCTGGTTTTATTTTCGATTCCTATTTCAATAATTGTTGCATTAATGATAATGGCTTATTGGGGAATTTCTGCTAATTTAATGTCATTAGGAGGGTTAACTATAGCCATTGGGATGATGGTGGATGGTTCTGTTGTCATGATGGAAAATATTTTTAAACATTTAATACATCCTGATGCAGCACATGAAAGTTATGTTCAAAAATTTGTGGCACCCGGTGATCCTAATCCACATGCCATTGGTGAAAACCATGTGGGTGGAATACCTCTTAGAATTCAAGAAGCTGCACGAGAAGTTGCACGGCCTGTTTTTTTCGCCGTATTAATTATCATGGTTGTTTTTGGCCCTCTGTTTAGCTTACAAGGTGTGGAAGGTAAACTTTTTCATCCTATGGCACAAAGTATTATGTTGGCTATGTTTATGTCACTTATAGCCGCCTTAATCATTGTGCCTGCACTTGCAACATATCTGTTCAAAAATGGATTAAAGCATCGAGAAAGTTTTATATTTTCTCCTATTAAACAGTTTTATGAGTGCACACTTGAAGCAGCCTTAAAAATTCCCAAGAAAATAACGATGGCAGCTGTACTTCTGTTGCTGACCGCATTAATTATCGCGCCTTTTCTGGGTACAGAGTTTGTTCCTGAATTGGAAGAAGGCACATTGAATATTCGTGTAACATTAGCTTCATCTGCAAGTTTAGATACAGCGATTTCCGTATCTAAAACGCTCGAACAACAGTTAATGACATTTCCTGAAATAATTTCTGCATCGAGTCGCGTGGGGCGCCCTGAGTTAGGAGGTGATCCTGAACCCGTATCTAATATTGAAATAATAGCTAGCTTAAAACCTGTTTCTAAATGGAAAACTGCAAATAACCGTCAACAATTTCAGGATTTAATTGAGAAAAAATTATCGATCTATCCAGGATTATTTTTTTCGTTCTCACAACCGATTGCAAGTCGAGTAGATGAATTACTATCGGGTGTAAAAGCACCTTTAGCGGTAAAATTATTTGGTCCTGATTTAAATGTATTGGAGAGTCAAGGTAAAGCCATTGAAAATATAGTAAAAAATACAAAAGGAATGCGATCGGTTGCAATGGAACCTATTACTGGAGAAGCGCAGCTAGTAATTACTCCCAATCGTGAAGCAGTGATGCGCTACGGTATTTCAGTTGCACAAGTCATGGCTCTGGTAACAAACTCTATCGGAGGCGAAAAAGCGGGGCAAGTGATTAGTGGAAATGAGCGTTATGATATCTATGTACGTCTTGCTAAGCCGTATCGTGACAATATACAAGTGATTGAAGATTTAATTCTGAAAGCACCCAATGGGGCCTGGGTAAGATTAGGAGATGTTGCCAGCGTTAAACTCGAGTCTGGTCCCCCACAGATTCGACGCGATAATATTCAACGACGCATTGTCATTCAAGCCAATATTGAAGGGCGTGATATGGGTGGTGCAGTGAAAGAGATTAAACAAAAAATTAACTCTCAGCTAAAGCTTCCGAGTGGTTACACGGTGACATACGGGGGACAATTTGAAAATCAGCAACGCGCTCAAGCGCGATTAATGATTGTAGTGCCTTTGTCATTGGCGCTTATTTTTTTATTACTCTATTTTGCCTTTAATTCAGTTCCTCAAGCATTATTGATTATGCTGAATGTTCCGCTTGCCTTGATTGGTGGGGTTTTTGCGTTGTTTGTTTCGGGGCAATATTTATCTGTGCCGAGCTCAATTGGGTTTATTGCTTTGTTTGGTATTGCGGTTTTGAATGGTATTGTTTTGGTCAATGCGATCAATCAAAAAATTGAAGGGGGAATTCCGTGGCAACGTGCAGTATTTGAAGGCTCAGTTTCACGATTAAGACCCGTTTTAATGACTGCGCTTATTGCAGCGCTTGGTTTAATCCCGATGTTGTTAGCACGTGGGGTAGGTTCAGAAATTCAACGGCCGCTGGCAACTGTTGTGATTGGAGGTTTGCTATCGTCTACACTTCTTACTTTGTTTGTATTACCAACACTTTTCGCTTTCTTTTCAAAAGACAAAATAAATGGAAGCAAGTAAGATTTTTTTAATTGAAATGAAAAGGACGTCATGAGTATTGAACGTAATCTTTCGCACTCAAATTTTAAACTAAAAAAAGAAAGCTCCCTTTTATTCGCGTTGATATTAACGTTTACTTTTTTTATCGTAGAAGTTGCAGGTGGTTTGATTACTGGAAGTCTTGCTTTAATCTCTGATGCAGCACACATGTTAACCGACGTTACTGCGCTGGCTATTGCTTTTTTCGCTATAAAAATTGCTCAACGTCCCGCAGATCCAGTCAGAACATTCGGGTATTACAGATTTGAAATTTTAGCTGCTGCATTTAATACAATTCTTTTATTTTTGGTAGCCATTTATATTTTATATGAAGCTTATCAACGGTTGAATTCTCCATCAGAAATACAGTCTCTAGGGATGTTTATTATTGCTGCTATCGGACTAGTAGTAAATTTAGTATCAATGCGGTTGTTAACTGTCAGTCATGATAAAAGTCTTAACATGAGAAGTGCTTATCTTGAAGTGTGGAGTGATATACTGGGATCTCTTGGTGTTCTCATCGGAGCTATAATTATCTATTTTTCAGGGTGGGTATGGATTGATTCACTCGTTGCTATTTTAATCGGCTTGTGGATTTTACCTCGCACATGGATTTTACTTAAGGAAAGTATAAATGTGTTGCTAGAAGGAGTTCCTGAAAATATAGATTTAAAAAAATTGAAGCAAGCACTTTTTACTGTTGATGGTGTCTTAGATGTTCATGAGCTTCATGTGTGGGCTATTACAACTGACAGAATCAGTTTAACTGCTCACGTCATAATTGACTCAAAACGTGACTGCGAAACCATTTTAATTAAACTGCGTAGACTTTTATCACAACAATTCAGTATTACACATACCACATTCCAACATGAAAAAACACATTGTTCAAAAGAAAGTGAAAAGTGTGATTTTATACACTCTTAAATTAAATTTATTTGCAGAATACAAATTTTTGCTTCTAATGATCTGGAGAAAACGCCATGAAAAAATTATTTATCGTCATCACTGTCGTTACACTAGCAGTTTTAGGTTTGATTGCTACGGGACACTTTTATAAAAAAGCACAGCCGCAAAGCACTATTGAAAACTCAACGACAATTGCTGTACAAGCTGCAACGAATATCGAGGATAATTCACTTGTACGGCCACATTCGCCTATCATTGGTCGGGCTGATGCACCCATAACAATTGTGGAGTTTCTGGATCCATCGTGTGAAAGCTGCCGAGAGGTATTTCCCCGCGTCCATAAAATCTTGAAAACATATCCAAACGACGTCCGTCTGGTGGTACGTTATGCGGCTTTTCACCGAGGATCTGACGTTGCAATTAGCATTTTAGAGGCCGCTAGAAAGCAAAATATGTTTGAAAATGTGCTGGCGGCTTTATTTGAAAAACAACGTTATTGGGCTACACATCCCGCGCCAAATTTAAATAGGGCTTGGGATATTGCAGAGGCTGCCGGTTTGAATATTCAGAGGGCGAAAGTAGATGCTGCAAGCCCAGAAGTCATAAAAATACTTAAGCAGGATGCAGCAGATATTAAAACTAACAATATCCGCGGTACACCTGCATTTTTTGTAAACGGCAAGCCCGTTCTTGTGCATGGCCCTACCGCATTAAGCGATATGGTAAATGGCGCTGTACAGGAAAATAAAAAAGAACGATCACAATGATCGATATTAGGACTTGTGCCAAATAACTTCATTTGACCAACCCAGTTTGTATTCGATAAACCTTTCTTATTGTTTATTATTAGGCGGTGTAACATATGCCTTTGTGAATGAAGGAAGTTTGATTTCACTGAGGTTTTTTCCAACTATATATTAAGTAGAGATTCAGTAATCACGCGTCTTGTTGCAACGCTGATGATTAGTGGAATGAATAGTGATACGTTGTTAACGTTAATTGTTATTCCTGAGGTTTGTATTTTGTGGAAGCAGTATTTTATTCAAGAGAAGGGACTGATTCATTAACACTTGTGAATGTCATCAAGCGGAAACCTTGACGAATCGAAAAATTCTGTGGATTGCACTGACGTTGAATTCCATCATGTTTTTGGTAGGACTCATTGCGGGCATATTGGCACAATCAACAAGTCTTATTGCTGATTCTTTAGATATGCTCGCAGATGCATTAGCCTATGCAATAGGATTGTGTGCGAGTGATCGGGATTTGCGTTTCAAAACTATTGCAGCAACTCTAAGTGGTGGGTTGCTATTAATATTGGGACTTTTTGTATTATTCGAAGTTGCTCGTCGTGCTTGGTACGGTAGTTTTCCTGAAAGTACTACTATGATTATAGTCGCGTGTATATCATTAATAGTGAATGCAAATGTTTTACGTTTGCTGGGTCGATTTCGCAAAGGTGAAGCGTATTTGCGTGCTACGTGGATATTCACTCGTGCTGATGTGATTATTAACTGCGGTGTTATTTTTACAGGGGTGCTTGTGGCGTTAACCCATTCGCGTTATCCCGATTTGATTGTGGGGTTTTTAATTGGCTTATTCGTTATTAAAGAGGCGATTGAAATTCTGAGAGATGCCAAAAAAGCTGAACAAAATTAACGCACCACCTTAAGTAGAGTTCATTTTTTGTCTAACGAGACCAATTTTTATTTACTGATTAGCCGTTTTGTTCCGAAACCCTATCTTACTTTCGCTTGCATCTGAGCGATCTGTGGAGCAGGTAGTTGTTGTGCATGAGGTGCTTTTGCAACGTTTCTCATCTTGACTGCTTTTCCAGAAATAGCTTAAGAATGATGAAGATTTCTTGTGAGATTCTGAAGTTTCGGTTGTTTGTAATTGTTGACGATTTTCTGCTGAAGCTGCTGATTGGCTAGTAACAAGAGAAGCAGTTTGTCCTATTCGAGCAGCAGTTGTTGTACATATTCCGCCACAACATCCACCCGTCATAGTTTGAGCACCTACTTGAACCATTTGTGCAACGGTTGATGAAACAACTGATTCAGAAACAGCAGCTTTCTGGCCTAATGAGGCTGAAAAATCAGTCATGGGACCTGTGTTCGCTTGGCGAAAATAGCGGATCCCTGAACTAATTGCGCGTCCTGTAGCCCAAGAAAGGGAAACATTAACTACCATCCCAACAGGATGTTGACGAACTTCGTTTAACAAAATTTTACCTGTTTCGATGGGGTGATAAAGGGCGTAGGCCGTATCTTTGACAGTTTGAATAGGGTGTAATAAAAGTTTCTTCCAACCTGAAAAATAAAGTGTGCATCCATACTTTACTTCATTGCCAACATAATAAAGATAATCGGTGTAGTTTTGCTCAAACATGCTTTGTCTCCTCTCATTAAAAGGGTTTACTAAAGATTAGATAATCTCGTGTTCAGTTTAACATGCCGCTCGAGTCGGCGTCTTCTCTCAAAATGGAGAAAGACTTTTTATTTATCCGTAATTCGGTTAGTTTATTTTGGTGATATCCATTTTTACCTCACAAGGAACTTAATTTATGAGCATCCAAAGAAAACGTGCCATCATCGCTGCTGTTATCGCTGGTTTATTTGCTACCGAAAGTTATGCTGTCGCTATATCACCAGCACCGGTTCCAGCATCTACCGTAAAATGTATGGGAGCACATAATTGTAAAGCCATGGGAGCTTGTAAATCGGGTGCGAATGGTTGTGGCGGAAAAAATGCGTGCAAAGCTGTTAATCCGAAAAGCATCGTCACTAATTTGTCCGCACAAGAATGTACAGATAAAGGCGGTACCGTGGTGCAATAATTCTTTATTTTTGCTGCTTCAGTAAATTTTCGGGATTGATGATTTCTTGACTTTAATCTTAGGGTTAAGGTTTATATTCATTCGGGTATTTTCTTTTGAGTATAAACAGACATATTGGATTAAGGATGAATTTATGAAAATTGGTATTAACGTTAAATTAGTGGTCATGGGTCTTTTTGTTTCAGTTCTTACAGGATGTGCATCAGTACCCCTTAATCCTGGTGCTGAAAAGGTTGTTTTTACAACAACTGATGTGCCTTCAGCATGTAAATTATTAGGTCAAATTTCAAGCACAGATGTTAATGGTGTTACAACCTCGTATACTTCTCATGCGAATTTACAGACAATGGAAATTAATTCACTCAAGAATCGAGCATTAGCATTAGGTGCGAATGTTGTCGTTCTGACAGATCATGAGACGAAGTATATACCCGGATCGCGACGGCAAGTTGATGATCATACTTTAATAGGCAATGCCTATGTTTGTTCTGCGAGAGTTTTAAATAAATTAACAAGTATGGATTCAGCAAGCATTTCGGATGCACCTGTAAAACACTGATTTTTTTAGGGAACTTTGCCAAAGGGAAGGAACATGCGGCCAGAGTATAGAAAAATGTTTAGTTTATTAACTAATATCGTTATTTTGGTCGTAGGTTTCTTCAACATTTCTACAGCTTTTGCGAATAATATCGTAGTAAACTTAAATGTTGGCTACAAAACCGTGAATTTTGCAGGTAAATCTGTTCAGGCTATTGCGGCTAATCACCAAATTCCAGCCCCTACGCTTCATTTTAAAAAAGGCGATACTGTTACCATCAACGTTTACAATCATTTGGATACTGGGACAGCAATTCATTGGCATGGTTTAATTGTTCCGTGGCAAATGGATGGCGTTGAAGGTATTACGCAAAAAGCAATTCCACCGGGTGGCATGTTTTCCTATCATTTTACACTATACCAATCAGGTACTTATTGGTATCACGCTCATGCAGGATTTCAAGAACAACAGGGATTATATGGAGCATTTATTATTGATCCATCTACGCCACATCTTAATAAATATACTAAGGATTATCCCATTGTATTATCTGATTGGAGTAATACTAATCCGGATAAAATATTGGCTAATCTGAAAAAAGATGGCGATTATTATTCTCCACGATTTCCAATGCAAGCATCACTTGTACGTTTTATTCGAGAATACCGAAATGCGACACCAGAAGGACGTAAGCAATTAATCGAAGATTATAAAATGATGCAGAGTATGCGCATGAGTATCTATGACCTGAGTGATGTGGCTTACGACGCTTTTTTATTAAACGGACATACGAATAGTGCTCCTTGGCAAGCATTAGTTAAAGTGGGTGATGTTGTACGTTTACGTTTTATTGGTGCGGGTGGTAGTACTATTTATCATGTAAAAATTCCAGGTACTTCAATGGAGATGGTGAGTGTCGATGGTAATGATGTAAGACCGTATGCAGTTAAGTCATTTACGATTGCGCCGGGTGAAACGTATGATGTATTAGTAAAAATTACTCAAAATCAATCGTATATTATTTATGCTGAATCAAAAGATACGTTAGGTGCAGCAGTAGGTGCTTTAATTACTGAACCTAATCAAACTGTCGATTACGCTAATGTGAAGCCTTTTCCTGAACCTGAGCCTGTCACTCGAGAAATGATGGATAACATGATGTCTGGTATGACAGATCATAATAATTCTGGCTCAATGAATATGAGCATGGATATGGGTTCGATGCATCATGGTATGTCTATGAGTCAATCTATGAATATGGACATGCCCACGGAAGCTTCAATCATAGGAGACACAATGTCTCCGCCTAATTCTTTTCAAGCCACTACCTCAGGTACGAAATATCAAAATTTAATTGCTGCAGTTAAAACAAATGATCCGCATAAACCAATCGCCGGCATTATTAGAATGCAGTTATTCGGCTATATGGGACGTTATATTTGGTTTATCAATGGTGAAACTGAATTTAAAGCTAAGCCCATTATTATTGAACCCAATAAACGATATCGTATTATATTTACCAATGACTCTATGATGAACCATCCCATGCATATTCATGGGCACTGGTTTGTTTTGCGTAATGGACACGGAGTTTATGATCCACTGTTGCACACTATTGAAGTAGCGCCAGGCGCTACTGCTGTAGCCGATTTTGATTCAAATGCGAGTGGCCAATGGTTTTTTCATTGCCATCATCTTTATCACATGATGACAGGAATGGCGCGTGTATTTCAGTATTCAACGATTATTGATGTCGCGAAAGGAAAAATGAAACCCGAAAAAGAAATTTCCCTCGGCACCTATGTTAATCAACCAATTGTGAGAGAAGATGAAGTTATGCCGATTGATACTTCATTGATTCATCATCCCATGGCGCATGCTATGGGTTTATACCTCGCAAGTTTTTTAGATGTAGGCGAAGATCCTTTTGATAATGTACAAAAAGTTACATTTAAGGGTTTATACGGTAGTGATTATAATAAACTTGAATTGTTTGCTAATGATGCTGAAGTCAATAAAGGAAGCGTCAAAAATGCTGATATGGATATTTTTTATTGGCATTTAATCAGTCAGTTTTGGGCAGTGAAGGGTGGCGTGAATTATGTTTATCGTCCTGCTGAACATCCTTATTTGCAACCGGGTATCGGAATTGAAGGATTAATGCCGTACTTTATCGATACGAATATTAGAACTTATTATCATGATGGAAGTGAATCACTCGATATTGAATTATCTCGCGATACGCAAATTACGAATAACTTTTTTCTACGAACAGGTATTCGCAGTATTTTAGCTACAAAGACAGTTGCTGAAGATGAAATTGGCAGTGGATTAAATCAAATGCGCTATATTCTTCGTCC
>JANRJR010000012.1:0-59883 GCA_033763845.1 Gammaproteobacteria bacterium | reverse complement strand
TCTTTTTCTCCTGGTACTTCACCACCTCCTAAATATTTCCCATCTGCTGATAAATCTGTTCGGTAGTATACGTAATTAGTACCTGGCACAGGATTATCGCTTGGCGGCGCATAACCTGGCTTTATTCTTTCTTTTGTTAGTATTCGCTCATTGTCTTTCACTTTTTCTTGTATTTGAGAAATACTTTTATCAGAAATTTCAGTTCGCTGTAATCCCAGACAAATTTGTTTAGTGTTTTCTAAAATAAATGCTACGCATTTTTCATCTATTGGGTTGTCTGCCAAATTCAATTTCATTATCTTCGAATTAGCAACAAGAGATTGCGCACCTTCATTGCCCACACGATTATCTTCTAAGCTTACTGAACTAATATTTTCTAATGTGGCAAGTGACACTGCGGCTGCATTACCGATATTGTTTCTATATAATCTCAAATGACTGATCACTACTGCCGGATATTGTTTTAATAACTCAACCAATTTCACAACATCATTATCTCTCAAACCTATGTTGTTCAAATCAATTTCGACAGGAGATTTTCTAGTCTCCAAAATACTTTTAACACCTGCCATTAATTCTTCATTCATAATTAATTCCCCCTAAACTATTTACGTCTACTAAAAAACGTTTTTGTTTTCACAATCTCTTCTTCGCTTTCTGGGTCAGATCCAGTGCTCATACCAAGATTTGGAGGAAGCTTTACTCTACTTAACAAATCCGGAGTTTGATTTAGAGCCCACTTTAAAATCAACAAGTAAGCATAGGTTGATAAAAGAAATAATTAATTATTAAAGGATTTACCTTGCCCACTTTGTAAAGCTTGGAATTCTTCCAGAAGCTTTTCATCTTGTTGAGTGGCTTCTTTAGCCAGAACGGCAGCTTTGTGAATTAATTCAGCGACTCCTGAAGAAGTTTTATCTGACTCTGCAGTGTCGGAATTACCGCTAGCAGATGTTTTCAAAGCCTCTAATCTTGCTGAAAATTCAGCATCTTGTTTTGCACGCTCTTTGATCAGCTCCTCAAACAATACTTGAACGCTTTTTTCCTCTCTTCCTGGAGAAGATTCTTTTTTATCTCTACCTGTATCTTCAGGAGAGTGAGGCCCTTCAGTTTTAAAAATTCCTATTGCTTGCATTTCCCTTGAAGATCTTAAAGGTTTTAAACCTTGGGCAGAAAGTTTTGCTTTAATGTTTGGAAAACCGTAACTAGGATCTTGGCTAATAGTTTTGGCAGATATGGCATTGAGATTTTGTGTTTCCGGATTTGCGCCATGCTTGAGAAGTAAATCAACAATTTCTTCATGCCCTAATCCAACAGCCCAAATGAGTGCAAGATCGTTACACTCATCTAAATCAAGGGCTGTATATCGATGTGAAATTTCTTCAGAAGCATTTTCAACGTCTGTAGTTTTGCCGCCTGAGATATTAATACCTTTATTACTGTATTTCAGCATTAATTCTACAAGATCCTGCCTTTTTTTGCGTATAGCCCAATTTAATGCTTCAGGATGATTACATACCTTAAAATTTTCCCCTTCTTTTTCAATTAATTTTTTTGCATATCCGAATTGTTCTGAAAAAATAGCATAGGTTAGAGCAGTCCCATTTACGTCATCTATAAGATGAAGATTTGTTGTGGGGTTTTGCATAAAAAGATCAGTGATTTTATCTTCTTTTATTTCGAGAGCACGCATAAAAGGAGTTGTCCCGTAACGATCTTGTTGATTAGGATCAACACCTCGTTCAAGTAAGAATTGAGTCACATCAACATGTTTGTTTGATACTGATTTGTGTAATGCATTCTGCCCATAGTCAACAGCTAAGATACTAGCACCATTGTTTAAACAAGCTTTTACTTTTGCCAAATTTCCTTTAGCAGAGTAATAAAGAAAAGCATAATCTTTATCTTTTTGACTAAGTTGTGACCAACATTCGTCAACAAAGAAATCAACAGCAATACTTTTGCCATTCTCAGCAGCACGCGCAAGGGGTGTTTTGTAATTAGGAGGCCCCTCATTAAGCTCACTTAAATTACTGGTAACCGCAAAATTTCTAAGACCATTTAAATCCTCTTTTTCGATAAGAGACATAAGTTCTTTCATTTTAATTTACCTCACCTTTGCTGTTAATGTGGCCTCGACACATGCCTATGCGCGAGAGACAAATTGCCGATAGTTAAAACTGAACGATCGTCTAAATCCCGCAGTTTATTATATACCATCTCGCAATAAGCCTGATTATCTCTATTACCTTTTTTCTGCGTTTCAAGAGCTCGCATTGCCAAAGCAATCATCTCCTTGTAATCCGCCGGCAACTCTAAATGGGTATTGCCCGTGTTAACAAGAACAACTCTTGTGTCACCCTCAAATCCTTTTCCTGAATTCCGAACAATTATCATAAGGTCTGGATATTGGTCCAGCACGAGATGCTCAACCCAGTCATCCGCTGTGAGAGGCGGTAATGCACTTAATTTGGTATTAATTTCGTGAATAAATCTTGAAAAATTAAATTTTGCCGCCGCTTCACTCCATTCGGCAGACGTTTTTTTATTGGCAAACCAACCGCCGCCCTCTCTGTTAATTTCTCCAAAAACAATCTTGATTTCTCTTCTCTCATATCCAAATTCGTCGCCGCACATAAGATACCAGCCACCATTGGACGTGAAAGCAACCGCGGCAATTCTTTCCTTCATTGCTTTTTCAAGATTTTCAGCTCCTCGAATAGAGGATGCGAGTGATGTTTCATCGTGTGAGCCAACAAAGCCAATTGTTCCTCCAGGTTTTCGCGTGGCTGCATTTAACCAAGATAACATCTCTTGAATAAGATCCCCTTCACCTTGTTTTTTACCGCTTTTCCATGTGCCAAATTTCCTAGAAGAAAAATCAAAATTTTGAGAATATAAAGCATTTGTTATATGGGTAATACCAAGATTTGTGTAGCGCTCAATTACTTTTTTTGGCTCACTATGCAGAAAAAGTAATTCACCGAATATGACCACATTGGGACATATCGCATGAAGATATTCACACACATCTTTTATGACATATGGAGGAAGATGTTTTACTGCATCAATACGAACGCCACTAAAACCATAGCCTCTTATCATTTGATCAATATACGGTTTCCAAAATTGTTCAAAAATTTCTGGCCATAGCTTTTCAGCATTTGCCCCAAATATCTCTTCATATTCTTGCCTGATTGCTCCTTTTTTGCCGGATGGAATCGCATATACAAAATCGAGAGTATCATCCATCTCTTTTCCATCGCGATAAGGTTTAAACCATTCAATTTTTAAATTTTGAGATTTCAAATCAATATCGTTAGCCACATGACGCAAAACCAAATCAAAAACTGGAATTAATCCGTTTGCTCGTACTTGGTCTATGTAATACCTTAAAGCTACATCCTCGCCTAACTGAGGATTAATGTGTTTAAAATCTGTAATTGAATACAAGCTGCCTCGAGCTCTGAAATCTTCACGCCCCTCTCTTCTCTTAACTTCAAATTTACCAGTGGGGTGAAAGGGATTGACCCATATAGCATTAAATCCCATTGCTACAATCCGAGGAATATCTGCTGTCATTTCTGTGAGATTGGCATACATGCCAGGGAATTGGTTGTACAACCGTAAGATGCCATTATCTGGATACCGCGCTTCTTGAGCTTCCATATCTTTTTTCCTTCTTAGCTTTTTGTGTGTAGTCACGTGTTTTTATCATTTTCTGAGGGTCCATACTCGGAGACCTTCTTGCAAAAAGTATAGCACAGCCTACGCGGTTGTTGGGTGGGGCGTGCCATCTTGAGCTGGGTAAGGGGCGCGGCATTGCGAAGCAATGTATAAGTGCGCTCTTAGACGGTTTGAGGATTTTGGTGAAAAGTGTTTTAGGGTAGTTAAGCGTTTTTAGATTTGTCTTAGGCACCAGTAAAAAGTGAGAAATGTGAGAAAAGTGATTTTTAACCACCTCCATTTTTTCACTTCTCTCACATTTCTCACTTATTCTTGTCTGTAGAAGAGTTTTAAAATTTTTGTTCTCCTTGGCGAAAAAATTTCATTCCGTCTAATAGCGCACTTACACAAACTATCGTTTGTTGTGCGAAAGCCCATCGAAGTGGGCTTTGATTTTAAGAAGTTAGGAGAGGAATTTTAATGAAGGATTTCAGAATCTTGTCTACCTAAGGCAGAGGGATGGACATAATATTTGATGGTGGGTTTTCGAGTGGGAAGTTCAACAGGTTTGCTGATTAGATTTCGATTTCTCAAAACGTTGAGTGCTTTGTTTAACCGTTCAGCCTTTCCTAATTTTTTATTTCGAGTGCGGTTAATAATTTCGGTTCGAGTAAATGATTGCTCGCCCCTTGCTAAAATCCATTCCCAGATCCATTTGGCATCTTCCGTTGCTTCGTCCATTGCCATTAATCCGAAAGCAGCAAGTGTGTGAGTAATGAGAAGTTCTGAAATCGCAATCGCGCGATTCATAGTTTGAGAATTAATTTCATCGAGTCGTGTTCCATGTTCTGCAACATGAAGCAGTCCAGCGATCCGAAGTGTGAACCCACAAATCTTTCCACCCCATCCTTGGCAGTTTCCTAATTTTCCATCCGGCCGAAGTTCAATTTCTATTTCGCGCTGAAATTGCTTCCACGCGTCTCTTGCGTCGGGGGTTAGGGTGAATATCTTCTCGGATGTGATCTCGCTAAGGAGAGCTTTAATTTTTGCACAGTAAGTTGATCGCAGTTCATTTCGTAATGAGGGTTTGTCATGTGTGCGATACCCTAGTTTGCTATGAGGTAGTACATACAAAAAACGTTCGACCATTCCGTTGCCTGTATACGCTTGTTTGGAAATTAAATTTTTAATAATTACAGGTTGAACAGCTAACACCAATGTTAAATACGGGCAGAGAGAAATACTTTTGTCTTTACGTCGGACACGAATTTCTCCACCATCAATCCCTTTCAACAAAATATCTACGTTGGCAATGCCATTACTGTAAAGGCCCCCAAGTGTTTCTAGAACTCCGCCTTCATCGGAAAATATTGCAAGCCGTCCCTTTTGTTCGCTTAAAATTGTTGTCAGTGATTCTGGCGTGACGTCATTTACAAATAATTGGGGAGTAACCGGAGGGTCTTCTAACGCTGATTCTTTTGAAGTTATCTCATGAATTATTTTTTGCTGTTCATTAATGTCTTCAGTTTTTGCCGCTTTTGTTCTCAATCCTTCAATAATACGCTCTTGCGTTTTACGTTCAGAAATGTGTTGCTTTATTTTGTCTCGAAATATTTTGTCTTGCTCTTGCTCCCATTCGATAAGAGGTTCTTTACAACGGGCAAGCACAATACTTTTGTGATTAGCAGGAGGAAGAGCTATCAAGCTATAAATATTCACGGGTTCTTCCCAGCTTTCAGAAGGCGATACTTTGCAAAATTTAGATGCCACAGAAGAAATAATTCCTAAAACAGTCATTACGCATAACGCTTCAGGAACTTCTACGGATTCTGCCAATGCTTTGGCAAACTCGTGAAACACGGGTGGTAGTAAACACGCTGGAATATCTGGCGTATCGTATTCATTAAAGAAGATAGGATCATCCCAGGCTTCATGATGTTCGAGGGATTGTAATTCTATTATTGAATTCCTCATTAATTTTCTCCAGAGCTTAAAGAAGCGTTAATCAATATCATTAAAATTTTGTAGCTGCCTGCTTGCTGTACTCGTCGAGCAAAGCGCATTGCACATTCAAAGTATTTTGCATTGGAATACAGCACCCAGATCTCTTGTTGATAACAAAACGAAAGCGATCGTAAATTTCGGTAAAATAAACAAGCGTTTTTAAGTCGTTTGAAATAGTTAAAACTACCCCAATCAATCGCAATAAAAATGAGTTTTGTATTCATGGTTATCGCGTTGCGCGAAGTCCATGAAAGCTTTGTGCTGTGCTAACCAATCGTCCGTCAGCATTTAACCAAAGATCTAAATCCTCTTTAAAATAAAATACGCGACCGCGCTTGATAAATTTTGGGCCTACACCTTTGCTACGCATCATGGCTAACGTTTTTTCTTTCAAGCCGAGATAAATAGCAGCGTTGTGTGCATCCAATCTTTCGTCGGGAAACATATAGATGGGGGCAGATTGAATCGGATGTTTAAGTATTGTCATGAGTAATATTCTCCGCAGTTATGATTAAGTTTCTAGAGAAAATCCTAGAACAGGATATTTATAAATGCAAGAGACTTTGTATTGTTTTAATAAAACGTAACTTTGAGAGAACTTCCGAGAACATAATGAACCACGGTGAACCAATATCAACCAGTGCAAAACCATAACAATAGATACAAATCAGTAACAATCAGTACAAATTAATATTAATTCTCTGTAAAAATATTTTTTAAAATATTATGATGCAAGCATCTGAATTATTCTTGGAGATGATAAATGATTAAATTTACGAAATTAACCCGAGTAAACATGCGTAAACTCCAATACCCGAGCAAGATAGTTGAGCATGGAATAATATTTGAGCGACTCGAAAATGGTGATGGACGGTTTTACATTAACATTATGGTAGATGGTCAGCGTGTTCATCGAGTGGTCGGAAAAGAATCTGAAGGTGTAACGCGTCAGCAAGTGGAAGATGTGATATCGAAACTCCGTTCTGATGCTCGACAAGGTCGATTAAATCTACCTAAGGGACGCAAAACAGTTTTTAGTTTCAAAGAAGCTTCAGAAAAATATTTAGAAAAACAAAAAGCAGAAGGTGCTAAAAATTTACGTTCAAAAAATTGTCACCTCAAAACTCACCTTCTCCCCTTTTTTTATGAAACGCCACTAAATAAAATTTGTAGTTTCGACGTTGAACGGTATAAAAAACATCGCCAAGAAAATAATGCGAAACCTAGCACCATTAATCGCGAACTTGCTGTTTTATCTCACATATTTACCAAATCACTTGAATGGAACTGGCTTGAGAGCAAACCTGCACAAATAAAACGTTTAAAAGAAACTCAAAGTAAAATTACTTATTTAACGATTGAGCAAATCGATCGATTGCTTGAAGCAGCTAAACAAGATACACATCCACACATTCATTTGTTTATTACGATTGGCTTAAAAACCGCTATGCGCCGCATGGAAATACTTTCCATAAAAATTAAAGACATTGATCTCGATAGAAAATTAATTCACATACCAAATGCTAAAGCAGGAGCAAGACAACAACCAATCACAGGTCATCTAGCAGAAATTTTATCTTCTCAGATAAAAATGCTCTCCCCCGATCAAATCTGGCTATTTCCTGCTGAAAACTCAAGCTCTGGTCATACCATGAATATTGAGAAAGCCTTTCGTCGCGTAGTTAAAAATGCAGGACTCGATCCAACTGTAGTTGTTCGTCACACTTTACGCCACACAGCAATTACTCATTTGGTACAAGCCGGAATTGATTTACCAACAGTGAAAAGAATTTCAGGTCATAAAACATTGCAAATGGTTGAGCGATACAGTCATCAAAATGGTGCGCATATTGAGGCGGCGATGGATAAGCTGGAACAGAGGTATCAGAATCAGAGGGCAGCGTAGGCCTCTCTGCGAATAAAATGCATATTAGATTAAACTAATTTAACTTTCTTGATGTAAAAAATTAATTAGAGCCCCCGAATATTTTTTTGAACAAGTGAGCTTACATCAAACTGTGAAAACTCCTCACTGATATCACCAGATGCCCGTGATCGGTCGGCTTGAAGCCAATCCTTTTTCAGCTAAATATCCAAGTACCTCAGCAGCACCTTTTTTTTCTACAACGAAAAGGAAAGTATTTCCTTCCGGATCTTTTTCTTCAACATCAGCCTCCCCCTTTTCAATAAGTATTTTTATAAGCTCAAGGTTTTGCAATTTTAATGCATGGTGCAGTGCTGGAAAATTTACTTTCTTAATATCCGCTTTATACATAAATAAAATCTCAATAGCAGACAGTATCAATTTATTCATATTTAAACTAATGAGCTCTTCTTCTTTAGAGATCCCTTGGATAAGAATCGCTAAAGCAGACTTTTTTTTGCTATCGGTAAAATCGGGATTTGCGCCATGCTTTAATAATAGCTCAAGACTTAAAATCGCTTTTTGTGACAATATATTTTTTTTATCTAACGGCTTATAATCTTCTCGCTCAAACTCAAGTTTTATTTTAGCATTTTTATTTTCAAGATATTCTCTATATTCATCGCCATGGTGATCCATATTAAGTGTAGATGATAAACACCCCACGCCCACTAAATATTGGACTGCATTATGTAGTGGTGTAATATTATTCTCATCATCAATATTTTTGCCGAACTGAGTCCAACTTCGTGAAGCAGTCAAGTTAGGATTAGCGCCATTATTTAGTAAAAACTCAACACAATCCGCATGCCCGTATTTTGTAGCACAAGTTAACGGAGTATCTGTATAAAAATCATGGTTTTTACGATCCCTATCTTCGATTCGCCTTACGTAATTCACATTTGGTTTCGCACTCCTCAGGTTTTTTAAACACTCGAAATAGCCTAATTCTGCCGCTTTACAAAAAGCAGCATTCACGCCCCGCAGTGATCCGCTTTGAATTAACACCTGAACGCCTTCCGGAAAATCTTTTTCTACCGCAAGAAGTAAGGGCGTAACCATACCACCATTATTTCCATAATCCATAGGGCACCATTCAGCATTAAGGTCAGCTTCATTTTCCAATAACAGATTTACGGATGCCAATTGCTTTTTTTCAATCGCTAAAGCTAAAGCAGATACAGGGCCCGCAATATTAGCTCGGCCGTATTGAGAGCCTGCAACTTCTTCAAAAGAAACTCCTTTCTTAACCAATATCTCTGTACACTTCGCTCTTCCCAATATCAAAGCCCAACCTAAAGCACTAATACCACCCCGATCGAGCTTATTGTGTGCTATTCCAGGAGTATTCAGTAATTGTGCGAGTCTCTGGGGATTATCAGCAATAACGGCTTGATGCAATCGAGGGAGAACTTTAATTTTTCTCTGGTAACTTAACATTCTTTTTAAACACTCATCGGGTGTCGGAGAATCTAAGGCCGCATGAAATACAGTGGTATGAGATGTAAAATTATCTATAAAAAAATTAATATTAACTCCACGACTCATCAAAAGATCGATTATATGCAAATGCCCAGCAGTCACCGCTTCTATAAAACCATTTCTTCGTTCAAAATTCCTGTCCAAATTTGCACCCAGTTTTATCACCTCTTCTGCCCAAATCTCTGCACCTGCCGCACACGCTGCGACCAAACAGGCATCTAATGAGTTTTTTGAACACCACTCATAAGATTGTTCTTCTGAAAAATGCTCGAGAGGTTGTGTCAGATATTTTTTGTAACGAACGTCACTCCCAGGAGAATCATAATTTCGTTTATAGTAACTTTTGAAGGACTCGCCGGATTTGAGTTTAGGCTGTTTGGTAAGTTCTAAAAAAATTCGCTCTTTCCATTGCTGTTCATCATTAAAAAGGGAGCTCCATTTTTGACACGTTTGGGCTAGTCTGCCAAGCGATTCAATTTTACTCCATCTCACTATTCGGAGTAATAGTTCATCAGATAATTCCCTCATAGTGATTCACCCTCATCCATTAAAAATAGCTTCATGCTAAGAAGCTACTTGAATTTTGAATGGGTGGCAAACCTTTCTAGCCAAACTGAATTCTCAGTATTTACTTGATCGGCTCATATACAATTGAAGCTCAACAAATCAAAACACTTGGCACGATTACACAGGAATTACACAGACGGGAAAATTCGAAGGAGAAAAATATTTCTAAGACGTTGTTATATATGGTGGGCCGTGTTGGGATCGAACCAACGACCTATTGATTAAGAGTCAACTGCTCTACCAACTGAGCTAACGGCCCACAATGTGAAGCTGTCAGGCTAATGGGGTTTTAAGAACGGGTCAAGTCCAGCATAATGCTTTTTTTCTATTTAAGGCATCAGTATGACCGCACACTTGAAACCCTACATACGACAGTTTTCTTTATATTATTTCTTAGGGTATCTCATCGGTCTTCCCCTGCTTATTATTATTGATAACATTTGGCATCTTCATGCGAGTGATTTTATTATCATGCTTAGCCTATCGATGTCGCTTCCCTATTTGATCTGCGATAAGTTCGTCAAAAATGAAACGCGATTTTTCAGTGAAGATGAACAAAAATTATTTGTCAAAAAATCTGCGTTAATAGCCATGCTTATTAGTCTGGTACCCTGTATTTTTTATTCAGCCGCATTACTTTCTATTAAATTATCTGCAGCCCTAATAATTGCAATTACTCTTTTTTCTGCATTACTTTATTACTCCCTTATCCGTTTTTCTTTAAACAGTACCATAAAAAGTTTGAGGAAGAGATATGAGAAGAAACTGGAGATATGAAGAATTTAATAGAATGGCGAAACTAATGGTTTATATAAGAACACTTTCGACCAAACTATTTTTTTATGCCGACAGTATTCGCCTTACTCTTTGCTGGACTTTTATTTTTGGCTACTGATGGCGCTGCGTTTTTTTTCTTCGCTTTACTTTCAGGCACTGCAAACATTAATGATGGCGCACTTAACTGACTTTTTTGCTGAGTATTTTTAGCTTTTCTTTGATCTTTTTTTTGCCCCGCTGTTGGCTCCGCACTATTTTTCTTTTTTGCTTTTGAATGAATGTCTTGCTTTGGCTTTTGAGGAGATCGAGGCGCTGCGGCTACAGCTAATACAGGCGCAGACTGAAGTGTTTTCACGATTTTTTTCGCGCTGGATACTTCAAGCGGTATAAAAATCTCACTGCTTTCCTCATCTATACTTGGATTTGCTGGATAGGTTTTCTCATATGAATCATGCGTGCTTGTAGACTCATAGACAGAAGCAGAAGGCGTCAGCAACTGATCATCTCCCGATATTCTTCCAGGATCATTTATAAATGCTTTTTCAAGTGTATCGACATCTCGCAACATTAAAAAAGCCTCTTGTATCTTATTATTTCTCCGTAAAAACTCAGGAATTCCCGCAAGAAAATTAAATCCATGCCCATCACCTCGCACGGCGATTACTTTACTACCCATAACGGCATTAAGTGCAAGCATGGCCGATTCACAATTACCACAACATTTTTTAGAAACACCAATGTAAATAGGTTCACTTAAATTCACATTGCTCAGACGATTAGCGTATAAATAATCTACTATTTGCAACTCAGCATGAGGCATTTTAGATTTAGCTTTACCATTGGGTTTTTCTAGGAAAATAAACTCTCCTTTGCGCATAATTTCAGCCATCTTAAATGAAAATGCTGAGGGATCAGTTGGTCTCTGATACGCAAGAAACAAAGAATGAGTTACTTTATCCAAGGCTGATTCAAAGCGCGATGCGTAGGTTTTATTTTGCTGAAAAAGTTTGACGTGCGCTTTGACATAACCGAGCAGTTCAGATTTCTGCTGGCCCACCCATTTTGAAAACATACTAGAATCTAATCGCTCACTGGATTTCTGGGCAACTTTTTTTAAGTAAACCAAAACATGATTCACAAACTGTGTTTTTTGGGCAGTATTAGTCGCTAACAAAAGATTTTTTCCATCAAAACAGCTCGCTCCACAAACTTCATCACCCTGAATTAGAGAAGCAATAGAATCATAACGACGTTTATTTGCAGGCGGTGACGGAGGTTTTTCGATAGCCATAAATTAAGTCCATACAACTCTAAAAAAAACGATGTTTAAATCCATACTGGCCTCCGGTAATGCAACACTCGATCACCTTATTTTTTCGTAATGCTTTCTTTTGCAGAAAAATACGCGGGAACTTTCTATTGTTAACTCTAGACTAAACGACATTTTTTTATACTTGAAAATCCTTTTCAACTAAACGCCATTAAAAGCATTAACCGCCTGTGAAATTCCTTCGCCTGCTCTACCAACCGCATTGAGAACATTAGCTGTTGCATTCATATTCTGCGCAAAATTATTTTGCTGCGGGGCAAGCATTGCATGTCTGCCAGCAGGCGTGGAATAAACAAGTTGTGAAGTTCGATATGCCTCTTGCGGTGGCCTATCACTTTTGTTTTTTCTCGCGCCATCTAAAATATATCGCAGATCAGGACTAAGTTTTTCATATACACTAGGCAAAACTTTTTCAGGATCAGCTCCTTTTTCAAGAAGAAAATTAATCGTAGGTATCTTGTTTTTTTGACACACAACAGCCAAAGTTGTTAGGCCTAAATTATTCGTTGCATCAATATCCTTAACGTGGGGAGCCATATAAGCTGCAAGATCTAAATCACTATAATCTCTACACACCAGACAAAACACACTGTTACCATCACCATTAACTTCATTAACATCAGCACCAGCCTCTATTAATAATTTAGCTACAGCATTCAAGGCCCCGCCGCCTCCCAAAAAAACAGCTAGGACTAACGGCTTACCATCAGTAACATCTGCGCCTGCTTTCATTAAACTCTGTACAATATTTAAATTAACAGGTCTTGTGGCGCAAGCTAATGCTAGCGGTGTTAACCCATTAGCATTTTTAACATTAATGCTATAGCGCCTCTCTGTCTGAATTTTTTTCTGGATAATCTCATCAAGTTTTATAAGCTTATTTTTGGAAATGGCTGCATGAATTGCTCGATTGTTTTTTGGCTCTTGCATGTAAAATTTTCCTTAACGAAGGTATTAAAAAATAAATATTTTTACAAGGCTTTATAATTGGGGTGAACGACGGGGCTCGAACCCGCGACAACCGGAATCACAATCCGGGGCTCTACCAACTGAGCTACGTCCACCATGATGACACCAAAATATTTGGCGCGCCCGGCAGGATTCGAACCTGCTACCCCCGGCTTAGAAGGCCGGTGCTCTATCCAAATGAGCTACGGGCGCAGTGCTGTCCGAAGGTTGGTCGGGGTAGAGGGATTTGAACCCCCGACATCCTGCTCCCAAAGCAGGCGCGCTACCAGGCTGCGCTATACCCCGAAACGAAAAAAATTCGTACCTTACCGAACACTACAGAGTCCGGCATGATACGAATCATTTTGGATAAGATCAATAAAATCGAATAAAAAGGAGATTAACTATTTTTTTAACTATCTTTAGTTTCGTCTTTCGCTTTTTCTTGCTGAATTCGCTGATAGATTTCTTCTCGATGCACAGAAACTTCTTTAGGCGCATTGATTCCCAATCGTACTTGATTTCCTTTGACGCCAAGCACCGTCACCGTGACGTCGTCACCGATGATAAGAGTTTCCCCTACGCGTCTTGTTAAGATAAGCATTCTTGCTTCTCCTCCTTAATAAGTATAAGTATTCCTTTTTTTTATCCTGGTACTCATTTCCATATTATTAAAAGGCCGATTCTACTGTGGGGACACCACTAACACAATGACCTTTCCTAGCGTATGATAGCTCAGAAACCTTAAGGTTTTCTTAAGAAACAAAGAAAGATACCAAAATCACCCTCACTAAGGTTCATATCAGGGAGAAACCCGTGAATGAAGCATTAATAGAGGTCAAAGATGAAACCGCACTCTTCTGCCTTGATGCAGACGGGACCATCATTGACGGGCATACGCACAACATTATCTGGGACGCCTCCAAGGAAAACCGCAGCATCCTTACAAACCCCGAAGAGCAATGGAACTTGGTTAAGCATCTTCCCCCCATTGGTGGTGATTCTCAGGCGTGGCGCACACTTTTCCACACCTTAATCAAAGATGGTCACTCTGTGGCGATTGTTTCTTTCAGTAGCTTTGGTAAAAATATTCTTCCCCGATATTTACATGAAATCATTGAACTCGAAAAAGATTTTATCGAAAAAAATATTTGCGTTGTTTCATTTCTCCCAGAAGACCAATCCACTAAAGATTTACATATCCAGCACGCAAAAGAAAAAACGGGAAGGCAAAATATTCCAGCAAACAAAATCATCCTTTGCGATGATCGAGATCAGTTGGTTTGGGACGCAATACACAAAGCATATGCTGGAATTTTTGCGACGAAAAACGGCGCGCACATTCAAGTGCTATTAGATAGAAGCAAAACGTCAAAGTTACCTCAAGCCCCCTACCTTTCTCCTCGAGGAGAAAGCTCTTCTTCAGACTCAGGTTTAAGCGCACTACTCGATGGCACTCCTTCTCCTCGACCGAGAGAGCCTGTGCCTCATTCTTCTCCAAAAACTTTATCATCTGCCTCAGAAATACTAAAAAGATCTCCAGCTCGGGCAGCAAATAGAAGATCATCATCGCCAGGCTGTTCTCTCGAAAGCAGCGGTGAATTCAGCAATGATATTTTGCGAAGCAGCTTTGAAAGAGTAAAAATTATTTAGCGCACCCGGCGGGTGTTCCTTCGGAGTGCGCAGCAGTTCTCAGGATAATTCCTACGGCGTCAATTAAATTCCTCTACCGGCTGAACATCTAAATGAAATGCCGTGTGCAATGCGCGCGCACCTAACTCTAAATATTTCTCATCAATGACTATTGATATCTTTATTTCTGAAGTCGTAATAAGTTGTATGTTAATGCCTTCTTTGCCCATTACCGTGAACATTTTGCTCGCAATACCGGCATGTGATCGCATACCCACACCAATTAACGATAATTTTGCAATGCGCAAATCACCTGTAACATCTTTATTGCCCATGCTTTTTGCAGTTTCTTTTAAAATATCCAATGCACGCTGATACTCATCTCGCGGAACAGTAAACGTAAAATCAATTTTTCCATCCACTGCAATATTTTGAACAATCATATCGATTTCAATATTTGCCTCTGAAATTGGCGTAATGATTTTCGCCACAATTCCTGGCTCATCGGGAATACCCTTGATGGTAAGTTTTGCTTCATTACGGTTAAATGCGATGCCTGAAACTAAAGGTTGTTCCATAGTAATACTCTCAAAAGTAATTAATGTACCGGGACCATCTTTAAAGCTGGATAGTACCCGCAAAGGTACTTTATATTTTCCTACAAATTCAACAGAACGTGGTTGCAATACTTTTGCCCCCAACCCTGCCATTTCCATCATTTCTTCAAAGGTAATATGCGTTAACAATCTTGCTTTAGATACAACACGTGGATCTGCAGTGTAAACGCCTTCGACATCTGTATAAATCTGACATTCTTCTGCTTTTAATGCAGCGGCTAATGCAACAGCGGTTGTGTCGGATCCACCACGACCCAATGTTGTGACCTCGCCCTCTTCTGTCACACCTTGAAATCCTGCAACGATCACAACATTGCCATTTTTCACTTCTTTCAAAATTTTTTTCGTATCAATATCTAAAATTCGTGCTTTGAGATGATTTTTATCTGTGAGAATTTTGACTTGATGCGCGGTATACGATTTTGCAGGACAACCAATTTTCTGTAAATTGATTGCTAGTAAAGCTGTTGTCACTTGTTCACCTGTTGTAACTAATGCTGCATATTCACGTTCAGCAGGCGTATGGTGAATTTGTTTAGCTAATTGAATTAATCGGTCTGTTTCGCCGCCCATGGCAGATACGACAACAACAATATCGTGACCTTGTTCACGGGATTTTTTGACTTTTTCTGCAACAGCCGCAATTCTTTCGAGCGAACCGACTGACGTACCACCGAATTTTTGGACGATTAGTGCCATAATTTATACCAACTTATCTATCAATTTAAGCGCATCCCGCAAATGCTGTGGTTTATCACCACCGGCTTGAGCTAAATCTGCACGACCACCACCTTTTCCGCCAATCTTTTCCGCCATTGTTTTAATCAATTCATTGGCAGGATATTTGCTGACCAAATCTTTTGTCACGCCGACAATTAAATTGGCTTTGTTGTCTTGAACACTTCCCAACACCACAATTCCACTGGAAACTTTTTGTTTTAATTGATCGACCATTTCGCGCAAATTCTTCGCATCAATATTTTCAACCATTTCGGCTAATACTGTAATATTATTAATTACACGCTTTTTATCTGCCAATCCACTACCGTGATGACTGCTTAATTTACTTTGTAGTTGGTCCAATTGTTTTTGGAGATTTTTTTTATCATCAGATAATTTTGAAATTTCTTGTTGGTAGCGTTTTTGCTCCTCGCGAACAAAATTTTCTGCGCCTTCACCGGTCACTGCTTCAATACGTCTTACACCAGAGGCAATTCCTGACTCTGACGTAATTTTGAAAAATCCAATATCACCCGTTCGACCGACATGCGTTCCACCACATAATTCATGGGAAAAATTACCTAATTTTAATGTTCGCACTTCATCGCCGTATTTTTCGCCAAATAATGCTAATGCGCCGTCTTTAACTGCTTGCTCTGGTGTACTAATCTTTACTTGGCCTTCGTGATTGAGCCTAATATGCTTATTTACCAAATTTTCGACATCAATAATTTCTTCTTGCGTTAATGGTTTTGCATACGCAAAATCAAACCGTAATCGATTGGGTTCAACTAACGAACCTTTTTGAGTAACGGTATCACCTAAAATCTTGCGCAACGCAGCATGTAACAAATGTGTCGCGGTATGATTTAACACTGTGCGCTGTCGTAACTCTTTATCCACGGCTGCAATAACCTCCATGTGTGGTGTGAATTCTCCCTCCGTCACTTGACCATAATGAATAATATGTTGGCCGACTTTTTTGGTATCGCTTACCTCAAAAATATTTTTTTTATCTTTGGAATAAATTTTACCTTTGTCACCAACTTGTCCACCCGACTCTGCATAAAACGGTGTTTTTTCTAAAACCAAGCCTTCTTTTAATCTAGCCGTGATGGCTGTGATTTCATCTAAGTGCTCATATCCCGTAAACGTCGAGACTTTATGATCTTTTAATGCAGTTGCAATGCTACTTAACGTTTCACCTGAGAATTTTTGATTATCTTGTGATTTTTTACGCTGTTTTTCCATTTCTACTTCAAAACCCACAATGTCAATTTCAAGGTTTTTTTCACGCGCAATGTCTGCCGTTAAATCAACCGGAAATCCATAGGTGTCATATAATTTAAAAACTATTTCGCCCGGAATAATTTTTTGATTTAATTCTAAAATAGCCTGATTTAAGATTTTCAGGCCTTGATCAAGCGTAATGGAAAACTGATCTTCTTCGCGCAACAAAGTCTCTTCAATGTTTTTTTGATTTTTATTTAATTCAGGATACGCATCACCCATGATATTTACCAATGGCTCAACCAATTGATGAAAAAATGGCGAGGAAATTCCCGCATGATGTCCATGTCGAATAGCGCGACGAATAATTCGGCGTAATACATAACCTCTTCCTTCATTACTTGGCACAACACCTTCGGCGATTAAAAAACTAGTCGACCTAATATGATCAGCAAGAACTCTTAAAGATGTTAGCGTGATATCTTTTGTATTGGCCAATTTTGCCGCTTTTAATAATATTGGCTGAAATAAATCAATATCATAATTATTGTGGACGCCTTGCATGACGGCAGAAATTCGTTCTAATCCCATACCCGTATCAACCGACGGTTTAGGCAACGGAATTAATTTACCGTCAGGCTGACGATCATATTGCATAAAAACCAAATTCCAGACCTCGACAAATCTATCATCCGGATCTTTAATGGATTCACCATGATCATAAAAAATTTCTGTGCAAGGACCACACGGTCCTGTGTCACCCATACTCCAAAAATTATCTTTTTCACCACAGCGTTTAATTTTAGTTTTATCAACGCCCTTTTGTTTAAGCCAAATTTCTTCGGCTTCATCGTCGTCTTGAAAAACGGTAATGGATAACTTATCAATGGGAAGCTTTAATTCTTGCGTTAAAAAATCCCAGGCTAATTTTATGGCGTCTTCTTTAAAGTAATCTCCAAAACTAAAATTACCTAGCATTTCAAAAAACGTATGATGGCGTGCCGTATAACCAACGTTTTCAAGATCATTATGCTTGCCACCCGCACGAATACATTTTTGTGAAGACGTCGCACGCGTATAATTTTTCTTTTCAACACCTAAGAAAACATCTTTAAATTGCACCATGCCCGCATTAGTAAACAATAACGTCGGATCATTCTGCGGAACCAAGGAACTACTCGCGACAACGGCATGGCCGTGCGATTTAAAATAATCTAAAAATTTCTGGCGAATGTCATTACTCGTCATCTTCATGATTCAAAACCTTTTTAATTTCATCAAACGAAAAACCTCGATACTGCAAATATCTAATTTGTTTTGCTTTTCCCCGAATGTCTTTTGCGGGAGCATGCCCAAATTTTCTTTCATAAATCATTTTAATATCTGCGCCAATTAAATTTATATTTTCAGTGATGCCTTTTTCTTTTAATTCGCGCTTAATTCTTAACAAACCATAACCCTTATTTGCTCGACTCCGTGAATATACTTCCGCAAAACGGGTATCATCTAAATATTTCTTTTGAATCAATTCTTGAATTACATCAGGAATAAATTCGGGATGGTCTGTTTTTTCACACAATTTTTGAGTGAGCTCAAAAACAGAATGCTCGCGCCGAGTTAAACATTTCAGCGCGAGCGAATACAACTGTTTACGCGGCGACTGATTCATCCTCGTCTGTTGTCTCCACGTGTTTAGTCGGTTTCTTTAAAGAGATTTCACGAATTTTCGCTTCAATGTCTTCTGCGATCTTCGGATTTTCTTTTAAGAATTGACGAACATTGTCTTTACCTTGACCAATTTTTTCACCTTGATAACTGTACCAGGCACCGGATTTTTCAATGATATTTAATTGTGCGCCTAAGTCGATGATTTCACCTTCGTGTGAAATCCCTTCACCGTACAGAATTTCAAAATGCGCTTCACGAAACGGTGGTGCCACTTTGTTTTTGACGACTTTGACACGTGTTTCGTTCCCGACAATTTCTTCGCCTTTTTTAATGGCACCGGTTCGACGAATATCTAATCGTACCGAAGCATAGAATTTCAAGGCATTTCCGCCGGTTGTTGTTTCAGGATTACCAAACATCACGCCAATCTTCATGCGGATTTGATTAATAAAAATTACCAGCGTATTAGAGCGCTTAATATTACCCGTTAATTTACGCAACGCCTGAGACATTAAACGCGCTTGTAAACCCATGTGTTGATCGCCCATTTCACCTTCAATTTCCGCACGCGGAGTTAACGCCGCAACAGAGTCAACAATCACAACATCCACTGCACCCGAACGCACTAACATATCTGCGATTTCTAAGGCTTGCTCGCCTGTATCGGGTTGCGATACTAATAAATCTGAAACATTCACGCCTAATTTTTCGGCATAAGTTGGATCTAATGCATGCTCTGCGTCTACGAATGCAACGGTTCCGCCTTTTTTCTGTGCCTGTGCGGCGACTTGTAATGTTAAGGTTGTTTTACCTGACGATTCAGGTCCATAAATTTCGATAATTCGTCCTTTGGGCAATCCACCAATACCCAACGCAATATCCAATGCTAGCGAACCTGTAGAGACAGCTTCAATTGGGACAGCTTCGTTATCACCCAGTCGCATAATCGAGCCTTTTCCAAATTGGCGCTCTATCTGCCCTAACGCTGCACCAAGTGCTTTTTTCCTATTTTCATCCACTGCTGGCATACACACCTCCGTTAACTATTAAGAATCGTCAGTTATCATAACATCCTGTATAATCCGCGCACACTGTTTCCAGGAGAAAAAATTATGTTGATTGGTGTTCCAAAAGAAATTAAAAATCATGAATACAGAGTCGGTTTAGTTCCATCAAGCGTACGTGAATTAGTGAGTCACGGACACGAAGTTATCGTCGAAACAAATGCAGGAATGGGAATAGGCATTAACGACGCAAACTTCAAAGCAGCAGGCGCCACAATTCTTGGAACCGCTGAAGAAATTTTCAGTCGCGCAGACATGATCATCAAAGTCAAAGAACCTCAACCCAACGAATGCAAACTATTGAGAGAAAACCAAATTTTATTTACTTATTTACATCTCGCTCCGGATCCAAATCAAACAAAAGGCTTAATTAATTCCGGTTGTATTGCAATTGCTTATGAAACCGTCACAGATAATTTTGGTGGATTACCCTTACTTGCACCGATGAGTGAAGTCGCAGGTCGCATGTCTATTCAAGCGGGGGCGCATTGTTTAGAAAAAGCGCAAGGTGGACGCGGTATTTTATTAGGTGGTGTGCCGGGTGTTGCAGCGGGTCGCGTCGTTGTCATTGGCGGCGGTGTTGTAGGAACCAATGCAATTCGTATGGCAACTGGTGTTGAAGCACAAGTCACTGTCATTGATAAATCGATTCAGCGCTTAAAAGAATTAGACCAACAATTCGGTTCGAAAATAAATACTATTTATTCAACACACGATGCGATTGAGCGTTATGTGTCTGAAGCGGACTTAGTTATTGGTGCGGTGTTAATTCCAGGCGCTGCTGCACCGAAATTAATCACGAAAGAGTTGATTAAAAAAATGCATGCGGGTTCAGTACTCGTTGATGTTGCAATTGATCAAGGTGGATGTGCAGAAACCAGTCGTGCAACCACCCACCAAGATCCAACCTATGTTGTTGATGGCGTTGTCCATTATTGTGTTGCAAATATGCCAGGTGCTGTTGCGCGTACTGCAACGTTTGCTTTAAACAATGCAACCCTACCCTTTATTCTTCAATTGGCACAAAAAGGCCATAAAGATGCATTGATTAACAACAAACATTTATTAAATGGGCTAAATGTTTATCGCGGTCAAATTACGTATCGTGCCGTTGCGGAATCCGTACAATTGGATTATCACGAACCTCTTAAAGCACTCATGGGATAAATTATGCTGAATTGTTTTGCTGCAGAAAAATCTTCTGACGCAGTATCTATTATTTTTATTACTGAATCGGATTTTAATTCGTGGAAAAGTAAACAAAGTTCACTCACTCAAAATTGGTTGAGCGCGCAAAATTTTCTCGGCAAAACAGATTCGCATTGTCTCATTCCCGACAAAAACGGCAAAATTGATTTCGCATTAGCTATCCATGCAGATAAAAATAATTTTACGTACATGGGCAGCTTAGCCAATTCTCTTCCCGAAGGAATTTATTGTTTAGAGAAATTAAACCATCAAGCCGTTTTATTTTGGGGCATGGGCGCATATCAATTTACGAAATATAAAAAACCTAAACGTAATCCCGCAAAATTAATTTTACCAAAAGGCTTTGAAAATACCGTCGCACAATTACATGCTATTTATACCGTTCGTAACTTAATTAATACGCCAACCGAAAATATGTCGCCGGCTGATCTGTCTGCCGCAGCCAAAAAATTAGCGTCCGACTTTAAAGCAGATTTTTCTGAGATCATTGGCGATAATTTATTAAAAGAAAATTATCCCGCCATTCATGCTGTAGGACGCGCAAGCACTACTCCACCTCGTTTAATAGAATTAAACTGGGGAAATAAAAAACATCCCAAAATTACTTTAGTTGGAAAAGGCGTTTGTTTTGATACAGGCGGTTTAGATATTAAACCCGCCGCTGGCATGTTAGGCATGAAAAAAGATATGGGGGGTGCTGCGCATGCGTTAGGTTTGGCGTCTTTAATCATGCAAGCAAAATTACCTGTTAAATTACGCGTGCTAATTCCTGCCGTGGAAAACGTCATCTCGGGAAATGCCTATAAACCCGGCGATGTGATCAGTACTCGGAAAGGTCTCACCGTAGAAATTGGCAATACTGACGCGGAAGGTCGCGTAATTCTTTCTGATGCACTAACAGAAGCCTCTAGCGAAAACCCTGATTTATTATTGGATTTTGCAACATTAACGGGAGCAGCACGCATTGCCGTTGGAACAGACATTTCTGCCTTATTTACTGACGACAACAAACTAGCTGAAGAAATCCTGTATTACGGCGAAAAAGCTCAAGACCCCATTTGGCGTATGCCCATTTACAAACCCTATCGTAAATTAATCGACAGCACTATTGCAGATGTTAATAATGCGTCTTCCAGTGGTTATGGTGGCGCAATTACTGCAGCTTTATTTTTAAAAGAATTTGTTTCAGACGGTATTTCATGGGCGCATTTTGATATCATGGCGTGGAACGCATCGACATCAGCTGGACATCCAGAAGGTGCAGAAGCCATGGCAATTCGTGCCGTGTTTGAATATATATATAACCGTTACAAATAAGCGCCCGTAGCTCAGTTGGATAGAGTACCTGGCTTCGAACCAGGGTGTCGGGAGTTCGAGTCTCTCCGGGCGCGCCAATTTTTTATCGAAAATAAGGCTTACACCAGCTTAATAATTTGTGAATCATTTCCTAGAAACTCCACAAGATCTTCCTCTGTAATATGCTTCGTATGAGCGACTTGAGGCACTGAACGCGACGATGGAAGCAACCCAAAACGGCCCACATTTTCAGCATCCGAGGACTCATCTGAATTAACGCGATTAATATAACGCCCCAGTAACGATAAAAATCCTACCGTGGTATACGCTACATAAACACCCATCACATCATCAAAACTACCCGTCGCCGTTAAAACTAACGGAAGTGTAACGGCAAAAAAGAATAATGCTGCGCCAATACTGGTTCCCATAGAAAACCCAGAATCTTTAAATAATACCCACAACATGGATTGCATAAAAGCATACAATACATAAAAAAACTGTCCCGATGAAAACAGTCTTGCAATATTTTCACCTACATTTAATATCATGGGGTCTTGGATAAAAATCGAAAGAAATGGTCGAGGAACTCCCACATAAAGTACTACAGGAATTAATGCAGATAAGATTGTGATTAAAAACGCACGATTGGATAACCTGATGTTTTCAAGGGGTCTCGTGTGATCGTGCATACGCTGCACACCCCTAACCCACCCGCTGGTCCAAGGACTTAACGCACCATCTAAGGTACTGGCAACTCGAAAAGCAATTAATTTCAATTGATCTTTACTGACCGCAATATAAATTGAAAGGCTACCAACAACGGTTAATTCACAAAAAATTTGTGCCGAAATTTTCCAGCCATTGATCATAATATTTTTCTTGTCTGCAAGTATCTCTCTCCAGTGTGGTCGCAAAAAAACACGACCCGAATGCATAAGAAATAAGCTATCAAATAAAATCTTTAACGCTGAAGCGGTGAACCGTGAGGCAAGAAACGCTGTGAATTTATGATCAGGCACAAAATAAGAGGATAAACCAAAAAATACACCAGCCTTTATTATTCCTGTTAAAAGTGAAACGTGAGCACCATCTAGCACTCTACATATGCGATGCCCTGTTCCAATCATCACTTGACGAGAATGCATTTCAATATTTCGACAAATGACATCACCCGTTAATATTGCACCAAAACGATGGGCAGCTGGGGTTAATTGCAATCCGTATGAAACAGCGAAAAATCCAGGAAGCGTAAGAACTACTGGTAGCGCAACACCCAATCCGGTCCCGGCATAAAAATAATTAGCAACACCTGAGTCGTTATTTGCTATTCGTACTTTGACAATGTTAATTCCCAATGCAAAGAGCGCGGAAATTATCCAATACGATGCATCCATATAACTTAAAGGAATAACAATTTCAGCTAGAAAACTGGGGCCCGCCCGCGAAGCAACCCAGGTATACACACCCACATCACTGAGATAGGTAATAAATCGAGTAAGCGCAACCGGAGCAGTATTTTTCGTGAGTTGCCAAGTAATTTTCAATTCTCGCTTGAAAAAATTCGACCAGGAATCATTTTCATCAGCATTGAGAAGAGTTAATGGTTGTTCTTGTAAGTCTTGTGACATTTATAATTTATACACCTAGTAGTTTTTTAATATCCTTCATGGGTTTATCCGCCCAATATTTAGAGTAATTTTCGTGCGTCATCAACGTCCGTGTGTAAACGCGATCTAAATATAAGGTTCCAAACAAATGATCTATTTCATGCTGCAAAATACGCGCATGCCAACCCGTGGCTTTAATCGTTACTTTTTGTGCTTTTTCATTTAAGCATTCCACGGTAACTCTTCTGGCCCGCGGAACCATACCTGTACAACCAGCCGCACTTAAACAGCCTTCAAAAAATTCAACCGTCTCAGACGGGTCCAAAATAATTTTGGGATTGATAATCACTTGAAACGGAACCACTTTACGCTCACGTTCTTTTAATTGCTCTTCAGGATAATTGTCTAAATACACTTCGCGATCTTCCATTACTGCTAATTGCAATGACTCACCTATTTGAGGTGCTGCCAATCCCACACCCGGCGCGGCATACATTGCCTCTTTCATCAGCTTAATCAAATGCTGAATATAATCTCCTTTGATTTCCTCAACGGTCAGTGGTCGTGCTTGCTGCCTTAGAACCGCTTCACCCATTTGATACAATTTTAACTTCATAACTCTCCGACTAATGGTAAACTAGACAGTACCGAATAAATTACATGGAGTAATATACCTTATGCAATACCTGGCTGACTATGGACTTTACCTGGCAAAAATCGTGACTTTTGTCACTGCGCTACTCATTTTCATCGCATTTTCACTCGCCCTCATTGCTAAACATAAGTCTCGCCCAAAGACGGGAACGCTATCTATCACCAAAATCAACGATAATTACGATGAAATGGAAGATTTACTTCAGCAAGAAATCTTAGACAAAAAAGCCTATAAAGCCCTGCAAAAAATTCAAAAGAAAAAAGAGAAGCCCATCAAAAAACGGGCCTATTTGATTCGATTTGATGGTGACATTCGCGCCTCAGCAGTTGATCATTTACGCGAAGAAATTACTGCTATTTTAAGTGTCGCGAGCCCCCAAGACGAAGTGATTGTGAATGTCGAAAGCTCCGGCGGCATGGTTCATTGTTATGGTTTGGCTGCCTCTCAACTTCAGCGCGTTAAAGACAAACGCATTCCGCTTACGGTCATTATCGATAAAGTCGCCGCAAGTGGTGGATATTTAATGGCCTGCGTAGGACATAAAATTTTGGCTGCGCCGTTTGCAATCATTGGCTCCATTGGTGTGGTTGCGCAAATGCCAAACTTTCACCGCTGGCTTCAAAAAAATAATATTGATTTTGAACAAATCACGGCGGGACAATACAAACGCACATTGACAGTATTCGGTGAAAATACAAACAAAGATCGCGAAAAGTTCAAACAAGATCTGGAAGAAATTCACCACTACTTCAAACAGTTTATTTCAGAAAATCGTCCTATCGTAAACATTGAGCACGTCGCAACGGGTGAATATTGGTTAGCGACACGCGCGTTGGATTTAAAATTAATTGATGGTCTATCATCAAGCGATGATTATTTATTTTCATTAAGTCAAACCACAGATATTTTTGAAGTCTCTTATGCTTCCAAAAAATCACTCTCAGAAAAAATTGGACGATTTATTAAACACCACTGTTTTGCGTTTTAACGCATGATTAGTGATCACTTCACCAATGCGTTCAAAACAGCCTTAGCGTGCTTACTGGGATTCTTGATCTCGCATTATTTACATTTTGCATCTAGTCAATGGATCATCATAACTATTTTAGTCGTCATGACCGCACAAATTCATTTTGGCAGCGCGCTTCAAAAAGCGTATTTACGATTATTAGGAACATTGATTGGTGCTGTCATTGCTGCAGGGATTTTATATTTTTACCCAGGAAATAATATTTTTATTGTAGATGGCGCAATTATTGCCAGCGCGTTTTTCTTTAGTTTCTTTGGTGGAATGTCAGCGTCGTTAGGGCAATCGATGACATTGGGTAGCGTTACGGTTCCCATTATTTTGCTCTCCCCTCATGCGACATTATTTATGGCCTATTTACGCGCAGGCGAAATTATTTTAGGTATTTTTATTGCGCTATTAGTGAATGCTTTAGTTTTTCCGATTCATGCGAAACATAAATTTGAAAAATTATTGATAAAGAATATGAAAGCACTTACAGAATATTATCTGGCTGCAGTAAATCATGATTTCAAAAAATGTGAGTACTACGAAAAACACATGATGAAAAATTTTGCGCTTGCAGAACAATTACTGTTAGACGCGAAACGCGAACCCGGAGTAAAAAAACATCATTATCAAACTTTACTGCTACATCAAAAACGATTATTCCGCGGAATTTCGTTATTAGAATACTTTTCCGCGGCTAATCTTCATACATTTATTGAGCGCGAGCTTCAGATATTAATAAAGCTGGCTGAATCCAAATAAAATTTTTATTTATTATCAAGTTAACTTTCTTGTTGGTTCAGAAGTTAACAGAGGATTTGTTTCAGGGCTCGAAGAACAACAGCGACGAAACCAAGTGCACCACTTCGCGGAAGACTTAGATTCAGATTCATGTTCCGGACTAAACCCACTAAATACAATTTTAGTTGAATCGGCTGGGACCTCTTCTAGAACTACGCTATCACCACTTAGCCTGAACAAATTCTTCTCATCATTTCCATCGCCATTCATTTTCACAGCTTTCGGTGGTTGTCCTTCGCTACCTTGATAACCTGGCGAGCGACTAAGAAGTGGAGAATGCTCCGCTGCATTAGCTTTTTCAGCAGATAAAATCTTTGATAAGACTAGTACTATTCCCGTGGCATCATTAATAGAATAATTAAGCGGAGTCGAAACCATAGCGTTACCTTCTTCCACAACAACAATATGCCCTAAAACACCCGACTCATCTTCGAGATATTCAAGAATATCTTGCACCCCATAACCTTGCTCTCTTAATTGTTCTAAAAGTGATACTGCTTCAGGTATATCTATTATTAAAGCTTGTATTGACCGCGAAATATGTAATCTTTTTTTTGTATAGGTTGCTCTTGCATCATCTTCTCCTTTGTTTGAGTGGCGCTCCCTGCGGAATTCGAATCCGCGTACCCACCGTGAGAGGGTGGTGTCCTAGACCACTAGACGAAGGGAGCATAAACGGTATTATATAGGAATGACTAAAACCACAACACCACATATCATCCCTCGTGAAATCCATAACATTTCTCGGGACGACATCAATCCGAATGCACTTAACGTCTTGTATGGATTGAAAGAAGCTGGATTTTCCGCGTATTTGGTCGGCGGCAGCGTGCGCGATTTACTAGTCGGGCATCATCCCAAAGATTTTGATATCGCCACCGATGCGCACCCGGAACAAATTAAACCCTTATTTCGCCGATGTATTTTAATCGGCCGGCGATTTCGCTTAGCCCATGTTTATATGGGAAGAGATATTATCGAAGTCGCGACATTTCGCGCCGACCACAGCAAAGCAGAACAAGAACACGACGCGAGACAAATTGGTCATCTTATTGTGCGCGATAATGTCTATGGAACAATAGACGAAGATGCCATTCGCCGCGATTTCACTATAAATTCACTGTATTTTAATATCGCCGATTTTAGCCTCGTCAGTTATTGCGGTGGGTGGGAAGACTTACAACAAAAACAAATTCGCATTATTGGAAATCCACAGCAACGCTACCAAGAAGATCCCGCACGTTTATTACGCGCGATTCGATTTGCCGCAAAATTAAATTTCAGCATTGAAAAAGAAACGGAAAAACCGTTATACCAAATGGGTGCGTTGATTAATCAAATCGCCCCGCCTCGCTTATTCGATGAAATGCTTAAATTATTTTTAAAAGGCCATGCCACACAAACTTTCGAATTATTACTAAAATATGATTTATTTAATACGCTATTTCCATCCGCAAATCCTGCGGAAAAAATGATCAAACGAGCCATGCAAAATAGCGACGCACGAATTCAACAAGGCAAAACCTTAACGCCATCGTTTATATTAGCCGTTATATTATGGAAGCCATTTTTACATGCACTGGAAGATCATGCCCTCGAAGACGCCGTTCGTATTACCATTAAATCACAAACGCAATTGATGACGATTCCCAAACGTTTCACCATGGCGGTCGAAGAAATTTGGCGATTGCAATTTCGCATGAAAAAACGGCTGCGCCGTAACCAACATAAAATTGCATCACACCCTCGTTTTCGTGCAGCGTATGATTTTCTCGTTCTCAGAACAGAAAGTGGTGACATTGAAGCAAAACCGCTCGTGGAAAGCTGGTTGAAATTCTACGAAGCTGAGCGTACTATCAATACTTAGGATATAAGTTGATAGAAATCTAGGTGCAACAAGGAAAGACGCACACTAATTCACCCTTTCCAGCAGTGTTATTCAGAGTCGTTATGTCTGAATCTTTTGTAAGCCATAGCGTAATTTCGTGTAAGCAATTGACTATATTGCTGGATTTTTTATCGTCCTCAAAAAGGCTATATCTCTGCAGAGCGTTGATATATATGGGTTTATACGACTATGCGCCAAAATTGACCACCTAGACCAAAACACCCACACCCCGCCTTGTTGGTTTAGCGGCTGAGCTATAAACTGGCATCAAGTTTAAGGACTAACGCTGGATCCAAGTTCAAGGATGGACTCACTGAAGGGAAGCGACTTGCAAGGATGCAAGGCAAGCATGGAAGAGGGCCTTAAATAGCTTGGGGGCGGTATGGTAAAACATACCGCCTTTTTTATTGCTTCAGCTTTGGAAGCGTTACAGACGCTGGATCTTGCTCAGGCGGCTTTTTCTCTGGGTTTGGATTTGGCTTCGGATTCGGATTTTCATACTTTCGCTTCAGCTCCACACCATTCTTTTTGCACCACTCTTCGACAATCTTATCCGTTGTTCGTGTAGCAAAATGCAGCGTAATAGCCTTGGGGGCCTTTAAATCACGCGTAATAAATTCACATAAATCTTCAATGTCAGATTTGCGCTCAGATTCTGTTGTAAAAAAACCTTGGCCTTGCTGGGCATAGGCTTTCACTTCACCAAACGAACCCAAATAATACATCTCACCCTTTTCTAATTGGTCCAAAGGCTTTTGCAAAATAAAAGGCGGCAGCGATTCAGGCAAATAAAGCTGATATGTTCTTTTGGTCTTAATGCAGTATTGCTGCAGTCGATCACGAAGCTCACCTACAGTACCAATGGGAAATTTACTTCCTGACACTGCATTTCCCGCCACCACACTTGCTTGCACTGCTGGCTGAGCAATATCCACACCTGTTTCAGTACCGTCTTCTTTTCTACGAGCTGACTTCCCCATAACTATTTCCGTCCTCTAAGCTTTATATAGACGCAGTATAGTCCATGATCAGGGGCGCATGATCAGAAAAACGCTGATTTTTGTAGATTTCTTCTGCTTGGACGGCAGATTTAATAAGAGGACTGACCATTTGATAATCAATTCGCCACCCAACATTTTTGGCGTAAGCCTGCCCACGATTTGACCACCACGTATATTGATCTGCCTGGGAATTAATCTGACGAAAGGCATCCACCCAACCGACTTCATCGATGATTTTATCGAACCACGCACGCTCTTCAGGCAAAAATCCTGAATTTTTCTGATTGGATTTCCAATTTTTTAAATCAATATTTTTATGTGCAATATTCCAATCACCACAAATGATCATTTTTTGATGAACGGATTTTCTCAAAAAGGGCAAAAATTTTTCCATGAAAATATATTTTTCGGCTTGTCGATGCTCTCCCGACGTTCCCGACGGTAAATACAGAGATACAATGCTGATATCAGCAAAATCCAATTGAACAAATCTTCCCTCTTCATCGGCACAGGCAAATCCTAATGTATAATGTACGTGACGAGGTTTATGCGGTGTGTAAATGGCTACACCGCTATAGCCTGGCTTTTTTGCATCAGAATGAAAACGAAAATAATTTTCCATCATCAAACCATCATGCTCAAGCGTGTCTAATTGAGCCTTTGTTTCTTGAAGGCAAATAAAATCAGCTTTTTGTTTGACAGCCCATTCAAAAAAACCTTTTTTTGCGGCTGAACGAATACCGTTTACATTACACGTAATCACACGCATAAAAAATTATTCCCCTAAAAAGGTAATTGAAGCGAGTCATCAATAGCTAAAATTTCAGCATGAAACAGCTGTTTAATCTTTTCGAGTTGCTGTGCATCATCAGCCTCAAAACGTACCACTAAATGCGGTGTAGTATTTGACCCCCTCACCAATCCCCAACCGTTTTTAAATTCAACGCGCACACCGTCAATATCAATAATTTTTTCATGTTTAAACTGGGCGGATTTTTTTAACCCATTAATTACGTTTTCACGCTGAACAGATGTAACCGCAATTTTTAATTCCGGCGTTGAAAAACTGTCAGGGATTTTTTTGAACAACTCAGATGCACTGAGCGACTGATTCGATAAAATTTCTAACAATCGCGCGCCCGCATACAAACCGTCATCAAATCCAAACCATCGTTCTTTGAAAAAAACATGTCCGCTCATTTCCCCAGCTAATAATGCATTTTCTTCTTTCATTTTATTCTTAATCAGCGAGTGACCTGTTTTGTACATCATGGGAATGCCATTATATTTTTTAATTTCAGGCTCGACATGCTGTGTACATTTCACATCATAAATAATTTTAGCGTTCGGATTTCGCGATAAAACATCCTGTGCGTATAAAATTAACTGCCTATCTGGCCAAATAATTTCACCCTCATTCGTTACAACACCAACACGATCGCCATCACCATCAAATGCTAAGCCAATATCCGCGCGCTGTTTTTTAACCATTTCAATCACTTCTTTTAAATTTTCAGGCACGGCGGGATCAGGATGATGATGAGGGAAATTTCCATCAACATCACAATAAAGTGGAATAACGTCGCAACCTAATGCTTCATATAACTGCGGTGCAATTTTTCCGGCAATGCCATTACCCGCATCCACTACAATTTTTAATTTTTTCTTAATATCCAGATTATTTTTAATGTACTTAATATAATCTTGAATAATATCGACTTGTGAATAATTACCCTGCCCTGTCACGAAATTATTTTGGATAATATGCTTATATAAATCTTGGATTCTGCTTTCAGATAAAGTCTCGCCCGCAATAACTATTTTTAGACCGTTATAATTCTTAGGGTTATGACTGCCAGTTAACATAACGCCAGACTTTGCATCTAATCGATGCGTGGCAAAATATAACAAGGGTGTTGGCACACTGCCAACATCAATCACATCACAACCACTTTCTAATAGTCCTTTTTTTAAAGCTTCACTCAAGCGCGGTCCCGAAAGACGTCCATCGCGTGCAATAATAATTTTATTTTCATTACACGCTTTTGCTTCAGCGGCGATCGCTTTTCCAATTAAGCAAACAGTCTCTTCAGTCAATGTTTCATCAACAATGCCACGAATATCATAGGCACGAAATATCTCGGACGGTACTGCACTCATGAAAGACTCCTTTATAGAATCGTTTTAAATTTTTCAGTGGCCAATACTAATTGCTTAGATAAAGAGGGTTCACTTGCAGAGTGACCTGCATCCGGAACCATAATTAATTCGGCTTTTGGCCATGCTTTCGATAATTCATACGCCGAAATCGGCGGACAACATAAATCATATCGCCCTTGAATAATAAAACACGGCAAATGATTAATGCGTGAGATATTTTTTAATAGATAATCACCCAATGGTTTTGCATGAAACATCATGTAATCAGCTTCAATTCGCGCTAACCCCAAAGCAATATGATCTTCGACATAGCCCTCCACTAATTTTGGATTAGGCAATAAAGAGGACATTTCGCCTTCTGTTCGGCTAAATATTTTTGCAGCAGGTAAATGTATTTCTGGATCAGGGTTTGTCAGTAATTCAAAATAAGCTTTTAATAAATTATCACGCTTATTTTCAGGAATATAATTCGAAAATCGCTCCCAGGTCTCAGGCAGAAACGTTTTAATCCCATCAAAAAACCAATTTATCTCTTGGGAGCGCATTAAAAATATGCCGCGCAATACAAAACCTAAACACTGCTCAGGGTGTTTTTCGCCGTAATAAATCGCCAGCGTACTTCCCCACGAACCCCCAAACACAAGCCATTTATCAATATGCAAAAATTTTCGTAACGACTCAATGTCTTCGACTAAATGATCCGGTGTATTATTTTTTAATTCTGCGAATGGTTTGGAACGTCCTGCACCACGCTGATCAAATAAAATAATGCGATAAAAATTGGGGTCGAAAAACCGACGATGATCAACTGAACATCCTGCACCGGGCCCACCATGCAAAAAAACAACGGGTACGCCTTTCGGATTTCCACACTCTTCCCAATAAACCTCATGGATATCATCAACTTTTAAATAATCGGATCTAATCGGCTGGATAGAATCAAATAATATTTCTCTCATAAAAATTCCCTAATCTTTTTCAAGTCTTCATAAGCTTTGGATTTATCGGCAGGTGTGCGCAATAAATACGCCGGATGGTATGTCACAATTAACGGCGTATCATTAAAACGAAATACTTGTCCTCGTAATTTTGACAACGACGTTGTAGTATCCAATAAAAAGTGGGCTGAAATTCGTCCCAATGCAATTAATACATCAGGTTTAATCATCGCGATTTGTTTACGCAAAAATGGCGTACACTTTTCTACTTCAGCGGATTGCGGATCACGATTATTAGGCGGGCGGCATTTAAGAATATTGGCAATAAAAACTTCATCGCGGCTGAATCCTACCGCGCGTAACATTTGAGTTAATAACTGACCTGCGCGTCCCACAAACGGTTTGCCCTGACGATCTTCTTCTGCACCTGGTGCTTCACCAATAAACATCACTCTCGCACTTTGATTTCCAGTTCCAAAAACCGTTTGCGTTCGCGTTTGATGCAAACCACATTGCGTACAATTTTTTACACACTGCGCAACAGCATCCCATGACAAATCCGACACAATTTCGGGTGGATTTTTCAACTCCCAACGGATAATATCTAATAATTCGAGATAGCGATTTTGATCAGTCATATTACTCTGTGAACAAAAAAGGAAATTGTAATGAAACGTTTTCTGTGTATATTCTTTGGTTTGTTCTTTTCCTGCGCAGCTTTTGCAACAACGCAACCGAATACAGACACTTCTATCGCTCCTATGCTCAAAAAAATCATGCCTGCGGTCGTCAATATTGCGGCACAAGGTGAAATTCCTGTTGCCGGCTCACCGAATATGCCTTATGGCCAAACACGAGATTTTGCCAGCTTAGGATCCGGCGTCATTGTTGACGCTGCAAAAGGTTATGTTATCACGAATAATCACGTCATTGAAAAAGCGAAAACCATTACAATTACCTTGAGCGATGGACGTGATTTCAAAGCCAAACTCATTGGAACAGATCCGGGTACTGATATCGCCATTTTGCAAATCCCTGCTCAAAATTTAACTGCTATGCCTATCGGGAATTCAGACCATTTACAAGTCGGTGATTTTGTTGCAGCTATTGGCTGTCCTTTCGGATTAAACCAAACGGTTACTTCAGGAATTGTCAGCGCACTTGAACGTGGTAGCTTAGGTATTGAAGGTCCGCAAGGATTAGAAAGCTTTATTCAAACCGATGCATCGATTAATCCCGGCAATTCAGGCGGGGCGCTAGTAAATTTAAACGGACAATTAATTGGAATTAATACTGCCATTCTGACACCGGAAGGTGGAAATATTGGCATTGGTTTTGCGATTCCTATTAATATGGCCAAAACCATTATGACCCAATTGATTCAATACGGTTCTGTTAAACGCGGCTTAATGGGTGTAATTGTTCAAGATTTAACACCGGATTTAGCGGAAGGTTTTGGTGTAAGCAATACCACCAAAGGTGCAATTGTCACTCAAATTTCGCCGAACTCTCCTGCGCAAAAAGCAGGACTAGAAATTGGTGATATTATTCAATCCGTAAATGGATTACCTTCTGAATCTGCTTCTGCCGTTCGAAATTCTGTCGGATTATTACGCGTCGGCGCAAACGTTAATTTAGGTTTATTACGCAAAGGCAAAAAAATGTCACTGGAATTAACCACAGCGGATCCGGATAAATATGTTGAAAACTCACATACGGAAAATCCATATTTATTTGGTTTAGCGTTACGTGATTTTGATCAACAAACACCGGCACAAGGTCATATCACTGGCGTACAAATTTCGTTTGTTTCCAAAAACAGCCCGGCTTGGCGCGCAGGATTACAACCAGGCGATGTGATTCGTTCCGCGAATCAAACTCCAGTGAAGAATATTCGTGAACTTCAAGATGCGGCTGAAAAAAATGACAAAGCATTGTTATTGAACATTATTCGAGGCAGTGGCGCGCTGTTTGTGGTGCTGGATAAGAATTAAATTATTTCTCCGAATGCTCCCACGAGCCGTCCCAATTTTCCGGTGGCGGGGATTTTTCGAACTCTATGACACGCGTTAAATACAATTGAAATAATTTAATATCGGGTGATTGTTCTGACAATTGCGAAAATAATTGTTTTGCCTCACTCCACTTCCGCGCAAAATAATGATTCAGCGCCGTTTGATAAGTCTCTAACGTCGGTCGCATATCTTCCGTCACAGGCTCATAAACCTTAACCGTTTCATGACGGCCTTTGACTTTTACTTTATCAATTAATCTAAATTCAAATTCGGTCTTATACGAAATGGTATTTTCACCTACCAACATTCCTACACCGTAATATTTTGTTAAAGACTCTAAACGGGAGGCTAAATTTACAGCATCGCCTAATACAGTATAGGCACGTCGATACGTTGAACCCATGTCACCGACGTCCATTAAACCTGTATTAATTCCAACACCCACACGCACTGATGGCAATCCCATTTCTATTAATTTTGCTTCAATTTTTTGCGTTGTCGCTAACATATCAACACCCGCACGCAATGCATGACGAGCATGATCAGGATCCGGCAACGGTGCACCCCAAAATGCCATGATCATATCGCCGACATATTTATCCACAGTTCCACCATGTTTAAAAATAACCGTCGTCATTTCTGTTAAAAAGAAATTCAATAATTTCTTTAATTCAACAATATTTAATTTTTCAGAAATGGTCGTAAAATTTCGAATGTCCATAAATAATACAGACATGGTTTTACGTTCACCTTCAAACGCATCCGCGGCTTCGGGATCTTTTAAAATTTCATCCACGCGCCCTACGGGAACATATTGCTCAAACGCATGCTTTAATTCCGTTCGACGTCGACTTTCTAAGAAAAAGCGATAGGCAATATTAAATACCGCGAGAAAAATCACCAATACCGTAGGAATGACTAACGGTAAAATAATATAAGTTTTTTGCCACAACCACGACATGCCAAAATATAAACTCACCAAAACCAATGTGGTAGACACTCCAATCCACACAGGCCCGACATATGCAAACAATAACGTCAAGAAAACACCCAACACTAAAATTAACACTAATTCTGCACCAGGCTCCCAGGAAGGAATATAAGAAAATCGATTTAAAAATAATCCTTCTGCTACATTCGCATGCACTTCCACACCGGGATAAACACTTCCCACCGGTGTTGCTCGCACATCCCCCAATCCCACCGCAGAGGTTCCCACAAATACAATAGTATTTTGTAAGGTATCTTCCGGAAGTCTGTCATTCATCACATCGGTTGCGGAATAATACGGAAATGAACGCGCAGGCCCAATATAAGGAACAAATACGCGACCATCTTGATCCGTCGAAATAACAGTATTACCTAATTTAATACTGCCGATCACTTTTTCTTTTCCAATGGTATCGACTGAAATAGAAATATTTTTTTCTAATAAATACAACTGTACTGCAGCCAGTGCCAATGACGGATATAAATTATCTCCATAACGCTGCAATAATGAATATCGCCGCAGAATTCCATCTCCGTCAGGAATAATTGACAATACCCCACCGCTACTCACCGCATTTTCAAATAATGGAATATTGCTGATATAGCTTTGCATACGCGGAATCGCTAAATCCGTTAAATGCAACGGTATTAGTTCAACAGAAGGTTTGGGTAACTGACCAATAGATACTTCATGTTCATTCGATAAAAAACTGCCCAAAATAACTTTGTCTCTTCCTTGCTCTAAAATATTTTTAAACAATAGATCTTGATTAACAGTACCTGGCTTACAGTCTTGGAGGCTCTCAGGCTCTGAAAAAAGCATATCGAATGCAATAACTGTTGCACCTTGTGCATACATTTTTTGAACAAGCTGCGTAAGTTTTTCGCGTGACCATGGCCATCGCCCAATTTCACGAATGGATTTTTCATCAATATCAACAATAACAATCGGATTTTTTGCAACTGGTTTTGCAGGAAGCCACGAATTTAATCGAACATCGTAAATTAAATCTTCTAAACGATTAATCACAGAGTGCAACGCGCGCGGTGGAGAAATAGAAATCCAGGCAAACACAAATGTCATGATTAAGCTAAAAAGGACTTCGACTCCTTTTGAACCTAATTGAAAACGCCGCATGAATTAATCCGAACCTTCAGGAACCAAAATTTCACGCTGGCCATTGGATTCCATGGGACTTACGACGCCAGCATCCTCCATGGCTTCTAAAATGCGTGCAGCACGATTGTATCCAATTTTTAATCGACGTTGGACACCTGAAATCGATGCCCGTCGCGTTTCTAAAACAATTTTAACGGCTTCATCATATAATGGATCAGACTCAGCATTTTCTTCATCGCCATCTTCTCCACCTTCGCCATCTTCACCCTCATCAGCTTCGTCAAACAATCCTTCGATATATTCTGGCGTTCCTCGCGTTTTCCAATCATCAACAACTTTGTGTACTTCTTCATCTGCAACATACGCACCATGTACACGAACAGGTACACCAGTGCCTGGAGCTAAATACAACATATCACCGTGACCCAATAATTGCTCTGCACCTTGTTGATCTAAAATCGTTCGAGAATCAATACGCGAAGAAACTTGAAACGCAATCCGCGTCGGAATATTCGCTTTAATTAATCCTGTAATGACATCCACGGAAGGACGTTGTGTTGCCAAAATTAAATGAATACCTGCCGCACGCGCTTTTTGTGCAATACGGGCAATCAACTCTTCAATCTTTTTACCAACCACCATAAATAAATCGGCAAATTCGTCAACGATAACAACCACTGTCGGTAATTTGTGTAATTTCGGTGCTTCTTCCGGACCATCCGGCGTCGGACGCCACAAGGGATCATCTATGGGTTCTTTTGCTTGCTGTGCTTCAGCAATTTTCGCGTTATATCCTGCTAAATTCCGCACACCTAACGCTGCCATTAAACGATAACGGCGATCCATTTCAGACACGCACCAACGCAATGCACTCGCTGCTTCTTTCATATCTGTCACAACAGGCGCTAATAAATGGGGAATACCGTCATAGATGGATAACTCCAACATTTTCGGATCAATCATTATCATACGCACATCTTCAGGTGTGGATTTAAATAACAAGCTCAATAGCATTGCATTTAAACCGACAGATTTTCCGGATCCTGTTGTACCTGCAACGAGCAAATGCGGCATCTTAGATAAATCAACAACGACAGGATGTCCGGCAATATCTTTTCCTAACGCTAAACTGACGGGCGAGCGTGCTTCTTGATATTGTTGCGCACTTAATACTTCACTTAATCGAACCATTTCACGATGCTGATTCGGTAATTCCAATCCCACAACCGATTTACCGGGAATAACTTCGACTACACGAACACTCACAACAGAAAGCGATCTCGCCAAGTCTTTTGCTAATGTCACAATACGGCTGACTTTAATGCCTGGAGCTAATTGCATTTCAAAACGGGTGACAACAGGTCCTGGGTGAGCAGCAACCACTTGCACTAGGATACCAAAATCTTTTAATCGCGCTTCTACTTCACGCGACATTAATTCTAATCCTTGTGGAGAGTAATTTCTCTCGCGCGTTACTTCCGGTGCATCCAATAAATCAAGCGAGGGCAATCCTGCACGAACGACAGGTTTTACATAGGTTTTTAAGGTCGTTGTTTTTGAGCGAACCACGCGAGGATTCTCTTCCATTTGTTCAACAAATATGGGCTCACGTCGCGAAAATGCAGTTGGCAAATCAAAATCACGCGGTTGACGTAGTTTTTTTACCGCAGGTGATTTTGCACTTTTAGCATTTTCTTCTTCCTCTTCTTCGACATCTTCTTCATCATATTCTTCGTCGCCGTCTTCTTCCTCTTCATCCGCGTTATTTTTTTTCCAAGAAAGTGACGTAATACTACTCAACAATAATCCACCTAAGAAATCTGATGCCGCTAACCACGAAAATCCTGTAAATAATGTAATTCCACACAGAAAAAAACTGAACAATAAAATCGTAGTGCCTAATAAACTAAATGTTTCAATCAATCCCAATGCTACAGCCGTCCCAAAAATTCCACCACCGCTGTAGGGGATAGAACTCATGAAATGGGGAATTTGAATTGCTGCCAATCCGCAGCTGGAAACCAATGCTAAAAAGAAACCTAACCCACGCCAAATTAAATTGTCTTGATTCTCTTCCTCTTCTTCATCGATGGGGGTCGTCACTAACCAAACACCATAAGGAATCGCGAAGGGAATCAAAAATCCAATATATCCGAAGACATATAGCAATCCACCCGCTAAGAGCCCTCCTACTGCACCGCTCGCATTTCCACCGGAACGATCGTAAGTAAACAACGCTCCGTACAATAGTAACGTGGCCGCAACACTTAAGATGACCATGCCTTCTCGCCAACGGTTTTTTACAGGATGCACTTCAGTGTTTCGTCGATTCCGCGTCCGGTGTCTCAAAACTTCCCTCGCTTTCCATTCCAACTGTTACGATAAAAGAAAGCGGTTATACTAGCACAAATTATTTCACGAGGGAGTACTACTAAATATGTCGCACCACCGATTAATTATTTTAGGTTCAGGTCCTGCGGGATACACAGCAGCGGTTTACGCAGCGCGTGCAAATTTAAAACCAACTTTAGTTACAGGCTTAGTGCAAGGCGGACAATTAATGACAACAACGGATGTTGATAATTGGCCGGGTGATGTTGAAGGATTACAAGGTCCTGAATTAATGGAACGCATGTTGAAACATGCTGAACGTTTTGAAACCAACATTATTTTGGATCATATTGAAAAAGTTGAATTAAATAAAAAACCTTTTGTTTTGCACGGAAATTCAACCTATACGTGTGATGCATTAATCATTGCCACAGGCGCATCCGCCAAATATTTAAATATTCCCTCTGAACAAGCCTACATGGGCAAAGGCGTTTCCGCATGCGCTACCTGCGATGGATTTTTCTACAAAAATAAGATCGTTGCTGTTGTAGGTGGTGGAAACACCGCTGTCGAAGAAGCTTTATATTTATCTAATATTGCTTCAAAAGTTTATGTAATCCATCGCAGAGATAAATTCCGCGCTGAAAAAATTCTGATAGATAAATTGCATCAAAAGAAAAATGTCGAAATATTATGGAATCATACGGTTGATGAAGTATTGGGAGATAAAACAACGGTCACTCAACTGAGAATTAAACATACACACGATAATTCTTCAAAAACACTGGATTTAAACGGCGTTTTTATTGCCATCGGCCATCACCCCAATACACAAATTTTTGAAGGCCAATTAGACATGAATAATGGTTATATCAAAATTAAAACAGGGCTTGAAGGTAATGCGACATCAACCAGTATTACAGGCGTATTTGCTGCTGGTGATGTAGCTGATCATGTATATCGACAAGCGATTACTTCTGCAGGAACCGGATGCATGGCAGCATTAGATGCTGAAAAATATTTGGATACGCAGTCATGAAAGCGAATTTACCCATTGGAATATTTGACTCCGGCATTGGTGGCTTAACTGTTGCAAGCGCCGTCAATAAATTATTACCGCATGAAAAAATGATTTATTTTGGTGATACCGCGCATCTTCCGTACGGTGATAAATCTGCGGCAGCGATTCAAGCGTACACCATTAAAATTTGCGACATGTTATTACAACAACACTGTAAAGTTATTTTAATTGCATGCCACTCTGCCTCTTCAGCGGCTTATGACTTAGCCAAAGAATATGTCGCGAGCAAAGCAAAAGTCATTAATGTCATTGAGCCAACTATCAATCATTTACGAGAACATCATGCTGGGCAAAAAATTGGATTAATTGGCACTCGCCAAACCGTGAACTCTAATATTTACTTAAAAAAAATAAACGACTTAAATTTAAATATTGAATTAAGCGCATTGGCAACCCCCCTTCTCGTTCCATTAATTGAAGAAGGTTATGCGAACAATCATGCGTTATTTGAAATTTTAGAAAGTTACTTAAATCATAAAGAACTTGAAAATATTAATGCTTTATTATTGGGCTGCACGCATTATCCCTTATTAAAACCCGTTATAAAAAAATACTATAACGATAAAGTAAATTTGATTGATCCGGCAGATATTACGGCAAAAGCATTAAAGGGTTATTTAGAACAAGAAGCCTTAATAAATACAGAACCTAGCCCCGCCCACCACTTTTATTTCTCCGATTATTCGGATTCTCTCGTTGAAAACGCTAAGTTTTTCTTCCCCTCGGCCATTCACTTTGAGCATTATCCATTGTGGGAATGAGCAAATTGAGGCATCATAGCGCTCTTTTCATGCACGAGGACTGTGGTAGATATGGCCAAAGAAGATCAAATTGAAGTCGACGGTGTTGTCACTGAAACGTTACCCAACGCGATGTTTCGTGTTGAAGTCGAACTTCCGGGTGGAAAAAAGCATATCATTACCGCGCATATCTCCGGCAAAATCCGCAAAAATTACATTCGTATTTTGACGGGCGACAAAGTCAAATGCGAAATGACGCCGTATGATCTAACTAAGGGTCGCATTATTTACCGGGATCGGTAAATTACTTCGAACGAGATCCCTCGTCGCTTCGCTCCCTCGGGATAACAAGGGATTGCCCCGGCAACGTATCAAAGCGCGATTCAATGGTGAAAACCAAGTCATCATTTTTCACCGTTACACTCACCGCTCCACCATTGTTAGCCAATCGACCAAACAATAATTCTTCTGCCAAGGGTTTTTTGATCTTTTCTTGAATTACACGCGCCATCGGACGTGCACCCATTTTCTTATCATACCCATGCGCAGCCAACCAATCGCGGGCAGGTTTATCGACAAACAATGCAACTTTTTTATGTTCTAACTGCACTTCTAATTCCATGACTAATTTATTCACAACGTTCTTGATATTTTCTTTCGATAAATAATTAAATTTGATTATCGCATCTAGACGATTTCGAAACTCTGGGGAAAACAATATTTTCAATGCCGCTAAACTGTCATTCTCATCCGCATCTTGCGCAAATCCAATTTTATTTTTCTCCAATAAATCCGTTCCTGCATTTGTAGTCATCACAATAATAACATGACGAAAATCAGCTTTTCGGCCATTGTTGTCAGTGAGCGAACCATGATCCATGACCTGTAATAATAAATTAAATACATCGGGATGCGCTTTCTCAATTTCATCCAACAACAATACCGCATGCGGATGTTTTGAAATCGCTTCGGTTAATAATCCACCTTGATCGTAACCCACATATCCTGGAGGCGCACCGATTAAGCGTGATGCGGTATGACGCTCCATATATTCCGACATATCAAATCGAATTAATTCAATGCCTAAACTTGTTGCCAATTGTCGCGTCACTTCCGTCTTACCCACACCCGTTGGCCCAGCAAACACAAATGATCCAATCGGTTTTTGTTCGTCATTCAATCCTGAACGCGCTAATTTAATCGCAGCCCCTAATGCTTCAATCGCTTGATCTTGACCAAAGATTAATAATTTTAAATCTCGTATTAAATTACGTAAGCGATCTTTATCTGACATTGAAACAGTTTGCGAAGGAATGCGTGCCATCTTTGCAACAATTGCTTCAATCTCGGGCACACCCAGTATTTTCTTACGTTTCGCTGCAGGTTGTAGTGCTTGAAATGCACCGGCTTCATCAATCACGTCAATCGCTTTATCCGGCAAAAATCTGTCATTAATATAGCGCTGAGATAATTCCACTGCTGCACGCAATGCCGGCAACGTAAATTTTACTTCGTGATATTTTTCGAAACGTGAACGTAACCCACGCAAAATTGCCAATGTTTCTGGCACCGTAGGTTCAGTAATATCCACTTTTTGGAATCGGCGTGATAACGCATGATCTTTTTCAAAAATATTCCTAAACTCAGTATAGGTTGTCGCACCAATACACTTTAAAGTACCGTTAGACAACAATGGTTTTAATAAATTAGACGCATCTAACACACCACCCGATGCCGCGCCGGCACCAATAATAGTATGAATTTCATCGATAAATAAAATCGATCCTGTTTGTTCTTGCAATGCAGTTAATATCGCTTTAAAACGTTTTTCGAAATCACCACGATATTTAGTACCCGCTAAGATAGCACCTATATCTAACGCATAAACAACACTCGATGAAATCGCTTCAGGTGCTTTACCTGTCACAATTAATTTTGCCAAGCCTTCGGCTAGGGCCGTTTTACCAACACCCGCTTCACCCACCAATAACGGATTGTTTTTACGACGACGACATAAGGTTTGAATCATGCGCTCTAATTCTTCCGCACGACCAATGAGGGGATCTATATTTCCCGCCAGTGCACGCGCATTAAGATTGATGGTATACGCTTCCAAAATATTATTAGGCAATGCTTCAGGAGAAACTTCTTCCTCAAACGACGGCATTGTGATTTGGCCTGGGAATTCACTGTGTTTAATTCGACCAATGCCATGCGCAATATAATTCACGACATCTAATCGCGTGATTTTTTGATCGCGCAAAAGCGAAACCGCTTTGCTGTCTTGTTCATTAAAAATAGCCACTAAGACATTCGCGCCGTTCACTTCTGATTGACCTGCGGATTGCACGTGAAAAATAGCGCGTTGTAATACGCGTTGAAATCCCAATGAAGGTTGTGTTTCATGATCTTCACTGCTTTTAGAAATTACAGGTGTTGTCGCAGAAATATGCGTTAATAAATCTGTTCGAAGCTCTTCGACACGCGCACCACATCCTTGTAATACAGAAACAGCGTGCGGATTATCCAACAGCGCTAATAATAAATGCTCCACCGTCACATATTCGTGGCGTTGTTCACGCGCTTCAACAAACACGGTATTTAACGTGATTTCTAGCTCTTTACTCAACATAAACCTACCCTCCGTAGTGAGTTATATGTTTATTAGTATCACTATAACTATAGTCTATAAAATTACATGTGGGAGATGATTGCTTCACCAAAACCCGACGTGGAAACTAGCGTTGCGCCCGTCATTAAGCGCTCAAAATCGTATGTCACTGTTTTTTCTTCAATAGCGGCCGAGACCCCCTTGACAATTAAATCTGCGGCTTCTTTCCATCCCAAATGCCGTAACATCATTTCAGCAGATAAAATCAACGATCCCGGATTTACTTTATTTTGGCCTGCGTATTTCGGCGCCGTTCCATGCGTTGCTTCAAACATCGCAACAGAATCACTTAAATTTGCACCGGGCGCAATACCAATTCCACCAACCTGTGCTGCCAATGCGTCCGAAATATAATCGCCATTTAAATTAAGCGTTGCAATTACACTGTAATCTTCAGGTCGTAATAAAATTTGCTGCAAGAAAGCATCCGCTATCACATCTTTAATAATAATTTCGCGATTATTTTTAGGATTGTTAAATTTACACCATGGACCGTTATCAATTAATGTTGCGCCGAATTTTTCACGCGCCACTTCGTAACCCCACTCTTTAAATGCACCTTCCGTAAATTTCATGATATTGCCTTTGTGTACCAATGTTACTGATGGCTTATTGTTATCAATGGCATATTGAATGGCTTTTGTAACTAAACGCTGCGTGCCTTCTTTTGAGACAGGTTTGATACCAATTCCGCAATGGTCTGGAAAACGAATTTTTTTCACGCCCATTTCTGTTCGCAAATAATTAATTATTTTTTTTGCATCAACAGAATCCGCTTGCCATTCAATTCCGGCGTAAATATCTTCCGAATTTTCACGAAAAATCACCATATTGGTTTTTTCAGGTTCTTTGACAGGACTGGGTGTACCTGTGTAATAACGCACAGGTCGCAAACACACATACAAATCTAAATTTTGACGAAGTGCGACATTGAGAGATCTAATTCCACCACCAACGGGTGTCGTCAATGGACCTTTAATGGAAACAACATATTCTTTAATTGCGACTAACGTTTCTTCGGGAAGCCAAACGTCATTACCAAATTTTTTAACAGCCTTTTCGCCAGCAAAAACTTCCAACCATTCGATTTTACGTTTTTTGTTGTAGGCTTTCTCGACCGCTGCGTTGACCACATCCTTCATAACGGGTGTGATATCCACACCGATTCCGTCACCTTCTATATAAGGTATAACAGGATTTTCAGGAACATTGAGGGAATAGTCTTCGTTTACGGTAATTTTTTGGCCCATGTCGGTGTCTCGCGCGCATTGTTGGTAAACAGCTATTGTATCGCCTCTATCGCTTCGCGCAAATGCTTAATCGCAACTATTTCTAATCCTTCTAGATTTTTATTTTTGGGCGCATTGCCATGCGGCACAATCGCTCGCTTAAATCCATGCTTTGCTGCCTCCCTTAACCTTTCTTGCCCTGATTGAACAGGCCGAATTTCCCCCGCCAATCCAATTTCACCAAATACCATCAAATCATTTGGAAACGGTTTATTTTTCAAACTAGACATTACCGCTAAAACCAACGCAAGATCAGACGCCGTTTCAGAGACTTTCATTCCACCGACGACATTTACAAAAACATCTTGATCATAAATGGAAATATTCCCGTGCCGCTGCAATACAGCTAACAACATAATCAAACGATTTTGATCTAAGCCTTGCGCAACGCGTCGTGCAAATTGTCCATAAGACTGGCTGACCAATGCCTGCACTTCCACTAATAAAGGCCTAGTACCTTCCCAGGTAGCCATGATAGTACTTCCGGGAATCGAAAATTCATGGCGCGATAAAAACAAAGCTGAGGGATTATTAATTTCTTTTAATCCCTTATCTGTCATTGCAAAAACACCTAGCTCGTTTACAGCACCAAATCTATTTTTGATAGCACGAATCACACGAAAACGTGAATCTTGCTCACCTTCGAAATACAACACAGTATCAACCATATGCTCTAGAACACGCGGCCCCGCTAAAGTACCTTCTTTAGTAACATGCCCCACCAAAAATAACGCCGTATTAGTTTGTTTTGCATATCGTACTAATTGCGCGGCGGCTTCGCGGACTTGCCCTACACTTCCCGGTGCGGATTGTAATAATTCTGTATAAATAGTTTGTATGGAATCAATAACCATAATATTTACTTTTTTATTGTTTCCATCTTGTTCAACGCTTTTCGCGAGTTCTAGAATTTTCTCGACTTGCGTTTCCGCTAATAAATCTAATTTTTCCGCATTTAATCCTAATCGTTTTGCACGCAACGCAACTTGTTGCAACGATTCTTCACCTGTCACATACAATACATTTTGAGATAAACTCAAATGACATAACGCTTGTAATAATAAAGTTGATTTTCCAATGCCCGGATCACCGCCAATTAAAACAACAGAACCTTCGGTTAATCCGCCACCTAGCACACGATCTAATTCTGCTAATCCTGTGGCATGGCGATGACTATCTTTAAAAGTAATATCAGAAATATGTTTAATTTGGCTTTTTTCGGCGGCATAGCCTGAAAATCGCGAAGTGGTTTGTTGCGCGGGCATTTCTTCGACTAACGTATTCCACGCACCGCATGACGTGCAGTTTCCCGTCCATTTAGGATAGCTTGTGCCGCATTGTGTACAGGCATAGAAAGTTTTTTTCTTGGCTTTGGCGGGAATTAGCGTAGCTGTCATGATGCGCGTCCTTAGGGCTATAACACCGCTTAAGTTTACCTGATTTGGCCCACAAGACCAGTTTTACCTGATATACTTTTATAGTACTTTTTATGCCTAAAAGCGGAGAACGACAATGGAAGCAGTAGAAAACGAAAAAATCCCAGCAACACTTTACTACTCTGAAAAAGATGATAAAAAAAATATCGAATGTGTTCGCTTCCAGGAAAAATTGTATGTAAACACTAACGCAGAAGAAGGTTGTGAATTAACAACACGTGAGCCAGAGGAATCCACAGAAAAATTCAAATCTCATATTTTTACTATTACCGCAGAAGAATTAAAAAAGACTGAAAATCTTCTTGCTTTCGTTGCTCAAAGAGCACAAGAAGAATTAGCAAAGTTACCTGTTTCAGATTCCCCTGCTCCCGCAACAAACGGTATCGCTGCTGGTTCTACATTAGTCGCTCCACCCGCTGCAAAAAACACATACAACATTCACGCATTAATCGATAAATGTCGCGCAGAAATTAATGCCAAACTCAAGCCACAAAACTATTCTTTACCTGATGGCAAATACGAATTAGTTGGGAAAGACGGGCATAAGATTACTATCGAAGCCAATGGAAACATGGCAGCAGGCTTAGCCCCGATTAACAGCAAAGATGAAGCAGCATTTGCAAAATCTATTTGTGATGATTTAAAAGCCATGGTTGATATGTATAAAGCCATGCATGATAAAACTGGGATAGGACTGGCTGCTTTCCCTGAAAATAAAATTAATTTATTTGTCATCAAAAAAGATATTAAATCTGAAGAAGATAAAATAAAAATAGCGAAAATAGAAAAATTAGTTGCGCAAGAAATGCATGCGTATTTATCTAAACCTGAACATGCTGTAATTAAAGATAAATTTACGGTTTTAGGAAAAGCAGTCACAAAACCTGCGCCAGCACCTGCACCCAAAGCTCCCGCCGCACCCGAACCTTCCGCTCCTCCGCTTTCTGCTGAAGACGCGAAAAAAGCAGCAGAAAACTCTGACATTAAATTACCTGTAATTATTCCTATTCAAGGTAAAGTTGAGGTTGCAACTTACAAACAAAATTTACAAGCTAAAGCTGAGGGCACAGCCCCCGAAAAATCTGCATTTATTTTTCCGGGAAATGATGGGCACGCTGCACAAAACGATATTCATGAAGTAAAATCAGGTGGCGGATTGGCGGCAGCCGCTGGTGAATTAGGAAAGGCAGGAATTGGCACTCTCAGCTTGACTACTACCTTTGGTGGTACTTCTAATGCAACAAAAGCAAGCGTTGACAAGCTTGTTAAAGATGAAATGGCAAAATTATGGCAAGCCATTGGTGCGGGATATCAATTAGTATTGCCTGTGCGAAGCCCCAACCCAAAGAATTTTTTCTCACATGAAAATCGACAAGCCATTCAAAATATTACAGGTGAAACTAATTTGGAACCTTCTTTCTGGGGTAACATACAAACCGATTTTGCGAATAACACCAATCACCTTCCATCATATTACTGCAATGAATTACGCGATCTGCAAAAATTTATTTTGGATTGGAACCAACCAAGCGCGAACAAAAAGCAACTCCTAGCTGATCTTGAAAAACAAAAACCTGATTTTCATAAGGCTTTTATACAAGGTTTTGCGCAGAACCCGCAAAATGCGACGAAAGCTGAGCCAGATAACCTCAAAATGGGTCCGGCAGCCCCTGCTTCTCCTAGACCTGGCGGCGGTAACAGAGACTGATAAGGTCCCCCCCGCTCCGCCCCCCTAAAAACATGCTATTTTTATAGCGTGAGCCCCTGTTTTTAAGCTTTCCTTAAGGTACTTAAGGTAGAATGAGGGAACCCGAATTTGAGGAGAAGATAATGGAAGAAGCCACAAAACCAGCAGAATCGTTACTCTCAGGAAAAATATCAACTCCTGAGAATTTTTATGAGTTGGCACAAGCATACGAAAAACCAAAAAGCGAAAAAGGTAAAGAAGAAGAAAACACTGGTTTTAATGCACTCAATGAGGAAACATTAAAAAAAGATTTTAGATTAACCACTGAACCTACTTCAAAAAAAATTCGGATCACGAAAGGTTCCACTACAATTGTTATTAATGAAGACGGAACCTTTCAATCGGAAGAATCTTCGGAACTTAAGACGGCACAAGAAGCAGTAGATGTTCTTTTAGACCTTTGCAAGAAATTAAATATTGAAAGAAAGAACGTTAAATTAAGTGGTGAAGCCTATGATAAACATAAAGCGGAACACCGTGAAAAATTTACCGAAAAATTAGACGCCGGCGAAGTATTAATTTCATCAGGCCCTACCCCAGACGCTCGAAAAAGTGATTTCAACCTTGATTATTTCTTAAACAAACCTGGCGTTACCGAAGCCATTACAAAAGCTGTTGCCACCAAAGGATATGCATTCGACAAAGACAATAAAAGCATGACGCGAACATGGAGCGCCGTACAAAAACGTACACTAAAATTTGAACAAGATGGAACGATAGCAGCGCCTGCGATTCCATTGCACGATAGATTTAAACGAACCCGCTCAACAGATGAACTCGCTCAATTAAAACTTGAAAGCATGCTTGTAAATGATTTCATCGCCATGGCACGATTTTATGTAACGCTATACATCAAAGGTGGACCAGAAGCAGTGCCTCAAACATTGGATTTTCGTATTAATACTGAAGGTACCACTGCGCAAAAACGTCATCTTACAGAAATTTCAAAGCGCGTATTCGAGAATTTGAGGGCACAAGAATTTCAAAGCAAACCCTTGCTAGACGAAAAGGGCTATTATCCCCAAGAATTTTTAGATCGTGTTTTATTTAATGGAGCAAAAGCTAATTTGCAAGCAGTACATGACTCACAAAAACGCGCAACACCTGATAGTCCTGACGACGAACCGCCTGCAAAAAGACAGAATTTAAGCATGGGGAAAAGTCAATGAAATTTGAATTAGTTAGCACACAAGACCTTTCGACTGGATTAAGTAATATTCAAAATGACAGAAAGAAAAAAGATGAGTTAAAACCACTCGGCTTTACTTTTAATGTAGATAATGAAAAAAATTACTCACTAGAAAGCTTTCCATTTGAAGACTTCCGCATATTTTCTCATACCGATGACAAAATCCATATTACCATTTCTCATAATGGAACAATGGTTGCAACTAAAGAAAAAAATTCGCCATTTAATGATGATGAAAAACGAAAGATTGATGCTGTTGTGAAAAAAATGTATGAATTATTAGACATCAAAGAAAATGAATATCAATCTGTTAAACAAACGGGGCTTGGAGTTGGAAGCGCAAATGCTGCAAGCGCACCACTCCCTCCAACAAAAAATTATCATTCACATTTAGCTGCACACATCGATGCACTTAACACTGCACTTAAACCTCATCTTTATAGAGTAAATACAGCTAACAATACTTTAGAAAAAATTGATAGCGAAGGTAAGTTAACAGGTCATAAAATTACTGTTAATGAAGATGGCAGCACAAAGGGTGATTTGCATTCAGATTTAACTGACGCTGATGTTATTGCAAAAAATATTGCAGACGATCATATTGCTGTTGTTAATATGCATTTAGCGTTATTTAAACAGGGGATTAAACCAGATAAAAAAATTAATTTATTTTTAATTAAAGAAAATTTATCTGCGGAAGATAAAGCAAAACTACCCGCCATAGAAACAAAAATTAAAGAACTTCTCGCAACAGAGTTAAAAAAACCAGAGTACGACGACATCCGAGATTTTATTGTGTATGAGGGTGTGCCGCTGAAAGAAAAAGCAGAAACTCCACCGAAGCCTGATAAATCAGAACCTCCACGTGAAAAGGACTTTTTGCAAAAAATCCTCGATAAGGAAGATACGGGAAATATGTGGCTTCGTATTCATGAACCCCTGGAAATTGCAAAGTTTGTTTTAATCAAAGAACTTAAAGGTCACAGGACCGTACCTAAATTTTTATCCGAACTAATACTTAAAGATGTTGCTGACAACTCTGAAAAATTTCCTCCCACTTCCCAGCGCCCGATATATTTCTGCACTAGCCTTATCCCATATCATCACTTTGTATTGATATATCTAGATAAATACAACAAACTTCATTACATCGACTCAATGAGCGGAAACGATGCAAAGAAAACTGAAGTCAAAGAAAAATTGAAAGCGAAGTTTCCTCAATTTGATGAACCTAATATCATTTTCAGGGGAGAACAAAATGACGGATGGTCATGCGGTTATCGTGTTGCTCGGGAAATATTAATCGCTGAAGGCTTAAATGATCACCCTCTTGTGAAAGCTACAACATCCCAAGATATTCGCAACGCTTTTATTGAAACTGCAAAGGCTTACATAAGTCGATTGCCAGTAACTAACTCTCGTTTATTTGAAAAACCCGAACGTTATGACAATACTGAAGATGGCAAAATGCAGTATTATGAAATTTCTGAAACTCATAACAAACTATTTTTTGATGCAGTTGCTGGATTAGATAAGACTAATTTAAACAAGACAATCACCGACCTTGCGGAATCAAACCCAAAATTCCGCCATGCTCTACTTGAAACCGCACCGTATTATATTTATTTCAACAATGGTAAAGATAACCAATTAGGTGTAGGCGAAAACGGTATGGGTCAAAATAATATGGGAATAGCATTAATGGAAGCGCGTAATGAATTATTTCTAGCGAAAGATAAAAATCATGCTCTGATAGTTAAACCCCATGAATTACGTAATCAAGCACTCGAAGAACGCGGAGAGGTAGATAACCTCGTTGGCGCTGAAGAAACCAAAGGCAAATCAATTCTGGAGATTATGAAATTGGTGCGCAAAGTGAACAACGCAAAGGCTGAAGCGGATGCGACAAAATCGCCAAGGTTAGGCAGATAAATTTCTCTCACCCCCGCTGCCGCGCGCCCCTCTCCCACACGTGGGAAGAGGGGCTGAAAATTATTCACCCTCTTTAAAATGTTTCCGGCACACAGCAACGTATCGCTCATTACCACCAATGACCACTTGCTCGCCCTCTTTTACTTTTTTGCCGTGTTCGTCCATACGAATATTCATCGTCGCTTTTCGTCCACAATGACAGATGGTTTTGATTTCTACTAAATCTTCCGCCCACGCTAATAACCAATGACTACCTTCAAACGTATTGCCTTGGAAATCTGTTCGCAAACCATAGGCTAAAACCGGAATTTTAAAGTGGTCAACGACATCCGTTAATTGCCAAACCTGATCTTTCGTTAAGAATTGCGCTTCGTCCAGCAAAACACAACGCATGCTTTCATTAATATGCGGCTTAATTATATTAAATAAATTGTCATCTTTATCAAAACTAATAGCGTCTTCTTGCAATCCAATGCGCGACGCTATTTTACTTGCACCCGCCCTATTATCTACAGCTGGCGTCAACAATAACGTCTTCATCCCACGCTCATGATAATTATAACTGGACTGTAATAACGTCGTGCTTTTTCCTGCATTCATAGCGGAATAATAAAAGTGTAGTTTTGCCATTCGAGCTATCCTGCGTTCTGAACAATGATTTGAAAATCTTTGACAATAAAATCTGCATGATGGGGTGTTGGGAAAATACCGGCTAATTTACCTGACGGATCTAACAATAAAAATGCTGATTTCTTTGTCGCGGGAACTTCTTGATACAGCAAATTAATTTGCTTGGGGTCACCCGTTGCGCCAATAAAATTCGCATTAAATTTTGCTGTATATTTTTTTAATGCATCTAACGAATCATTTGTGGGATCAATTGATACAAAAACTACGTTAGGAACCGGCGTTTGTTTTTGTGAGCTTAAAGTATGAACCACTTTATTTAATTCAGATAAAGACTGAGACATTTCCTCAGTACTATGCGTCGCAGAACCAAACACGACAAATGTCCAATGCGACCACAATGAATTATTGTTAAACGGTTTTCCCGTAGAATCCAGCAGCGAGAATTTAGGAATGTCTTTAGGCGGCGCCAATACATAGGCATTTAATCCGCCAGATGCTTGAGGCGACTCTGTTTGATGCCATAACTTTAAGCCAATAACTAAGGCAACCACAGCAACGGCACCAATAACAATATTTAATTTACTCATTTTATACTCCCTGGATAGTAAGCAAGATTCTATATAAGATCAGAGTTTTAGGAAACACCATGATGATTACACTCGTCGCTGCTATGACACCAGAGCGTGTCATAGGAAAAAATAATTCTCTTCCATGGCAAATGCCTGCTGATTTAGCGCATTTTAAAAAAATTACTTTAGGCAAACCCATTATTATGGGTCGGAAAACATATCAATCCATAGGACGACTATTGCCTGGCAGAAAAAATATTATTATTACGCGTGATAAAAATTTTTATGTCGAAGGTGCTGAAATTTTTCATGATATCGATTCAGCCCTGAACAGCCTAAAAAATGAAAAAGAAATATGCGTCATTGGCGGCAGTGAAATTTTTGCACAAACTTTATCTATAGCAGATATCCTGGAATTAACCTACATCCAAGCCAATATTGACGGCGATAGCTTTTTTCCTGAAGTTGATCCGAATTTATTTAAAGAAATTTCACGCGAAGCACATAAAGCGGATGAAGACAATATTTATGATTATGTGTTTGTGAAATTATCGCGGATGCGATAAATCGCATCCCTACTTAAATTCAACCACAAAAAATAATTCCGTCGGATTATCTTTTTTATCCCAGGGACGTTCATAAATTAAGTGAATTTGCGTTTGTTTTGGAAGCTTCTTAAATGCATTGGGCTTTGCACGAAAAACCCAAATGGTTTTTCCACCCGCCCCAATTAGTTTTGAATACTGAACGTAATTCTTGACACTTCTCAATGTCAACAATGATTTGTCATAATCAACGCGCCATTGATAACCCGTCGTGCTATTTGAAGGCTCCGTAATTTTAAACTCTGGAGATTGCTGGGTAACCGTAATAGTAGACGCTTCTGCAAATCCAAACATGGGAAACAACATCAAGGCCACACTAATCAAAAATTTTCTGAACATGCTATCGCTCCAATTGATAAGGCACATCCACAAACACACGTGTACCACCTTTGTGTTTACGATTAAACATCAATGACGCTTTTAAAAATAAACTTCGCTGATTATGCAACATATCATGCCACCAACGTGTCGGAATCGCTTGCGGAAATACTAGCATACACAACCCACGCTCTGGCTCACGATTATCTTGCTGACGAATAAATTTCTTCAGCGGATCAATCGCGGCACGATATGGGGATTCTAATACCACTAACGGTACTTGAATGTTTAAATTTTTCCACTCTGATTCTAATTTTCGAATTTTTGCAGGATCCAATGCAACGACAACAGCGGTTACATCATCCGATACACCTTTCGCAAAATTTAATGCTGCCAATGTTCCACGGTGAATACGCGAGACCGGCAAAATGACTTTAGGTTTAATCCCAGAAATTTTATCCAAATATTCATTAGCTTGGCGCGTTGTCATCGACAACTCATTATCTACCACACGATAATGGTGATGAATTTTATAAAATCCCATCAGCAATACTGGCACACAAATCACAACCAACCATGCGCCCTCAACCAATTTACTTTCAATAATGACAGCAAGTGCAACCGTCGTTGCGACAAAGCCTAAACCATTAATAAATGCTTTAATGCGCCACCGCTGTGTTTTTTTTCTAAACCAATGACTCACCATGCCCAATTGCGACAAACTGAATGCAGTGAAAACACCGACGGCATACAGCGGAATCAACAAGTGTGTTTTGCCGTGGAAAATAGTAATTAATGCACTGGACACAACAGCCAACAACACAATTCCATTCGAAAACGATAAGCGATCGCCTAAACTGGTTAATTGTTTTGGTAAATATTTTTTCTCTGCCAAAATCGAGGCTAATCGTGGAAATCCTGCAAACGCGGTATTTGCGGCTAATAATAAAATCGCCATTGTCGAAAACTGCAAGGCATAATATAAGATACCTTCGCCGCCAAATACTTTTCGAGCAATTTGCGACAAAATACTTTCTTTGTCTTGAGGCACTAACATTAAGTGATCAGCTAAATATGTCACACCAAAGAACATTATAATTAACAATGTCGCTAACATAACCAACGTTCTTGCTGCATTGCGTGATTCTGGTTTTTCAAAAACAGGTACGCCATTTGCGACACATTCAATTCCTGTCATCGCCGTACATCCGGCAGAAAACGCACGCAAAATTAATAAAATTGCGACGGGTTGAACCAAGTCAGATAAATGCGGTTGATACCCCGGGATATGATGCGGAGGAATATGTCCTGTCATCACTCCATAAGAACCCACGCCTATTAATATTAAAATTAAGAAAATAAATGCATACGTCGGAAATGCAAATGCCGTTGCAGATTCTCGCACGCCCCGCAAATTCATAATGGCAATGATCGCAACAGCAACCAACGATAAAATCACTGAATGATTATATAAACTGGGAAATGCCGAAACGACCGCACGAATCCCTGCTGTCACACTCACTGCAACCGTTAATACATAATCAATCAACAACGCAGCAGCGGCAATTAATCCTGCCCCTTCGCCTAAATTCTCACGCGCAACAGTAAATGCACCACCGCCATTGGGATACGCAAAAATAGTTTGGCGATACGAGATTGCTAAAATTCCGATTAATAGACAAATCGCAATGGCAATGGGCAAACACAATGACATCGCAGCGATACCGGCAAGTACCAGCACGTGCAAAATTTCTTCCGTAGCGTATGCGACAGAGGATAGCGCATCGGATGAAAATACCGGCAACGCTTTATACTTCGCGAGGCGCTGCTCTCCGAGCGTTTCGTTTGATAAGGGCTTTCCAAATAATAGATTAATAATATCCATGGGTCGCAAGGATACTATACAATAATGCTTTATGAAAATTATGACGGGTAGCCAATTAAGCCTACATCTTAGCAACCTTGCTGAGGGCTTGTCTTCGCCCCTGGTTGTCATCACGCCCGATTCCTTGATGAATCAGCGGCTTATCGAAGAAATCCGTTTCTTCAATCCAGACCTGCCCGTTTTTACGTTGCCTGACTGGGAAACGCTACCCTACGACAATTTTTCGCCTCATCAAGACATCATTTCTGAACGCCTCAGAACCCTTTCTAAATTACCGCAACTTTCGAAGGGAGTGGCCTTAGTTTCTGCAAGCAGCTTGATGCTAAGACTCACACCGAGGCATTTTATTGAATCCCATGTCTTTGGCATCAAAATAAAAGATAAAATTAATGTTGATCATGTTCGCACGAAATTTATTAACTCAGGTTATCAATCCGTTTCACAAGTTTTAGCACCCGGCGAATTCGCCGTTCGAGGATCATTATTTGATATTTTCCCCATGGGCAGTGAGCTCCCCTATCGAATTGATTTGTTTGATGATGAAATAGAAAGCATCAGAACTTTTGACCCCGAGTCTCAACGAACCATTGATAAAATAGAAGAAATAGATTTATTACCTGCGCGAGAATTTCCGTTTGATAAAAATGCTATAGAACAATTTAGACAACACTGGCGTGAGAATTTTGAAGGCAATCCCAGTCACTGCCCTATTTACGAGACGATTTCGCAAGGCAGTATTCCGCAAGGCATTGAATATTATTTATCCCTATTTTTCAAAGAACTCAGCACGTTTTTTGATTTCTTGCCAGCAGGCTCATCGATTATTCAATTAGATGGCGTTCCTGCCGCAGCTGAAACATTTCACAAAGAAATTACTTCTCGATATGAACAATTACGACATGACAGATTAAGACCTATTTTACTTCCCAAGAAATTATTTTTAGATCCTACTGAATTATTTGTCGCTTTAAAACCATTTAATGCTGAAAAAATTCAACAGGCTAATTATGTTTCGCCGGATATATTAGTAGATCACAAATCCCCCAAACCTTTAAGCAAATTAAAAGATTATTTATCAGGATTAGATAATAAAATATTACTCTGTGCTGAAAGTCCCGGCCGCCGCGAAGCGTTATTACAATTATTACGCACTCATAACATTCACCCCGCTCTCGTCAATACATGGCAAGAATTTTTATCATCAACCGAGAAATTATGCATTACCGTTGCACCTCTCGAACAAGGCATGGAATTGCCTGAACAAAATATTACGCTAATTTCAGAAAGTGCTTTACTTGGCGAACACATTATTCAATCTCGTCGCAAAAAAGCTAAAACCACTGAACTGGATACCGTTGTAAAAAATCTTGCGGAATTAAATATTGGCGCACCCGTCGTTCACGTCGAACACGGTGTCGGACGTTATCTGGGATTACAAGTTCTGACCGTCCAAGAAAATACAGACGAGTATTTAGTTTTAGAATATGCCAATGATACAAAATTGTTTGTCCCCGTCTCTTCCCTGCATGTCATTCATCGCTATTCGGGCTTAGATCCTGAAAATGCACCGTTACACAAATTAGGCTCAGATCAATGGGAAAAAGCAAAAAAGAAAGCTGCTGAAAAAATTCGCGATGTAGCCGCAGAATTATTAGCCCTTCATGCACAACGTGAATTACGCAAAGGCTTTGCATACAACATCGATTCGAATTATCAACTATTTGCGAGCCAATTTCCGTTTGAAGAAACACCGGATCAAACACAAGCCATAGAAGACGTCATTAAAGACATGAATAAACCGAAAAGCATGGACCGATTAGTCTGCGGCGATGTGGGTTTTGGTAAAACAGAAGTCGCCATGCGCGCGGCTTTTGTTGCTGTGCAAGCAGGACATCAAGTGTGCGTCTTAGTCCCAACGACATTATTAGCGCAACAGCACTATCAAAATTTTTCCGACCGATTTGCGGATTGGCCTATTAAAGTCGAAATGCTGTCGCGGTTTAAAACAGCCACAGAACAAACTAAAATATTAGAGGATGTAAAACAGGGCAAAGTCGATATTATTATTGGTACCCACAAACTTCTTCAACCCGAAATAGAATTTAAACATTTAGGTTTATCCATTATTGACGAAGAACATCGCTTTGGCGTGAGACAAAAAGAACAACTGAAAAAATTACGCGCGGAAGTCGATATTTTAACGCTCACGGCAACACCCATTCCACGAACATTAAACATGGCGATGTCAGGCATGCGTGATTTATCTATCATTGGCACGCCTCCCCTTCGCCGTCTGTCTATCAAAACATTTGTCCATGTTTATGATAAGAGCCTAATTCGCGAAGCGATTATTCGAGAAATCATGCGCGGCGGACAAGTCTTTTATTTACACAATGATGTCGACACGATGCCTGCCATCGCCGAAAAATTACGCGAACTCATTCCCGAAGCGAAAATTGGCATTGCGCACGGTCAAATGCGCGAACGCGAATTAGAAATTATCATGCGCGAATTTTACCATCAACATTATAATGTACTGGTTTGTACTACCATTATTGAAACGGGTATAGATATTCCATCCGCTAATACTATTATTATAGAAAGAGCAGATAAATTTGGACTCGCGCAATTACATCAATTACGCGGACGTGTTGGTCGCTCTCATCACCAAGCCTATGCGTTTTTACTCACACCGCCACATCAAAAAATTACGCCTGATGCAGAAAAACGACTTGAAGCCATTTCGAAACTAGAGGATTTGGGCGTAGGATTTGCGCTGGCCACACATGATTTAGAAATTCGTGGTGCGGGCGAAATTTTAGGCGAATCGCAAAGTGGCGAGATGCATGAAATTGGTTTTAGTTTATATATGGAATTGTTAGAACGCGCCATGAAATCAGGCGTTCCTGAACCTGTTAAATCCAGTATTGATTTACAAATCCCCGCGTTTATCCCAGAAGATTATATTCCCGATGTTCATGCCAGATTGGTTTTATATAAACGCATCGCAAGCTGCAAAGATCAAGCCAAATTGGACGAGTTACAAGTTGAATTTATAGATAGATTTGGATTGTTGCCTGAACAAACAAAGAATTTATTTGCATCAACTTCATTAAAATTAAACTCCGAAAAATTGGGTATCAAGAAAATTACGGCAAATAGTAAATCTACAAGAATAGAGTTTACAGAAACGCCCAATATTGATTCGCTAAAATTAATTACCTTAATTCAAACCAAGCCTAATCTCTATAAATTAGACGGTCCACATGGATTGAAGATCATGCGAAAAGAAACGGTAGAAGAATTAGAAACGCTATTGCAATCATTAACGTAAACGAAAATGATACCCAAACTGTTTTAATACCACTCCTTTTACTTTGTATTACGCTTCTCTGTTACGACCGGTTTTTCTCCACCGTTTCTTTTCAACCATTTTCTCATCGTCCCTCGAATTTCCTCAAACAATTTTGGGTTCCCTTTGAAAAGCGTTTGTCCCGCATCAACTAATTCAAAAACTTTATCAATACCTATGACATCTATACACACTGAACGCTTTGCTATTGCATCTTCATGCGTATCTTTAAATCGACGGTAAATCAGTTCTTGCAAACGCGCCGCTTCATCTATTTTCTCACGCAATTCGCTATAATTTTTTTCATTTTTTGCATTCTTAACGTCTTTAATTAATTGCTCAAACCGTTGCAGTTCTTGATATTCCACGTCCGTTCTTCCGTGTCGCAATGGATTTCGAACGACTTTATGACACGCCTCAAGAAATTTAGCCAATTTTCCTTTGAAAAGTGCATTTCCTAACAGTGCTTCACCCTGTTCTACAAACCGTATACGCTGATTAATTTCCCCCATAATCATGATAATCATGCGACACGATTCTTGATAATGCGGCAACGATTTGTTACCGCTATCTTTTGTTGCAAACCTTCCAACTTTGGCTAAATCTTCAAATATCTTTTCAAGCGTACCAAGCAATTCCATTACAGTCTGATGTGGCTTAGCGCCTTGATCACGCATTAACGTTTTATATAGCATTGAATCACAGATCACTTCTCTAACGCTTTCATCAAACATCTTGGGATCACAGACAAGCTTGTTTTTAATTATTTTTCCCGTTTCTACACAATAGGCTGCTTTTACACACTGCAACAATTCTTCTCGAGTGACTTTATCAAAACTGTGCATTAATAAATTCCAAAACTCGGTTGCGAATTCTCCTACCGCTTTAGATTGAAAGAGTAATGGAATCACGACGGGATCTTGTTCTAGATTTTTATCTCTGTGATGATAATGAAACGCCGTTAACAAAAACAACTGCAGTTCATGCAAACGGTAAAGCAAGCTGTATTTTCCAACTTCTGGAAAAAACGCGTAATCGTGCGAAGCATCGTTAACCGATTCGGCTAATTTTAACAACAATTGATTAACAGGATGCGCCATCCAACCAATATTGCGTTCCTGTTTTTCGGTACGTTGTTTACGCGCAAGTTCTGCGGGCGTTAGCTCTCGAGCGTACTCAACGTGTAGGGCTTTGACAGAATCCATTCGTACTAATTTTTTTTCAGTATCATCACTCACTTCAGCTCCTGCATGTTTATTATTATCATTATTGAGTTCATCTTCTGCACGACGCCGCGCTTCTGCAATTCGTGCTTTTTCCGCAAGAATAAACAGCAGTTCGTCATATTGTCTCGCGACAGTTATCTGATCAGGATGCGCTGGATTCAACACCACATCTGCCGCTTCACACGAATCGATATGAGCCCTAAGCTTATCGTTACTCATATTTTCATGTGAACAGGTTAACAACGTAATTAATTCAATGCATTTTTCGGTGAAGTGATTACATACACGTTCAAACGCCTTAAAATCGTCCCTCGGAAGATCTTTGCCCTGCATTTCAACTAATTGTGCTGAGGTACGCTGAATACACTCTTGCGCAAACGCCATAGACTTTACAAACTTCTTCTCGAAAACTTCTAGCAATGCTTGACGTTCGGCATAAAGCACTGCTTGCTGTTTTGCATGCGCCTCTTTTTCAGCTTGTATTTTTGTTTGAACTGCATCTTGATTTTCTTTGAGTATTTCTATTAAGTCAGCCAAGGTTTTTTTCAACTCTGT
>JANRJR010000011.1:0-2923 GCA_033763845.1 Gammaproteobacteria bacterium | reverse complement strand
AAAGATCTTTCGTAAAAATCTTTCTGGATTTTTGCGCCTTCTGGATTGTAGTAAAGAGATGCAGCCATTAATAGGAAGCCAAACCAAAACGCTACGCTGCGAGGACTACCGTTTAATATACCACCAAGAACCATTAGGCCTACACCACCTAAAAGTACTTGTATGCTATTTGTCATCATTAATCCTGCAACTTCATCGCCACCATTACGACGGGGGTGTGCTACTTGAGCATTATTATTGTTATCGCTGAGATAATTTTTTCTGAATTCAGGTTGTGTTAATACTCCAACACCACGTTTGTCTAAACGGACGCGAGTACTATCTGCAAAAAATAAAGTCTTTAATCCTGCAGAGGATTCTCGATACAAATGTGTAAGTGTAGCCAAACTTCCAACAGAAATTAAAGAAATAAATAGGGACATTACACCTGGGTTCAGATGCGTATTCTGGATAATAAAATCGAGAAGAAGGGATGCGCTTGCAATAACGGCTGTCGGTTGATAGCGACGTAATTGTCTAACACCTGCGCGTTGAAGTTCAGCAAAGTCTTCTTCAGTGCGGATTTCACGACCATGATAATGAATAGCATGATAGGAACGCTCAAGCGTGTTTTTCAATTCTTCTAAAAGATCGTGTTGAACACGTAAGCATCGTTCGGGTTGATAGTTTAAATCAGACAATAATTTTACGAGATATAAGCGTTTTAAAAGACTGTCAAAAGGATTATTGCTATTTTCGAGTGGTTGGAAAGGAACCAGTGCTCCAAGGTCAAAAAACTTTTTGGGTGCATGTTTCCAGCCATTTTCCGCTAATTCAAAACTATCTTCGACAAAGTTAGTTTTTTGTTCACAAAATAGCTTAAACATATCTTTGCTTTGTATAAGTAAGTCGGTTGCTAATTTTGCCACTTCTAAGGTTTTTTCGAGTGGTGAGGGTTGAGTAGGAATCAGGTGTGAAGCAGTTTCACCTAGGCCAAAGATACTTCGCATTTGAGCAATACTGCCTGGAAATGCCAAAAAACTATCGAATGCATTGCTTTGTGTGTAGACCCGCATTTCTTGAGACGTACTAAAATACCTGTTTCTAATATGGGTAGATACGGTCGGGATAACGTTCGTCATTGTAGTCAAACCCGTATATACGGCGGGAAGTGTGCTAAGTAGAATGGTGACAAGTGGACTGTGAGTACCGCGTTTCGTAAAGCCAACTAAATAAAACATTGTAGCCACCGTGATGGCAGCGGGTTCATATCTGCAAATATGATCAGACCATGTGTCTCCCATAAAATGAGAAAATTCTTGGTTTAGATTGGCTTCGGCTGCCATAAACCACTCTCTATCATAGTCACTCAGCAATTTTTGTTGATGTGCTTCAAGAAGGCATTTGAGTAAATACCGTCGTGTTAATATTGTTTCAACGAGATCATGAGGATCTGTCTTGAACGCGCTGAGTGATTTGTCCTGTTCAAATTCAGGTTGCCAACCGAGTTCAATTATTGCCATGCAATTTTTTACAAAAGAGGGATTTTTAATCAGTTCATTAAAGTTCTGCGTGCCCTGTTGAAGACGAGCAATCAAGCCTTGAATTTTCTCTCGCACGGTTTGTCTCCTTAAAGTTAGCGCCCATTATAGCAATGAATGGGAGAACATATATAAGGTATAGCCACCTCTATGGTAAGATATCGCTCTTTAAATCATACCCAAAGGAGCGCCTTTTCCATGGCGGATTTTGCAAAAGAAGTCGTGACGGTCAACATCGAACACGAACTAAAACAGTCCTATTTAGACTACTCCATGAGCGTTATCGTCGGCCGTGCATTGCCCGACGCTCGTGACGGTTTAAAACCCGTTCATCGCCGCGCATTATTCTCCATGTATCAACTGGGAAATGAATGGAATAAGCCCCATAAAAAATCCGCACGTATCGTCGGTGACGTTATCGGTAAATATCACCCGCATGGCGACTCGGCGGTGTATGACACCATCGTTCGTATGGCACAGCCATTTTCATTGCGTTACACCTTAATTGATGGCCAAGGAAACTTTGGTTCCGTTGACGGTGATGCGCCTGCTGCGATGAGATATACCGAAATACGTATGTCCAAAATCGCACACATGTTGTTGGCGGATTTAGATAAAGAAACGGTTGATTTTGCGCCAAATTATGACGAAACAGAATTTGCACCTACTGTATTACCCACACGTATTCCTAATTTATTAATTAATGGCTCGTCTGGAATTGCCGTTGGTATGGCAACTAATATTCCGCCTCATAATTTAAAAGAGGTGGTCGATGCGAGTTTAGTTTTATTGGAAGATCCCAATGCCCCGTTAGAAAAATTAATGGAACATATTAAAGGCCCTGATTTTCCAACGGCAGGTATTATTCACGGTCGTGCAGGAATTTATGATGCCTACAGAACAGGCCGCGGAAGAATTTTTGTTCGCGCCAAAGTCAATATAGAAACTGATGAAGACAATGGCAAACAGACTATTATTGTGACGGAATTACCCTACCAAGTTAACAAAGCTAAATTAATCGAAAAAATTGCAGAATTAGTCAAAGAAAAACGTATTGAAGGTATCACAGCACTGCGTGATGAATCTGATAAAGACGGTATGAGAATAGTTATAGAATTGCGTCGCGGTGAAATGGCAGAGGTATTACTGAATAATTTATATAGCTTAACCCAATTACAAACAGCGTTTGGCGTCAATATGGTTGCTTTGTTAGAAGGCCGACCGCTATTGATGTCATTGCATCAAATGCTCGATGCATTTTTAGGGCATCGTCGTGAGGTGGTCACACGGCGAACGATTTATGATTTACGTAAATGTCGCGAGAGAGCGCATATTTTAGAAGGTTTAGGAATAGCGTTAACTAATATTGATGAAATGATTGCGTTAATTAAAGCCTCCGCAAA
>JANRJR010000010.1:0-11627 GCA_033763845.1 Gammaproteobacteria bacterium | reverse complement strand
AGTAAATCTTTATGACACTGCTAAAACAGGCCAAGGCAAATCCATCGGCACTGTTACTTTTACAGATACAAAAATGGGTTTATTAATTCAGCCGCATCTCACCTCTCTTCCTCCAGGAATGCATGGATTTCATATTCACGTTGGAAATTCTTGCGCTGATATGGGCATGGCAGCGATGGGGCATTTAGATCCGAAAAAAACAGACAAGCATTTAGGTCCGTATAATCCAAATGGCCATTTAGGTGATTTGCCTGCACTTTACGTTGATCAAAATGGCGTTGCAGATTTACCCATTCTTGCACCACGATTAACGGTCAAAGAAATTGAAGGTCATACCGTGATGATTCACGCCGGTGGTGATAATTATTCTGACACACCAGAAAAATTAGGTGGCGGTGGAGCTCGATTGGCGTGTGGGGTTATTTAGCCAACCCCTTCTCGGCTTTTGGAAATGCTTTATCAACAATATCCATTATTTCTACGGGAAACCCAGATTCAAGCTTCAAATATATTCGATCCGCTGCTGTGATATCTGACTTAAATAAACATGGATATATTTCTTTAGTCAAAAGCATAATTTTTTCAATGGTGGCTTCAACAATCTTTACATGTTCTGCTCTACCAAATATTTTAAATCCCCAAGCGGTTTCTTGATCAGAGATATAGTTTTGTAATTGAATTAAAACATTGATCACCCGTGTAAATTCTACTGCCGGATGCGCTTCAGAAAATTTCCGAGCCAATAACTCTCTTAATGTAATAGAAAATCTATCTTTTTCTTTAACTAAACGGTCTAATTTTGCGTTAGCTAAATACTCAGCATTACCTTGGGGCGACATTAATGAAGCGACTAGCACTTTTTCAACTGCCTGAGACAAATCACTGGATGTTTCTGGGATGCTCATGTATACAGCAAAAAACTGCATCAATGCCTCTAGAGAAGCCCGACCTCCAACACGAGAAACATAATGCGCCTCAACAAAATCAGCGCGCTTTTGACGCGAGTGATTTCGTCCAACTTTTTTATGCGCATAAAGAAATTCGATTTTTGGAGCATCACTCAATGGCACGAATTCAAACACTTCTTTTTTGTTTTTTAATCCCAAAACCTCAATGACTTTACCTATTAATAGTTTTTGCACCGCTTCTGCATCAATGCCTTGTTCAACCGTAAAACATCGCTCAGTCAAATCGAAACTCTTCTTCCATTTATCCAACAAATCTTTGTCTCTAGGCAAAATTTGCGCGTATCCGGTATGACAAAATAAAATATTATTTTCTTTCTTTTTTACTTCAGCAAGCATTTTCTTAAACCATTCTATGCTATAAAGTTTTGCTGGGTCCCATAAAAAAACGACTAAGTTCTTTGGATTAATTTGCTGAACCAAATCTTGAGGGAAACTTGTATCGGTAACTGGAATAAATCTAAATACATATGACGCATCATCATCTTGTCCAGCGCTTAGTACTTTTTCAAGTCCTGAATGTTCAACTCCTTTTGCAGACAACACAACCACTTCAGGCTTCGCTTCCATTGTAATCTCCTTCTAGGTATAAAATTTTTCTATTAGCTTAAATCCAATTATTAAACGCAATACCAATACCGACTGAATTGGTTCGATGATTGTATTCAATTAAACTTTGGCCGTAACCACTGAATCCTTGTAAATACACTGACATATAATTCGTCAAATGATACGAAACGGTCGGCTCAATATAGCCTCGCGTAAAACCACTTTCAATATTTTGCGCTTCAACAGAATAAACAAAATTTCCGCATTTTTTTGACAACACAATTTGCTCACGACCTAAATAATGCAAAATATCAGGGTTATGCAAATCTGAGGACTCAGATGGAAAAATTAATGTCCACACTTTTAAACTCGCTAACCAATCTCTTCCCGAATACGCTGAAGTAAAATAAGCACGATTCCAACTGCGTTCGTAAGCACCCCCTCGTCCGTTAGATTGGTGTTCAATACCTGTACGGAAAAGCCATTTTTTATAAAGCTTTTGGGCAAACACTTCTGGGTTGTAATCATTTTCACGAAAATATTGGGAACTGGCATACACTTGCCAATAACTTAACTGTGTATACGCCATCTCAATGGCAGAATCTTTTACGCCAAATACATTATAAGCCAATGGCACTAATAAACTGAATTGCGCTTTAAATTCATTGTGCATCACTTGCTGATTATTCGGCGTATTGTTAGTGTATACCGCATAATCAGGCGAATTTGTGTAGTAATACGGCAGTACATAAGTGGGTTTAAATAATGCAACAGCCAATGGATTTTTCGCGGCTTTCATTTGCTCAGCAAATTGTTTTTCTAAAACAGTTTGATCGGGATTTTTATCTACGGTATCAGTATCAGCATATGCCACGGTTACAGAAAATACACACAACGCAGCGACTAATAACCTAAACATTTTCATGTATATAACCCTTCAAAAAAGATTTACGGTGAATAGGAGAAAGTCCCTGTTGTAATATCAAATCCCTATGCTTTTTTGTCCCATAACCTTTGTGTTGACCAAAGGCATATCCTGGATAAAGTTTATCATATTCTGCCATTTCAGCATCCCGTGCGACTTTCGCAATAATGGATGCTGCGCTAATCGCAGGAATTAATTGATCGCCTTTTATGATAGCTTTCATGGGATAAATACAATTTTTTATAATTTGATTACCGTCAATTAATACTAATTCGGGCTGGATCGTTAATTGTTCCACGGCACGTTTCATTGCTAATAAACTCGCCTGTAAAATATTTAATTCTTCTATTTCTTCGACTTCTGCGCGTGCAATCGCATACGCCAATGCGCGCCTCTTAATTTCCTCCGAAAGTATTTCGCGCTTTTGTGGTTTAATTAATTTTGAATCTTTCAATCCTTCAATAATATCATCGGGATTTAAAATAACCGCTGCTGCGATTACGGGACCGGCTAACGGTCCGCGCCCAACTTCGTCAACGCCTGCATAGATCACTAATCGCCCTCGCCGCACTCTCCGCTGCATTACATCTCAATGTTCGATGAATTTCCGTAAACCGCTGCTGCAATTCTTTCACTTTTTCAGGATGCTCAAAATAATATTCCACACTGCTCGCAATTTTTTCCGGCCTTGCTTCATATTGAATAAATTCAGGTATTAATTTTTCGCCGCTTAAAATATTGGGCAACGAGACTTGCTTAATTTTAACCAGATTCTTCGCTATCCAATATGAAATATGCGAGCCCTGGTATAACACTACCATCGGACGTTTTACCAGCATGCCTTCTAATGTCGCAGTTCCTGAGGCTAATGCAATTACACTGGAGGCTTCCATCACTTCTCGTGTATTACCCACTGTTATCTTTAAAGGTAGATCTGGCGCCAATAATTGATATTGCGAAAAAAACTCATCATACCGGGCCTGACTCGCCATCGGACTTAAAAAGATTATATCTGGATATTTTTTAAATAATATCTGAGCGGCTTTTAATAAGGTCGGTCCAATATATTTTAATTCACCTTTGCGACTGCCAGGCAATAAAGCGACCGTTTTTTGCGACGGAAATGGTTTTGTTTCAAGTGGGATATGATCAGCCAACACATGCCCAATATAAACAGCTTGAATCCCTGCAGTGTCGTAATATTTTTTCTCGAAGGGAAATAAGACCAGCATCAAATCCACTGCTTTTTTGATTTTCAAAATACGCTTTTCACGCCACGCCCAAATGGTCGGACTATTACAATGAACCGTTTTAATATTCTTTTTTTTCAGCGCAGTTTCTATGGGCAAATTAAAATCCGGTGAATCAACGCCTATATAGATATCCGGTGGATTTTGTAGGAAATGCTCTTTGACTGTTTTACGTAAGCGCAATAATTCTGGCACACGCATCAAGACTTCTGTAAATCCCATGACAGATAATTTTTCCATGGGAAATAAACTGGTGACACCCGCTTGAATCATTTTGGGTCCACCGACACCTTCAAAGGTAGCATCAGGAAAAAATACGCGCAGCGCATGAACTATCTCTGCGCCTAACAGATCACCTGACGGTTCTCCGGCAACAATGCCAATTCGAACTGACATTTAACGTGTAATACCTCTAGCTGAATTCTTTAACGCAGTGATTAACAAACCCACTTCCGGACATTCTTTTTGCATGACTTCCAATTGAACAAGGGCTTCATTGACCGAGAGATTTTGACGAAAAATAATTTTATATGCGCGTTTTAAATTCAATAACGTTTCATCTGAAAAGCCACGGCGTTTTAAACCGACTGAATTTAAACCAAATACACTCGCTTCATGTCCTGAACCGGATACCATGACATAGGGCAAAACATCTTTGCCAATACCCGTTCCCGCACCGACAAAACTGTGTGCACCAATCACACAATTTTGATGCACCATCGAAAAACCACTTAAAATTGCATAGTCTTCAACCTTAACGTGCCCGGCCAATGACGCATTATTCGCAAAAATCGCGTTATCAGAAATTTCACAATCATGCGCAATATGCACATAGGCCATAAATAAATTACCGTTACCGATTTTAGTAACTGAATTTTCCGCCGTACCACGGTTAATCGTACAACACTCACGAATAACGTTATCATTTCCCATGATTAAATAAGCTTTTTGTTCGTGGAATTTTTTATCTTGTGAATCTTCGCCAACAGAGGCAAACTGGTAAATCTTATTACCCGTTCCCATTTTCGTGGGGCCTTTAATAACGACATGCGGCCCAATCCAAGAATTGTCTCCAATTTCAACGTCATCATGAATGATCGAGAACGGACCTATCGTGACATTTTTTCCGATTTTGGCATTTGGACTTACGATCGCGCGTGGGTCAATCACTTATTTTTCCTCCCCGCAAGCATTAAGTCTGCTTCACAGGCCATTTTATCTCCAACCATCGCTTTACCATGAAATTTCCACACATCTTGCCGCTCGCGCTCAATCGTCATATGCAAACGTAATTGATCGCCTGGAGATACCACTTGCTTAAATCGCGCATTATCAATGCCTGCATAAAAATAGAGTACTTCACCAGCGGATTTTTGTTTTTGTGTAACGAAAATTAATATGCCTGCGGCTTGTGCCATTGCTTCTAACATCACCACACCTGGCATCACCGGAAATTCAGGAAAATGTCCCGTAAAGTATGGCTCATTAGCCGTGACATTTTTTAATGCAATAATCGATTCACCTGGCACTAATTCCTCTACGCGATCAATTAACAAAAACGGATAGCGATGCGGAAGATATTTTAAAATCTGATGGATATCTAAATTCATGATTTTTCCAAGCGCTCAACGCGTTCAAATAATTTGTCTAAATGACGCAAGCGTACTACAGTTTTTCGCCACGCCAAATTCTTTTGTGCTGAAATCACTGACGAATAAACGCCAGGCTCTGTAATGGATTTTGTCACGCCCGTCATTCCGGCTAACATCACTCCATCACAAATATCGATGTGTCCTGTAATTCCTGTACCGCCACCAATTAAACAATGTTTTCCTATAGTAGTACTTCCTGCGATACCGACGCATCCTGCAATTGCAGTATGTGCGCCAATTCTTACATTATGTGCAATTTGAACTTGATTATCGACGCGGACACCCTCCTCCAAAATAGTATCTTCTAAGGCGCCGCGATCAATTGTGGTATTCGCTCCAATTTCGACATTATTTTTTATAATCACGCGACCTAATTGAGGAACTTTAATCCATTTCGTTCCATCGTGTGCGTTTCCAAATCCATCACTACCTAACACAGCACCACTGTGAATAATTACGCGGTCGCCGATCTGCGTTCCATCATAAAGTGTGACACGCGGCCACAAACAACTTTCTGCACCAATCACACAACTGTCACCAATAATACAGTGAGCCCCAATACGGGCAGTCGAATCAATTTTGCAATTTTTTCCGACAACGGCTGTTGGATGAATGCCAACATCAGGCAGAGGACGCTGATCAAATAACTGAAGAATTCTCGCAAAATCCAAATACGGATTTTTGCTAATCAATACGGGTGTTTTCGCAAAAGCTTTATTATCTTCAGACAGAACTACGGCTCCTGCTTTCGTATTCGCAAGATATTTACGGTAACGGGGATTATCTAAAAACGTAATGTGATGCGTGCCCGCTTGTTGAAGTGTCCCAACACCAGAAATTTTGGTATTGGGATCACCTTCGAACGGAATCTTAATTAATGTTGAGATGTCGCTTAATGAATATTCTTTTTCACGCATGATTTATGCATTACTTCAAAACATCCAAGACTTGCTGAGTTACATCTGTGTCAGGCTTAGAATACAACACAGCGCCTTTTTGCACGACAAGCGTGTAACCATTTTTCTGAGCCACTTGGCTAACAGCAGTATTTAATTGTGTCATTAATTTCTGCATTGCATCACCTTGCGCTTTGCTTAAATCTTCTTGATATGATTTCGCCATCGCTTCATATGACGTACGGTCAGAAATAATTTTATCTTTTAACTTGTTGCGCTCTTCATTAGTCAGTTTGCTGCTAGTATCATTCAATTTATTGATTTCATCGCCTAAACTTTTTTGAGCAGCTTGAATTTTATCTTGGCGTGGTTTGAATTGATCTTGAAGTCTTTTATTTAACTGCTCAACCAATGGAGACGTCTGCATCATTTGTTGCATATCAAAAATACCGATTTTTGGCGAAGGCGCACCTGTGGCTGCATCTGTGGCGAACGCTGGAAGACTTGCAGCAGATAACAATAAAGCAGGCACAACAACTTTTAACACTTTCAACATATAAGACTCTCCTTTCTAGAAATTACCACCAATGTTAAAGCTAAACGGTTCTGTTAAATCGCCCGGCTTCGGGTTTAACGCTTTCGATAATGCCACCTCAAGTATTGCATTCAATACGGGTAATTTCCACTGTATATCAACACCCGTTGAATAACGCAAATCTCCTAACTTCACACCAACTGTACTGCTAGGATAGGTATTATACGCATTCCATGTTGTATAAACATTACCTGCATCAACAAAAACACCCGAACGGAATGATTTTCCACTTAAAGGGCTAGGTAAAAGTAATTCAGCGGTTCCCGCTAATAATACGTTACCACCAATCGGCAAACCTGTAGAATCTTTTGGCCCTAAAGTATTCGTTTGATAACCACGGACTTCACCACTTCCCACTAAACCACCCGCGTAATAATTGGTAAAAAACGGTAAGCCTTTTGTGGAGCCATAAGCACCACCGTAACCTGCTGTTGCAGCTAAGAAACTCGTCCAATTTTTTGTGATCGGTTCGTAATTGTGAACCAAATAAGTGACTTTATAATAATCTAATGGCTTGCCACTTAATGGTGCTGAAACTTGAATACCAATATTTTGATATGTACCCTGGGTCGGAAAAAATGCACGATTTAGTCCATTACGTGTCCATCCACCTGACAGAATAAATTGATTAAAGGTTGTTCCCTCGTTTTGCACAAAGCTTTGCACCTGAGCTGACGGTGCATTACCTTGTTGTAAAACCGTACGCTGCACACCAAAACCAATTTGATAACTGTCTTTTTCAGAGAACGGAATCGAATACATCATGTTTCCACCGTAACTGCTGAATTGATATTGCGTTAAATTTAAATTACCCGGCGTTGTTTTTGTATTAAACAAATTAAATCCTCGCTGCACACCTGTGGGTGTGTAATACGGATTGTTGTAACTCAAACTGTAACTTTGTTGATAAATATTTCGGGTAAAATTAACACCGACTTGCCGACCGGTACCTAAGAAATTATTTTCATTTACACCCGCGCTTAGTACCACACCATCTGTACCATAACCTGCACCCATAGTTGCTTGTGCCGAGGGTTGCTCACTCACGCTGTAATCTAAATCCGCCTGATTCGTTGTTCCAGGAACTGGAATTAAACGTTCTTGAACATTTTGAAAATAGCCTAATAAATTTAATTGACGTGTCGATTCATCAATATTTTTCGCTGAAGATAAACCACCTTCGGTTTGACGCATGGATTGACGCAACACGGTATCAGACGACGCCGTATTTCCTGTGAAATGAATTTGTCTCACATACACTTTTCGACCGGGAACAATATTAAATGTCAGCACAACTTTTTGTGTTTGATCATCGACTGAGGGCACTGCAGTTACTTTTGCTAATGCATAACCTTCATCACCCAAAGCATACGTAATGGCTTTCGATGCGGCAATAATTTTCTCACGTGACGCAATCGATCCCACCTCTAAGTCTTGCACAGCGGGTAATTGGCGATATTTTTGTTCAGGTAAAATTAATGTTCCTGAAAAACCGACTCCAGATAATTTGTATTGCTTGCCTTCGGTTTCATGAATAATTAAATCGACGGATTTGCGATCATGACTTAACACCGCATTTGCGCTGTCTACTTTAAAACGAATATAGCCGCGATCTAAATAAAAATTCGATAAATCTTCAATCGATTGATTAAACGCATCGCGTGAATAATGGTTATGGTGCGTTAATATCGAATCCCACTTCCATGTCGTTAATGACAATGCATCAATTAATGTACTTTCGCTAAAATCTTTGTTACCAATAATGTGAATATTTTCAACGAGCGCGACACGACCTTCTGAAATATTAATCGTAATATTGACGCGATGATGTGAAGTGGACACAACATCCGTTGTCACAATTGCATTGTAATGGCCTTGTAAATCATACGCACTGCGTAAACTCTTGATGACTTCACTTAATACTGAAGGATCTAAAACTTGTCCGCGCACCAAACCTAGTTCTTTAAACACTTTATTAATTTCATCCGTGGTAATCGCAGAATTTCCATTGACTTTAATATTTGAAATCACGGGAAGTTCAGAAACATGAACGACGAGTGTATTTCCATTTTGAGACAAGCTAACATCGCTGAAAAAACCTGTGGCGTATAAAGCAGAAATAACTTTAGGCGTATCAGACGGCTGAAGTGTTTGGCCAATTTTCACTGGCAAATAACTTAACACGGTTGCACGATCAACGCCTTGCAAACCATCGACTTGAATATTTTTCACAACAAAAGCAGTTTGTGCAAACGCGGTGTGAATAATAAAAAATAATCCAATTAAAATTAGACCCGTTCTTTGTAGTACTCTCATGAGGGCTCTACTTATCCTCTTAAAAAGCTCTGATTGTATACTGGCCTTTTGGAAAAATACAGGACGCTTTGTTTATGCTGCAGGAGCAGCGCTGAGAGGTAATTCTGATGACTCCGCTTTGGGAATAAGTGTTGTATCGGTATATGGCTTATGGAATCCAAGTTTTGAACGTCCAAAACTCGGGGTCTCGTCATGTTTAAATTTAGATTTAAACTCAATCGTTGGCTTAAGCCATTCAACGTCGGGAATTTTTGGAGTTACTGTGATAATTTCAGGCTCGATAATTTCCATTTTGTATTCTGTTGTTGCGGATACTGGTACTGCTAACGAAGTAGTCTCTTCGCTATCGTAGTCATCTTCACTTTCAGAATTACATGCTTGGCCTGGATTTTCCCAACGATTCAATACTGATGGATCATTATATTCTGACGGTGAATGTTCCGAGCCAGGTCTTGACCGTGAAGAATCAGAACTTGTTATATCAATCGTGTGTTCATTATCACCACGATGACCGCGTAATAAATCAACACAATAACCTAAACGATTTCCCAATCCACCCATTGCGCTAATTAAACCTACCATCACCAATAATCCTGCCGCCCACACGGGTAAACCCATTCCAAAAAATGGTACTAACACTAAACCGGTTGCAATTAATGTAATCCCTAATGCAATGCCAAGCGCGATCCCAATGACTGTTCCTACTCTTTCTGCATTCACACGACTTTTTAGTCCGCGGTCATTCTCAGATTTTGACATCCCCAAAATTCGCTGGCCTAAGAAAAAATCGACCGCACGTCCGATATAACCACTCGCTGATGCACATGAACTAACCGTTGTAATAAAAAATACTGCGCCGCCAAACCATAATGGTATTGCACCGCCGGCTGTCATCACACTGGTTACACCCGCGACACCAATAAATACCGAGGCAAGAATTATTCCAATTACTGCGCCCGCTAAAACAGCCAATACGTAATTTACATTTCTTCCGCGTAATCCTTTTCCGTTTGCACGAAAATAATCACTGCATCGTCCTAAACGACTACACAATCCGGAAATTGCACTTACGTTTGTCAAGAAAAAAACAATGGTTCCAACAACGGGAAATAGCGATGCAAATATATCTGCTGCTTTTTTAACGGCGAGTGCAATCGTTAATGCTAATGCGACTAAAAATCCAATGAGCAAACCCACAAATTCCATTTTGCGTTCAGACATGAAATTTAAAAACGAAATCTTTTTTGTAGAGGGTATTAAGGCTTTTTCAGCGACTTGAACCAAGGTGACATCACCGTTTGTCAAAATATCAAATCCTGTAGAAGAATATCCTGAGCCTGAGACTATCTGACTGACAGAAACCATTCCAAAAATCGCGCACAACAATTCGTATAACCATTGAGGCATTTCGCCTAATGCACTGTGGGCGGTTAATAACAACACAAGGGTTATAGCGATTCCAGCCAAGAAACTAAGAATGATTGCGAGTGAATAGTTGTTGTAACGTCTAGGACTAGTCTTTTCTGTCATACCCTATTATACCAGGCTATTGTGACAAAAGTAGGGCAATGTTAGGATTTATCCTCTTTTTTACTCAACACTTCAGGGAGAAGGTTATGCTAAAGCGAGTCGTTCCGGTTGGACTTTTACTTGTTGCAGCGATGATGATGAACGGATGTACGAACAATACCCGTACGAACAGAACGCTTGCGGGCGCTGGAATCGGTGCAGTTGGCGGTGGTTTGCTCGGTAATGCTATTGGCGGTAGCACTGGTGCAGTAATTGGTGCAGGCGCGGGCGCTGTGGGTGGCGGTTTAGTCGGTCACAACATGTAAAAATCAGTTGAGGGATACCTATTATATGTTCAAACGTACGGTTGCATTGAGTGTTTTAGTTGCGGGCGGCTTGATGTTGAACGGCTGTGACACCATGGTCAAAACTGACAAGCAAGGAAACAAACACTTAACCAAGACTGCGATTGGAGCAGGAATTGGAGCGGTAGGTGGCGGCATTGTAGGCGCTACCATTGGTGGTACTCAAGGTGCTGTGATTGGTGCCGGTGCGGGTGCTGCTGCAGGTGGTTTAATTGGGAATCAATTAGATCATTAATTTTTTGTAGGGCGCAATTTATTGCGCCCTTTTATTTCTTATAAATTATTCGAATATAGTAATCACAACATTGGCCTTCTTTTTCAATTAGAATTTTTGGGGACCGTTATGTGGTGGCGATATTTGATTGAGATGTTTTTCAGTTTAGGTTTATTCATTAACGCTGCATTATTTGTTCCTCAGGCGATTCAGTTGTATCGCACAAAAGATTCCAAAGCATTTTCTTTATTGACGTTTGGTGGATTTAATTTAATTCAGATTTTCACGATGTTGCATGGGTTGTTGATGAAGGATTATATTCTGGCGACGGGATTTTTTCTGAGCGTACTGTCATGTGGTACGGTGACGGTGATGATTTTGGTTTATCGAT
>JANRJR010000009.1:0-14245 GCA_033763845.1 Gammaproteobacteria bacterium | reverse complement strand
TAAGCCATGTTGATGTAAAAAAGAATGATAGCGTTCAGCTGCTGCTTTAGGATCAAGGTCTTCTTTTTTGCAGTGCCACAAAAAGAATCGCGCGAAGCGTTTTTCAGCTTTATCGTTTTTAGGATAGCGTGTTTTTAATTTTTGATACTCAACCAGAAACATAAGATTATCTTTGATGCGTTTTTCGCTGATTTTGTTAGGCTGTAAAAATCTTTCTACGAGGCGTTTATTTTCTTGAAGTGTTTTTTCTTGTTCTGAGTAGTTTCTTATGTTTGACATGCTTATAAGAACAAAAATTTTGTCTACCCAATTAATATTGGTGAGATCAATTCTTGAAAGATGTCGCAATAGAATTGGCAAACGTTTGGATTGCAGGATAGGGTGCGGTAACTTTGCCACGAATTCATTGAATTTTTTAACGTTCTTACGAACTCCTTCATCTTGAACGTTTTCAGGATCTGCCAATTCATTATCGCTTAAATGTTCGTTAAGCAGGCCTAATTCTTCGAGTTCTTTTTGGATAGCTTCAGCGTGTCTTTTTCGAGCTTCAAAATATTCTTTGTCTTCTACATTGCTAATAAGGTGTAATAAAATTTCAGCAGTAAGATTTCTGGAGGTATCTCTTAAGAACGGCTCGGAGTTGCTGCGATGCATTTCGCGTTTTCCTAAAACAGCAAGCTGCTTTTCTTTTTCTTTATTCAGCAAAACGTTTACGCAAAAGTCGATTTGGTCAGGGTTTTGATCGAGATAGTTTTTCCAGGAACTTAACGTGTCAGAGTTACCATGTTGGCTATAGGTTTCATATGAGGATTCAAGGCGACGTTTAAGATCATTAAGGTTTTCGATTTTTTCTATCATGGCCTGGCCTCAGTTTAGTGTACATATATATAGTATAGGGGTCAGATTCATTGTGCCATAAAAAATCGGCTAAATGCCACCCTTTGTCTATACAATCCGCTTGATTTGGGCCCCTAACTGACGCAACTTCTCTTCGATGGATTCATATCCACGGTCAATATGATAAATCCGGTCTATGGTCGTTTCGCCTTCGGCAGCTAAAGCGGCTAAGACAAGACTGGCCGACGCACGTAAATCAGTCGCCATCACAGGCGCCCCGTGAAGCATATCAACACCTGTGCAAATGGCTGTATTGCCTTCGAGTTTGATGTTGGCTCCCATTCGTTGTAATTCGAGAGCATGCATAAAACGATTTTCAAAAATAGTTTCTGTTATGGTGCCAGTACCTTCAGCGATAGTATTCAATGCCATTAATTGCGCTTGCATGTCGGTCGGAAAAGCAGGATACGGTGCCGTACGAATATTCACGGCTTTCGGGCGATTGCCTTTCATGTCTAACATAATCCAGTCATCGCCTAAATCAATTTGTGCGCCCGCTTCTTCTAGTTTCATTAGGACAGATTCTAAAATGGTTGGAACGACATTTTTTAATTTGATTTTTCCGCGTGTGCATGCAGCGGCTGTTAAATACGTTCCCGCTTCAATGCGATCCGGAAGAACACGATACGAACAACCGTGTAGCGCCTTAACACCTTCTATGGTAATAGTATCTGTTCCGGCGCCAGAAATTTTTGCACCCAATTCATTTAAAAAGTTGGCTAGATCGATGATTTCAGGTTCGCGCGCAGCATTTTTAAGTATACTAGTACCTTCAGCGAGAGCAGCAGCCATCATGACATTCTCAGTGCCGGTGACGGTAATCAAATCAAAAACAATCGTCGCACCTTTTAAGCGCCCCGATGTTTTGGCGTGAATATAACCATTTTCAATTAATACGGTTGCGCCTAAGGCTTCCATGGCGCTGATGTGTAAATCAACCGGTCGTGCACCAATCGCACATCCGCCTGGCAAGGAAACAATCGCTTCGCCAAATCGTGCCAATAAAGGACCTAATACTAAGATAGATGCACGCATGGTCCGAACTAATTCATATGGCGCTGTAAATTGATTGACGGTTTTGGCATTAATTTGGATCTGCATTTTTTCATCGAAGGTAAATTCTGCACCCATCGCGCCCAAAACGTTTAACATCGTAGTAACATCTTTTAAGTGGGGGACGTTGGATAATGTTACGGGTTCTTCAGCTAATAAACAGCCAGCGATAATAGGAAGCGCGGCGTTTTTTGCGCCCGATACGCAAATTTCGCCATTGAGCGGTTTATTGCCCGTAATCAAGAATTTGTTCATTGAGGATAACTCCAGAAAAGTCTGCTTGTGATTGTATCAATTGATTCGTAAGATGTAAGGCCAATGAACCGTATTTGAGCAAATAAATGATCGAATTTCAGCATGTCAGCAAGTATTATGCTGCGACCCCAGCCCTAACCGACATCAACTTTACTGTTCAAGCCGGTGAAATTGTGGGTGTGATAGGAAAAAGTGGGGCTGGCAAAAGTACACTGATTCGCTGCGCGAATTTGCTAGAAAAACCCTCATCTGGAAAAGTCTTTATTAACCGCCAAGAATTAACGTCGATGCCTTCTTCTGGGTTGCGCGCTGCCCGAAAAAACATGGGCATGATTTTTCAGCAATTTAATTTATTACAATCCAAAACCGTTTTTGAAAATATTGCGTTGCCCTTAAAATTGGATCACCAAAGAACAGATAAAATTTTAGCGTTATTAGAATTAGTTGGATTGAGCGATAAAAAAGATCAGTATCCGGCGCAGTTAAGCGGTGGACAAAAGCAACGTGTCGCGATCGCGCGTGCGTTAGCGTTAGAGCCCAAAATATTGTTGTGTGATGAAGCGACGTCTGCGTTAGACCCGCACAATACTGAAGCCATCTTATATTTATTAAAGAAAATTAATGTTGAGTTGGGTTTAACCATATTATTAATCACCCATGAAATGCATGTCATTAAACACAGTTGTGACCGTGTGTTAGTTTTGGAAGATGGACACATTGTCGAAGATGGCAAAGTTGCGGATGTATTTGCAGCCCCTCAAAAAGCTATCACGCAATATTTTGTCGATTCGGCATTGCGTGCAGAATTGCCTGCGATTTTACAGGAGAAGATATTGCCTGCTCCACAAGAGAACACCGTTCCTGTTTGGCGAATATATTTTAAGGGCCATGCAGCAGCGGAGCCTATCATTACGCAACTAGCACGAGAATATGCGTTAAACCTAAATATTTTACAGGGAAGCGTGGAATATATTCAGCATTTAACATTAGGCATTATGATTGTTACAGTTGATGCAGAAGAAGAAAAGCGCGAAGCAGGGTTGCGTTTTTTAGCCCAGAAAAACTTACAGGTTGAGACGATAGGTTATGTCACACGAGAGACTCTTTGAATTATTAATTGCAACACTGCAAACGCTATATATGGTTGGCGCGGCCGGGTTGTTTTCTATTGTCATAGGACTACCGTTGGGGGTATTGCTGTTAACCATGCGCAAACATGGATTATTAGAAAATACGGTCGGTTATAAAATATTATCTATTGTTGTAAATGTCATGCGTTCAGTGCCGTTTATTATTTTAATGGTAGCTATAATTCCTGTTACACGATTAATTACAGGAACTTCTATAGGAACCACGGCGGCAATTGTTCCATTAACGTTTTCTGCATTTCCGTTTATTGCGCGTGTTGCAGAAAATGCGTTGAGTGAAATTCCGTATGGGCTAACAGAGGCGGGATTATCGATGGGTGCAACGCCTTTGCAAATTATTACAAAAATATTGTTACCCGAAAGTTTGCCGGCGATGGTGAATGGTATTACGTTAATGTTAATTACATTGGTGGGATATGCGGCGATGGCGGGTGCTGTCGGTGGTGGCGGATTAGGTGATTTTGCAATTCGTTATGGCTATCAGCGATTTGAAACCGATACAATGATTATAACTGTAATCACTTTGGTGATACTGGTGCAATTAATTCAGTTTTGTGGAGATAAATTTTCTCGCATCTTCGATAAACGGTAAGAGGATTTAAGCATGTTAAAATTTTGGCGAAACCTGAGTATTTTTCTATGTTCTATATTTTTAATTTCCTGTAATTCGAAAGAGCCCGCGGATCAAATTCGTGTTGGGACGATCAGTGGTCCTGAAACGCAATTAATGGAAGTCGCAAAAAATGTTGCGTTAGAAAAATATGGACTGCATGTCAAAATTATTCCGTTTTCTGATTACAACATGCCGAATCAAGCGTTACGTGATGGCAGTATTGATGTGAATATGTTTCAGCATACGCCATATTTGGTGATGTGGAATACGATGCATGAAGGAAATTTAGTTGCGGTAGCCAAAGGTTTTATTTATCCGATGGGAATGTATTCCTATAAAGTTGATCGCATCAGTGATTTGAAACCCGGTGATGTTATTGCGATTCCTAATGATCCGACGAATGAAGCGCGAGCGTTATTGTTATTGCAACAAGCGCGATTAATTAAATTAAAACCAAATGTAAATGTCACATCGACGACGGATGACATTGTGTCGAATCCATTGGGGTTAAAAATTAAATCGTTAGATGCGGGGCAGTTAACGCGTGTTTTACCGGATGTGGATGCGGCCGTGATTAATACTAATTACGCCATTCCGGCGGGATTAGATCCGGCGCGTGGTGATAATACGTCAAATCGTTACGATGCGATTTATTTAGAAGACAAGCAATCGTTGTATGCAAATGTTTTTGTAACGACAAAAAACAATTCAAAAGAAAAGAAAATGAAAGAATTGATAGAAGCATATCAATCACCACAAGTCCTTGCAGCCGCGCGAAATATCTTTAAAGGTAGCGCGATTCAGGCGTGGTGATGCAGGAAAAGTAATCTTTACATCATACTATTTCTACTCAGCGTAATTAGTTCAAAGGAGAATGTGATGAGTCAGGAAGAGGCGTTTCGTCCCGGCGACAAAAGACCGAGAGACGAAGAAGATGAAGTAAACGTTAGAGCGGTTGTTCTGCATGAGGCTGGATCTGAAGAAGAAAATGGTGGGGATGACGCTGAAGCGCGTGCATTTGAACTCGTATTCGAAGCGCACGGTCATCTTTTATGGGGAAGTCCCCAGCGCGCACTCGAGTTGTATAACCAATCTTTTCAAATAGCTGCTTTACCAATTACCTTTTATGCGCGTGGATTAGCGAAATTTTTATTGGGAAATCTAGATGAAAGTTTAGCCGATGTTCAAACAGCTATTGATCGTGCTGAGTGCCAAGAAGCGAGAACATTTTGGGTATCTGAAAAAATTGCGATGTGCGGTGCTGTTGGTAATTATCAAGAAGTCAGAAGATTGTCTAGGAATTATCCGTTAGAGAACGATCCTATAAAAGGTTACCTTGAATTAAAATCACTGGTGTGTTTAGACGATGTTTCTTGGGAAGACGTTAAAGTTGAAGCGAGACGATTTTTTGAAAGCTTTTCTCAATATACACAGACGAAGAGAGAAGTTTTTTCAAAACAATTTTCATCGGCTATTAAGTTATTAAAGAAATTCAGCATTACGCTCAGCGAAGCTGAAAGTGCTGAAGTGGTGAGTTTAATCAAAACTGAATTGCTTCAAAATATCAACCGAATTTTAGATGACCATATTGTTGAGGACGAAGACCAATTTTTTCTAAAAGAACTTTGGCTTGAATGTTCGCTTAAATCTTATTTGTGTGGATTTTCTGGAATTAGACTGGTTCAAACAGATCCAGAATTTTGTGCAATGGCAGAAAGAGTGCGCGGCATTACTTTTCAAGATACTGATACGTTGCCACCAGATTTTTTAGAAATACTGCTGAAAATGCCGCTGTTGCAGGGGAGTAATGAAGATGAGGAGCAGACGCCTCCAGAGGAATACACCGCGGAAGAAATAGAAGGCTTTATTCAACAAACAAAGCGGTATTCAAAAATGGGTAGTATTCCCCAAGTCTATGCTCAAATAAAAAATTCTTATGATGATTTACTGTATAGAAGAGCTGCGGATGATGAGAGGCCTGATTGGCGAGCCTTAAATTGGTCAGAGTTTTTCCATAGTTTGCCCGAATTCACCGGAAAAGATTATCGAGAGTTATTCATCTCATTGCGGCATGAGTTATTGATTGCGCAAATGACGAGTGAGAAAACAAAATATCTTGACGTTAAAGGTCTAGTTGAAGAGCATGAAAATATTGCCCAAATGTCTACGGTATTATTTGATCGATATAATGAGTGTAAAATTTTTATGCAAGGGCGAAATCCGGTTGCTCAAAGAGTTAGTCGGAATAGTTATTTAGCGTTTCAATATGAATTACTTGACGAATTTCTCGCGCTTTTACTCGATGCAGTAAAAAAAATATTTAATTTGAAGCAATTAAACACACTTGAATTAATTCGAAGAATGTTGGTGCTTTCGAAGCAAGCATCTGATGAACTTCGCTCGCTATTAAGCAATATAGATTTAAAAAAAGCGTTGTTGTGGGATGACAATGTTAGTCCGCAGAAAGTGAAAGATTTTAGTCATGCTTTTCATCGGCATATGGACGTTTTTGAAAAATTTAGGGATTTTGAATTGAAGATACGTGAGCAAGAAGAATTGGCGAGATCGTCTGCATTGACGTTGTTGTATGGAAAAAATAATTTTGCCAAGAAAAAAACCGTTATTGCCGTTCCATTCACACCGACATTATCATTGGCTTCTTTGCCTAGGGTATATGATGAGCAGAAAGTTGATTCAGCAAAAAATTTAATGGTCGGATTTGTTTTTACCGTAACGTTTTCCGCTGATTGCGATGGCGATAGAAAATATTATGTAAGACATATTCCGATTCGAATGAGCCAGAGCATGGAGTTTTTAAAGTACGATACGGTTGGTCAAGAATGTGAAAAAAGTAAAGATGTCCAAAATAACGTTGTTCTTGAAAATATTCGTAATGGATTTGAGATATTTCAGGGAGCAAAACAAAATCCTGCTGCGACCGAAAAACGACTCCTTGCATTTTCTCCCTTTCAACAAGAAGGATTGCTCAGGGCTAAACATTCTGAGTTCCAACCGCTTTATCACTCTCACTCAGAACAGTCAGGTGTATTTTGGTTAGACCAAAAGTGTGATGAGGTGGCGGCAGAATTAATTCAAAAATTGAAAGTAGACCCTGATTTTCAACGAAATGGAAAACTGGGGGCGATTGCAATAGATATGCTAAGTGATAAAAGTAGCTGTGATCCCTGTAAGCTTTCTATTTTGGTTTTACAAGCTTCTGCTGGAGAAGAGAGTTTTCGCATGAGGATAGAAAAAAAATTTCGTGAGGCACAAATTAATGTCGCAAAGTCAGGATTAAAAATAAATTCCAGAATTTTTTCCAGACAACCTTATTGTTACGATGATCCCAAAAAAGGGGATACTCAAAAAGGCGTAAATCCAGTTGAAAAAAATGTTAAGCATCTCAACAATTTAGGGATATTCCAACTCTCTCATCCTGGGACGGCAGTGATGAGTGGGAGCAATCCTCAATCTAACTCGAGCTATAGAAAAACCTGATTTTCTATTAATATTTCCTGAATTTTCCTTGTAATACGCTCGTTATATCCGTTACAATTACGCCCTTATCGCGGGGTGGAGCAGTCTGGCAGCTCGTCGGGCTCATAACCCGAAGGTCGTAGGTTCAAATCCTGCCCCCGCTACCAAAATTAATGTAAAAAGATGGAACCCCTTTAAGGGGTTTTTTATTGGCTAAAAATTTTTATGCGAAATGTATCAGCAGCAAAATTGGAATCTGTACTCGCTCCCGCGTTGGAGGCCCTAGGGATAATGTTCTGGGGATGCCAAGTGGAGTTTTCCAAGCGCCCGGTCTTCCGCATTTTTGTTGATAAAACCAATGGCGTGACGGTCGATGACTGCACTCGCGCAACCCATCACATTAAAGGCGTATTAGCAGTAGAAGTACCTGGGATCGATGACTATGTATTAGAGGTCTCGTCTCCGGGGATGGATAGACAGCTGTTTAAGCTGGAGCAGTACAAACTGTGCCAAGGAAGCCTGATTAAGCTTCGCTTGAAAAGACCGCAGGAAAATCGGCGGAATTTTCAAGGGAAAATCGAAACAGTGGAGAACAATATCGTTACACTCCACACCGACACAGGACACGTTGGTGTAGAATTTGACAATATAGAACGCGCCCATGTGGTGCCACAAATGAATGAGGGTAAAAGACGATGAGTAAAGACACCTTATTGCTTGTCGATGCACTATCGAACGTAAAAGGCTTATCGCCAGAAATCGTTTTTGATGCCGCTGAACAAGGCATCAGGGAAGCTATCGTCACGACGTTTCGTAAGATGCATGGCACAGATTTAGACCTGAAAGTTAAAATTGACCGCACCAGCGGAGAATATGTTATTTCACGACTGTGGAAAGTAGTAGATGACGGACAAGTCACTAACCCTGCAAGTGAGATTGCATTATCCGATGCACACAAAAAATATTTGAACGCTAAAGTCGGCGATGAATTAGACGAACCAATGGAATCCATTGAGTTTGGTCGCATTACCTCACGCACCGCAAAACAATACATCATGAAAAAAATTCGTGAAGCGGAAATGTCACAAATTGTGGATTCATATCGTCAACGCGTGGGCGAATTAATGTCTGGCGTAGTTCAGCGTGTCGCACGTGAATTCGTCACGGTGGATTTAGGTAATAACGTCGAAGGTGTATTTTTGCGTGAAGAAATGTTACCGCGTGAAGCGGTACGTGCCGGTGATCGTCTGCGTGGATATTTATACGAAGTTCGCTCAGATGGTCGCAGCACACAATTATTATTATCTCGTACACGCCCTCAAATGCTGACTGAATTATTTAAAATTGAAGTGCCCGAAATTGCAGAACAATTAATTCAAGTAAAAAGCGCTGCGCGTGATCCCGGTGTGCGTGCAAAAATTGCAGTAAAAACCAATGATGGGCGTATTGATCCCATCGGTGCATGCGTTGGTATGCGTGGTTCTCGTGTACAAGCCGTATCCAGTGAATTAGGTGGTGAGCGAATTGATATTGTTTTGTGGGATGATAATCCTGCGCAAATGGTAATTAATGCAATGGCTCCTGCAGAAGTGGCATCGATTGTGGTGGATGAAGATTCACATTCGATCGACGTTGCTGTCGAAGAAGAACAATTATCCTTGGCGATTGGAAAAAATGGACAAAATGTTCGCTTAGCCGGGCAATTGACCGGTTGGACATTAAATGTCATGAGTAAAGCGCAAGCAGAAGAAAAGCATAAACTCGAAGCACAAAAAGTGATTCAATTATTCGTCGATGAATTGGGTGTGGATGAAGATCTTGCTAAAATGTTAGTGGATCATGGCTTTACGACCATTGAGGAAATTGCGTATGTTGCTGCCGATGAATTATTAGCGATCGATGGATTTGATGAGGAAATTGTAGAAGCTTTACAAAGTCGTGCAAAAGATATTTTATTAACGGAAGCGATTGCAAGTGAGGAGCGCTTAGTGGAAGGTGAACCGGCAGAAGATTTATTGACGTTGGAAGGAATGACAGAAGCATTAGCTAAACAATTAGCGCAAAATGGTGTCATTACGCGTGAAGATTTGGCAGATCAAAGTGTGGCTGATTTGTTGGATATTGTTGAAGATTTAGATGCAGCGAAAGCAGCAGAATTAATTATGCTTGCGCGTGCACCGTGGTTTGCCGATGAAAAAAAGTAGTCGGTTACAATGAGAGGGTTTAAGCAATGGCAGAAGGGGTTGTCAAAAAAAACGCAGGTATTACTCTCACTGATTTGTGTAAACGAATCGGTGTGCCGTTGGCTAAGTTACAGGACCAATTAAAAGATGCGGGTGTCACGGAAGCTATTTCTCCTGATGATATTTTAACTGAATCACAGAAATTAAAATTAGTCAGTCATTTACAACGTCAGCGCGGTGCTGAAAAAGATACAACACTTTCAACGTCTCAAAAAATTACGCTTAAACGAAAAACCGGTGTTACTGAATTAAAAGTATCTGGTGGTGCAGGGCGTGCAAAAACGGTCAGTGTTGAAGTACGTAAAAAAAGAACATTAGTCAAACAGACGCCAGAAGAATTGGCAAAAGCGTCTGCTCCAGTAGTATCACCCGCTGCTGAAATTCCTTCTGAACCAGTTGCAGAAATAAAAGAGACGAAAGAATCCAAAGAAATTAAAGAAACAAAATCTCAAGAACCAGCAACAAAGGCCACAGCTAAAGCAGTCGCGCCTAAAAAAGCAGAAGAATCTGCGCATCATCGTGCTACCCGAGAAATTAAAGAAAAAGAGGATGCTAAAAAAAGCGCGAAATTACGTGAAGAAAAAGAAAAATATCGTCATCGTCCCGAATTTTATATGGGTGGTGGTGAAGAAGATGAAAGTGTCAGCGGTCGTCCTCGACGACGTTCCCATCGTCGTCGTTATGAGACACCTAAAGCGGCAGATAAGCCTGCAGCGCCAATTATTCGTGAAGTAAATATTCCTGAGACAATTACGGTTGCTGAATTAGCGCAAAAGATGGCAGTAAAATCGGCTGAGTTAATTAAATCCTTAATGAACATGGGAATGTTAGCGACGATTAATCAAGTGTTGGATCAAGATACGGCAACATTGGTTGTCGAGGAAATGGGGCACACACCGAAACGAATTAATGCGAATGCGTTAGAAGAATCTTTAAAACAAGAAGGCGTATCCAATGCAGAATTATTACCGCGTCCACCCGTTGTGACTATTATGGGTCACGTGGATCACGGAAAGACCTCGTTATTAGATTACATTCGTCGTACACGTGTAACGCAGGGTGAAGCGGGTGGAATCACGCAACATATCGGTGCGTATCATGTTGAAACACCGCGTGGTGTCGTAACATTTTTGGACACACCGGGTCACGCGGCGTTTACGGCAATGCGTGCTCGCGGTGCAAAATCAACGGATATCGTTATTCTCGTTGTTGCTGCAGATGACGGCGTAATGCCGCAAACCATTGAAGCCATTCAACACGCGAAAGCTGCCAATGTTCCGATTGTGGTTGCCGTGAATAAAATGGATAAACCAAACGTTGATCCTGAACGTGTTCGGACAGAATTATCACAGCATAATGTTATTTCGGAAGCGTGGGGTGGTGATACCCAATTTGTTCCTATTTCTGCCAAAACGGGTCAGGGTATTGACGAGTTATTAGAATCACTGTTGGTGCAAGCTGAATTATTAGAATTAAAAGCGGTTGTGGATGCGCCTGCAAAAGGTGTGGTGGTTGAATCACGTATGGATAAAGGACGTGGTGCGGTTGCAACTATATTAGTTCAAGCAGGAACATTGAAAACCGGCGATGTAATTTTAGCGGGATTACAACACGGTCGTGTTAAACGTATGATGGACGAAAACGGCAAGCCAATTGAGTCTGCAGGTCCATCGATACCGGTTGAGGTACTAGGACTTGCTGATGCAGCGACTGCAGGTGACGATGTCATTGTAGTGAGTGATGAACGCAAAGCGCGTGAAATTGCATTATTCCGCCAAGGAAAATTCCGTGATGTTCGTTTAGCTAAACAAACGCATACGTTGGAAGATATGTTCTCGCGTATTTCCGATGGTCAAACACAAATAAGTATATTGAATGTTATGGTAAAAGCTGACGTTCAAGGATCCGCTGAAGCTATTTCAGATGCTTTAACAAAATTATCAACCGATGAAGTGAAAGTAAAAATTATTGCGAGTGGTGTCGGTGGAATTACAGAATCTGACGTCAATTTAGCGATTGCGTCTAAAGCTATTGTATTTGGATTTAACGTGCGTGCAGAGAGTGGTGCGCGTAAATTAATAGAACGTGAAGGCGTAGTTTTACACTACCACAATATTATTTACGATATTATTAATGAAGTGAAAGGTTTATTAAGTGGCTTATTGTCACCTGAAATTAAAGAAACCATTGTGGGCTTAGCAGAAGTACGCGATGTATTCCGTTCACCGAAATTTGGATCTGTTGCGGGTTGTATGGTGATGGAAGGCATGGTGAAACGTAATTTCCCCATTCGTGTATTGCGCGATAACGTGGTGATTTTTGAAGGGCAATTAGAATCCTTACGTCGTTTCAAAGAAGATGCGAGTGAAGTTCGTCAAGGAATGGAATGTGGTATTGGTGTCAAAGACTATAACGATATTCATCCTGGTGATCAGATCGAAGTCTTTGAAACCAAGAAAATTGCGCGGACATTGTAGTCATGCCCAAAAGACCCACGTTTCGTCTTGCTCGGGTCGCCGAATTAATTCAGCGCGAAATCGGTAATTTATTGATTACAGAAGTTAACGATCCTCGACTCAAAAAAGTCACTCTTTCTCATGTCAAAATGTCACCGGATTTACGTCATGCGCGTATTTCATTTACAGTGATTGAAGAAGCAGATGCAGCATATTCTGCAAAAGCCTTGAATAAAGCCGCGAATTTTTTCCGTCGGCATATTGCCAAAGAATTAGAATTACGTGTGGTTCCTGAATTATTTTTTGTGTATGACAAATCATTACATGATGCAGAGGAATTGGTGAGTCTGATTAATCGGTTGTAGGGGGGTGAGGGTATGCAGGGCCACATTATCTACAAACGTCTTCTAAATTATTCCAAACAATATTGGCGCCAATTTTCACTGGGCATTATAGGCACCGTAATTTCTGCATTGATGACGGCATCATTTGCATGGCTTATAAAGCCTTTATTAGATCAAGGGTTTATTGCACGAGATCAAACGTTTATTCGCTGGATGCCGTTTATGTTGATCGGCGTATTCATATTTCGTAACGGTGCGAATTTCCTCTCGAATTATTATATGTCGTGGACAGGGCGGACTGTTGTTACAAAGTTTCGCCAAGATTTATTTGCACACTACATGAAATTACCCGCGAGTTATTTAGACAATAATACGTCAGGTCAGTTATTGTCGAAATTAATTTACAATGTTGAGCAAGTTGCACAAGCATGTACCAATGCGGTGGTCACTGTTGTTCAAGAGTCTTGTTTTATTCTGGGCTTAATTTTTATTATGTTTTTAAATTCATGGAAATTATCGCTCGTCTTTTTTATCGTTGCGCCCATTGTTGCGACGATTGCTCGGTTTTCTGGCAAACGCATGCGTAAATTAAGTCAAAATGTTCAGCAAACCATGAGTGGTGTAACACAAGTCGCTGAAGAAGGCTTGGGTGGTTATCGTGTGATTCGCACATTTGGTGCGGAAAACTATGAGATTAATCGTTTTAATGAGTTATCTATTAAAAATCGAGATCGCGAAATTAAGACTATTGTTACGAATTCAATTGCTACAACCTCAGTCCAATTTGTTATTGCGATATTAATTTCGTTTACTGTTTACTTAGCCACGGCAAAAATTACCAATATTACGGCGGGGACATTTGTATCGATTATTACATCTATGTTGGCGATGTTAAAACCCATGCGAAATCTCACCACCGTACACAGTACTATTCAAAAAGGGGTTGCCGGCGCGGAAAGTATTTTTGCGGTATTGGATGAGCCACCCGAGCCGGACCATGGAACAGCAGTATTATCTCGCACAAAAGGTAAAGTGATTTTTGACGATGTGAGTTTTGTGTATCCGAATCATGACAAAGTCGTTTTGAATAATATTTCGTTTGAGATCAAACCAGGTCAGACCGTTGCGTTAGTCGGACGTTCGGGAAGTGGAAAAACGACCTTAGTCAGTTTATTGCCAAGATTCTACGACAATTATTCAGGCCAGATATTATTAGATAATACTGAAATTAAACAAGCAACATTGGCATCATTGCGTGAGCAATTTGCATTGGTGTCTCAAAATGTCGTTTTATTTAACGATACCATTCGAAATAATATTTCGTATGGGCGACGGGATGGCGTGTCAGAAAAAGAAATTACACATGCCGCGGAAGCCTCTTATGCGATGGAATTTATTCAAGAATTACCTCATGGTTTAGACACTTTGGTGGGTGAAAATGGCGTTTTATTATCTGGTGGACAGCGTCAGCGATTAGCAATTGCGCGTGCGTTATTGAAAAATGCACCTGTATTAATTTTAGACGAAGCAACATCATCACTGGATACAGAATCAGAACGCCATATTCAAGAAGCCTTAGAAAAATTGATGAAAGGACGAACGACATTAGTCGTTGCACATCGTTTATCGACTATTGAAAATGCAGATAAAATATTGGTGATGGATACTGGCAGTATTGTAGAAAGTGGTACTCATGAAGAATTGTTGGCATTAAATGGCCATTATGCCCGCTTGCATCAGAAGCAGTTTAAAGAGTGAG
>JANRJR010000008.1:0-17250 GCA_033763845.1 Gammaproteobacteria bacterium | reverse complement strand
GTCATTGGTTTTATCAATGGAAATTTTAATGTCTGAATTACCTGATACTACGATGGGGCGACTGGTTAATTTATGTGGGAACATCGGAACCAGTACTACGGCATCTAATTGTGGATGTAAAATCGGTCCGCCACCGGAAAGTGCATAAGCGGTTGAACCCGTGGGTGTTGCAACAATTAATCCATCGGCGCGTTGAGTGCACATCAATTGGCCGTCAATTTCGATAGAAAATTCGATCATGTGTGCGACGTCGCCCGGTAATAACACTACATCGTTCAATGCGGTTTGTCGGTGCAATGTTTTTTTATTGGAAATAATATCGGCATTTAATAAAAATCGTTTTTCTTCGTGATAATTCCCTTTGAGAATATGTTCGATGATGGAAAATTCATCGGGCTTAATATCCGTCAGAAATCCTAACCGTCCGCGGTTAATGCCTAATACGGGTAGATGTTTTTCGGCTGCAATGCGCGCGGCGTTTAATAAACTGCCATCTCCGCCGACGACGATGATTAAATCACCGGCTGTTTGTAGTTCATTTTCAGCGACGATGGGTAAATCAGAGATATCTGCTGCTTTAGCGGTTTCTTCTTCAATAGCGACTTGAATGCCGATGGTTTGCAGGAAGGTACTAAGTTCTAAGAGGGTAGCGATGGTAGATTTTTCGCGATGGCGTTTGCCGAATAAAATAATTCTCTTAAAGGCAGGGTTCATAATTGAATTCCATTAGTTGAACTGAGGAGAGATCTTAGAGGCAGCAGTGGAATTATTCAACTTTGTGTCAGAATGGCCCGCATTTGCTGTAAATATTGTTAGGCGATTGTGTATTTTGCTCCAGACACGAGGCCGAAGCACATTTCTTACGTTACTGACGATTAATTGGACCGTATTTCGGAGAAATGCTTCAGAACGTCTGCCAAGACCTGCAAAAAATAAAATATGAAGAAGGAGGTCTGTGGGGAGTTGGTTGGAAGGTATTTGAGCGAAAGCAATTGCGCCTTCTATGAAGTTTTTATCTTCAAAGTACTTCTGACACTGCTTAGCTAATATAAGACGCTCTGGTTTCTTTGAGACTTGTTTTTCCAGTCCTGCAATTGCAATCTGATCCAATAATGCTTGAATAGAGTTAGGGTCATCCAGCGAGCAAATTCTGCAGTCTTGAAAATCTGTTTTAATTTCTGAAGCCTTCAATTGAAAGCCAACACGTACTACTGCAAAGCCCACCTGAGTTTTTATGGGTTCATGAATTTCAGAGTGAAAGTCTTTGATTTTTTTGTGTGCTTCAGGATCGCTAGGGTCAAAAAGTAATACAAAAACACGAGTCTGTGGATAATGTAATTTTCGACTTTCTTTCGATGGATTAGTAAGCGTGCTAACAAATTGGAGATTTATTTCGTTAGTTTTAATGATATGTTTTTTCTGGTAGAAGTTCTTATCTCTGGGTTCGGGTTGGGTTAAGGCGAGGGCGCCGATGAAATCTTCTCGGATAGAATCCGATACTGAACCCACAAGCGTGATGATGACTGAAGGGATTTCAGAAGTCATTCTTATATTCCTATCGATCAGTGAAACGAATGAGGCGTATTTTACGGTATTTTATTGGGTATGTTCAACTAAAATACGCTATTTTCTCAGGGAATCACGCGATGAAGCTTCAGGAGAGGTCGTCAGAGCTTTTTCTTGTTCATCCGCCGCTTTTTTAAGAATCGTCAGTGTTTTTTGAAAATTCTCGGCTAATGCGTCATCGTGATCTTCATCATTCGGGAAGAGTATTCGAGTGTTCATGATCAAGTTGTATAACACGGTATTACTGCAAGACATTTCAGCAAAGGTAAACCCAGTAGATTCATCAAAGGAATAAGAAAAGGAAATTTTTCCCGGAAAAATAAGCGTTTCTTGATCTGCATCTTGAATGTAGGGGTTTTGGACTCCAATGCGAGGATCTATCATGGTAATTTGCAGCATGATTTTATTATCGCGCATTAGAAATTCGAGAAATGTTTTTCCTTGAGAGCCGTTAATTGCAATTTTTTCAGATTGTGTTCGGCAAATGTAATTGGGTAATGAAGCAAGGCTTTGTCTGTAGAATTGCGCAATCGTCGGCTTAACCTCTTCAGGAATGTTTTCATTAAATTTGAGATTTCGCTCTAGATCTCCTTCCATTTGTGCAGGGTCTGTGGTTTTCGTGTGAAAATCGCCTAATAATTCTTTAACGAGTGATGAATTGTGAAGCGCAGCGAGTAAAGTTTTTTCTGATGAAATAAATTTTGCAGGTTCATTTATAAGCGTATTCGCTTGTACTTCCATCAATTTCTCTGAGTTTTTAAATTGATTGGGTGCGAGTACAATCAGAGAGAACAGTTGAAGTAAGCCCGTATTATCTGATGAAACGCGTTTAAACCAGAATCCTTTTTTCTCATTGAATTCATATTCTAATATTAACTTTCCTGGGAAAATATATTGCCTTGCGAGTTTGATATCAGCAATTAACGGTTCGTAGAGTTCGACGGCGAGAGTGGTTTTATGGGCGACATCGCCCGATAAAATAATACGATTGCGTGCGGTGAGTGTGATGCCCTTGGGAAGCAATGTATTAATTAGCGATAACATTTCTTGGTAATAGTAAGGCTTAACTTTTTCTTCCGTTTCAGGAGAAGTGTATGTTTCGAGCGTTCGTTTATCTTTATTAAATTCAGGGTTGTTGCGTTTAGCGGTTGCTATTTTTTTCTGTAATGCCTTAAATGGCTTAACACGGCTTAATTGATCGTCCATGTTTGGGGCGGTAAATAAAGGAGATGCTGTCAATTTTTCTGTGGCTTTTATAATTTTTTCCGGATTTAACACCATATCGTGTATTTCGGCATTGCTGAATTCCAAGGTCTCAACGCGAGTTTGGTTTGCTTCGGTGACGGTCACGATTTTGATATAACCAGGGAGTACCTTGTGTTTTATTTGTTCACCTTCCCGTATTTGAAAAATAGGATTTTGAACGAGGTGGTGAGAGCGTGATTTGTCTTCTTGCACAAGTTGTGGTTCTTCTGTGAGCATAATCAAAGTTTCTGCCAGGGAGTTTTGTGCGCAAAGGCTATTCAGTATATCCAGAGGCGGCAGATTTTCAGGCAAGGCAAGCTCGGCGAGATCTTTTCCCTCGTATATCCGCTGATATGGTCTTATATCCCTCGGTTTTCCCTCTTCCATAGCCCATTTCCTCCAAAAGAGTTTCATACTATATATATAGTCCATAAATGGACCCTTGAAATTGAGGGGTAAGGCCCTATCTAAGGGGATATGGCTGAACCAAGAGGATAGACTGATGACGGCAGGCGAAATCAAAGACGATGACATGATGGGCGAACCTGGGGTGTCGGAAAATAAACTGAGCGAAAGCGAAGATAAAATTCTTCGATTACGGGCGGAGATTGAAAATCTCCATCGACGCTTTGAGCGAGATATTAACGACGCGCATAAATACGGCGTTAAAAAATTACTCGAAGAATTAATTCCCGTGTTAGACAGTTTAGAACAAGCGCTGACAGTAAAAGGTCATGAACACGAACTGGTGAATTCAATGCGTGATGGCATGGAGCTAACATTGCAATTGTTGAAGAAAACATTGGAAAAATTTGGCGTGAAAGAAATTAATCCGCTCAATGAAATGTTTAATCCGGCATTTCATGAAGTCATGCTCGCGCAACCTAGCCCGGATGTTGCACCGAATACGATCATCCAAGTCATGCAAAAGGGATACCAATTGCATGAACGATTGATTCGTCCCGCACGCGTGATTATCGCGAAAGCAGCTTGAAATACTTTAAATTAACCTTATGTAATTAACAGATAAATTTTTTTGGAGAAAGAAACATGGCAAATATGATCGGCATCGATTTAGGAACAACCAACTCGTGTGTTGCCATCATGGAAGGTGGAAAGGTAAAAGTCATTCCTAACAGCGAAGGCGCAAACACTACTCCTTCTATTGTTGCATACACAGAAGACAGCGAAGTATTGGTCGGTCAGTCCGCAAAACGCCAAGCGGTAACCAATCCGAAAAAAACCTTATTTGCGATTAAACGTTTAATTGGTCGTCGTTTCAAAGATGATGTTGTACAGCGCGATATCAAAATGGTTCCGTATCAAATTATGGAAGCCACCAATGGCGATGCATGGGTTAAAGTCGACGATAAAGAATTAGCTCCACCACAAATTTCTGCACAAGTTTTGATTAAGATGAAAAAAACCGCAGAAGATTATTTAGGCAAACCCGTTACTGAAGCGGTCATTACAGTTCCCGCGTATTTTAACGACTCACAACGTCAAGCAACAAAAGATGCTGGGCGTATTGCAGGATTAGAAGTAAAGCGAATTATCAACGAGCCAACGGCTGCAGCATTGGCGTATGGTATGGATAAAAAGCCGGGAAATTCAACCATTGCGGTTTACGATTTGGGTGGTGGTACGTTTGATATTTCTATTATTGAAATTGCGGATGTTGATGGCGAACATCAATTCGAAGTATTAGCAACTAACGGTGATACTTTCTTGGGTGGTGAAGATTTTGATTTACGTTTAATTGATTTCTTAGCCGGTGAATTTAAAAAAGATACGGGAATTGATCTGCATAAAGATCCTTTAGCATTACAGCGTCTTAAAGAAGCTGCTGAGAAAGCAAAAATTGAACTGTCTTCTTCGCAACAAACGGACGTCAATTTGCCGTATATCACGGCAGATGCGTCGGGTCCAAAGCACTTAAATATTAAATTAACACGCGCAAAACTAGAGTCTTTGGTAGAAGATTTAGTCGCACGTACTATTGAACCTTGCAAAATTGCATTGAAAGATTCCGGTTTAGATTTGTCTAAAATTAATGATGTTATTTTGGTTGGCGGTCAAACGCGTATGCCAAAAGTACAAGAAGTGGTGAAAGAATTTTTTGGTAAAGAACCACGACATGATGTAAATCCCGATGAAGCCGTTGCAATCGGTGCTGCTATTCAAGGCGCTGTGTTATCAGGCGATGTTAAAGATGTTCTATTGTTAGACGTTACGCCATTGTCTTTGGGAATTGAAACCATGGGTGGTGTGATGACGAAATTAATCGACAAAAATACAACGATTCCAACTAAAGCAAATCAAGTATTTTCAACGGCAGATGATAATCAAACTGCTGTAACCATCCACGTATTGCAAGGTGAGCGTGAAAGGGCGGGTGACAATAAATCTTTAGGAAGGTTTGATTTAGCCGGAATTTCACCGGCACCGCGCGGAATGCCACAAATTGAAGTCGAATTTAATATCGACGCCAATGGTATATTAAACGTTTCGGCAAAAGACAAAGCGACAGGCAAAGCACAGTCCATAGTCATTAAAGCATCCAGTGGTTTATCGGAAGAAGAAGTGCAGCGTATGGTGAAAGATGCAGAAGCACATCGTGAAGAAGATAAAAAATTCCATGAATTAGTGACCGCGCGTAATCAAGCGGATGCATTAATTCACAGTGTAACGAAAGCGATGGGTGAAAATAAAGATGCTGAAATCGAATCTGCTGTTGCACAATTAAAAGATGCTATGAAAACGGATGACAAATCAGATATCGAAGCGAAAACGCAGAAATTATCTGAACTGTCAGCGAAATTGCAACAACAATCTGCTCAATCTCAACCGACAGGCGAAGCTGCTCAAACAAGCGAACAAAAATCGGAAGAAAATGTCGTTGACGCAGAATTTACAGAAGTTAAAGAGGACAAGGATGATAAAAAATAATGGCGAATGCGAAGCGCGATTATTATGAAGTTTTGGGACTTCAAAAAAATGCATCGGCTGATGATATTAAAAAATCCTACCGAAAATTAGCGATGAAATATCATCCGGACAGAAATCCGGGTGATAAAGCATCGGAAGAAAAATTTAAAGAAGCTAAAGAAGCTTACGAAGTTTTATCAGACGACAAAAAACGTTCTATGTATGATCAATTTGGTCATGCCGGTGCGCAACAAGGTGGTTTTGGTGGATTTGGCTTTGATCCTAGTCAAGCACACGCCGCAGGCGATTTCGCGGATATGTTTGGAGATATCTTTGGTGATATTTTTGGTGCGCGTGGTGGGCGACGCAGTGGTTCAGGTCGAACGCATGCTCAGCGCGGTGCAGATTTACGTTACGATTTGAGCTTAACCTTAGAGCAAGCGGTATTTGGTAAAACCTTAGAAGTTCGAATTCCCACTTTGGCGCGCTGTAATACCTGTGAAGGTAGTGGTGCAAAAAAAGGTACTACAGCAACCACGTGTTCGACATGCGGTGGTGCCGGTCAAGTTCGTATGCAGCAAGGATTCTTTTCCATTCAACAACCATGTCCTGATTGTCATGGTACAGGAAAAATGATTAAAAACCCGTGCTCGGATTGTCGAGGCGAAGGACGCAAGCACGAATACAAAACCTTAGCGGTTAAAATCCCTGCTGGCATTAATGATGGCGATCGCATTCGTTTAAGTGGTGAAGGCGAAGCAGGATTAAATGGTGGTCCGCCTGGTGATTTATATGTTCAAGTCCATGTGCAGCCGCATAATATTTTTCATCGTGAAGACAATAATTTAATTTGTGAAATGCCTATCAGTTTTGCCACGGCAACCTTAGGTGGAAAATTAGATGTACCAACATTAGAAGGCCATGTTGAATTAAAAATCCCCTCCGAAACGCAATCCGGTAAAATGTTTCGTTTACGTGGAAAAGGTGTAAAATCTGTGCGAGGTGGCGGTGTCGGTGATTTAATTTGTCGTGTGACAGTTGAAACGCCAGTGAAATTATCACAAGCGCAAAAAGATTTATTAAAAACATTTGACGATTCGTTAGGTCAGGAAAATATCCATAATCCGAAAGCCAGTTCGTGGTTTGATTCAGTGAAGAAATTTTTTGGAGGATGACCGTTTATAGGGATCGGGTCATGCCCGATCCTGGAGCAGGCATGGCCCCTAGTAACGTGTCATCCTGAGCGCAGCCAAGGATCTGTTTTTTTATAGGAGATTGAGATGAACCATTTAAAAAAAGGGTTTTTATTTTTAGCGTTAATATTTTTTACTTTTTCTGCTTTTGCACAAAACGCCGTTCCCATTGCTGTAGCAACACAAGCTTGGGCAAAAGCATTAAGCTCAAATAACCCGAAAAAAATCGCCGATTTATATGCGCCAGGCGCATTACTGTATGCGACCTTTCAAAATCAATTGGATTCGCCAGCTGCCATTCAGGGGTATTTTACAAAACTCATGAAACATCCCAATTTAGCTGTAAAATTTACCAAACAAAGTATTCGCATGTTTAGCGATGCGGCCATTAACTCGGGATTTTATACCTTTTCATATACAGATCATGGTAAAATGGTTTCCGTTCCTGCGCGTTATACCTTTGTTTTTGCGCATGAGCCGAGTGGTTGGAAGATTGTCGATCATCACTCTTCCGTATTACCAGAATAAATGTAGGGGCGAGGCCATGCCTCGCCCGTTTGGAGTATTTTATGACTGTAAAAGTTCCCATGACGCACAAAGGTGCGGAAAAATTAAAAGAAGAGCTTCAGCACCTCAAATCGATTCAACGTCCTGCAGTTGTTCAAGCGATTGCAGAAGCGCGTGCGCATGGCGATCTCAAAGAAAATGCCGAATATCATGCGGCGAAGGAGCGTCAAGGATTTATCGAGGCGCGTATTCGGGATATTGAACACAAATTATCTCACGCGGTAGTGATTAATGTATCGACAGTTGCGGCACAAAATAAAGTCATTTTTGGCGCAACGGTTAAAATTGTTAATACAGATACCGAGGAAGAAGTGTTATATCAAATCGTCGGTGAAGATGAAGCAGACATTAAATCCGGAAAAATTTCTGTGCATTCGCCAATTGCGAGAGCATTAATTGGCAAAGAAATGGGAGATGTCACTCTCGTACAAACTCCTGGTGGCAATACTGAATACGAGATCATTGAGATTTTATTTGTAGAATAATTATGGATACAATAGTTGCTCCCGCTACTGTTCTTGGTCGATCCAGTGTCAGTGTTGTTCGCCTATCGGGTCCTCAGACGCGTGAAATTGCTGAGAAATTGTTGGGGAAACTCCCAGAACCCCGTGTTGCTTCTTACTCTACCTTTAAAGATTCTCAAGAGAAGATTATAGATAAGGGCTTGGCTTTATTTTTCCCTAATCCGCATTCTTTTACAGGCGAAGATGTTTTGGAACTCCAGGGCCATGGCGGATTTGTGGTTGTTGATTTATTAATTCAAGAAATATTAAAACTGGGTGCGCGATTAGCAAGGCCCGGCGAATTTTCAGAACGGGCTTTTTTAAATAATAAATTGGATTTAGCACAGGCTGAAGCTATTTCGGATTTAATTGATGCAGGATCTAAGCAAGCAGCTCTTGCAGCGATGCAATCACTTGAAGGGGTGTTTTCTCAAAAAATAAATAATTTTCTCGAAAAATTAATTCATCTCAGAATGTACATAGAAGCTGCCATCGATTTTCCTGAAGAAGAAGTCGATTTTTTATCTGACGGAAACGTTAAAATTAAATTAGATGATTTAATTGCGGAATTAGAAAATATCCAAAAACAAGCCAAACAAGGGGCATTATTATCGCAAGGCATGACTGTTGTAATTGCAGGAAAACCTAACGCCGGCAAATCCAGTTTGTTAAATTTATTATCTGGCAGAGACAGTGCAATCGTTACGGCTATTCCCGGTACGACGCGCGATATTTTGCGTGAACATATTCAAATCGACGGTTTGCCTGTGCAAATTATTGATACAGCAGGATTAAGAGAAAGCGATGATCCGGTTGAACAAGAAGGGGTAAAACGCGCCAAAGAGATGATCAATAAAGCTGATAGAGTGTTATATATCAAAGATATTAGTTCTCTTGACGATTCAGATGATGAGTTATTGCATCATCCGCGTGTAACTGTAATCTACAATAAAATAGATTTACGCCCATCAAAAATGATGGGCGAGAATGAAATTTATATCTCGGCTAAAACGGGTGAAGGCCTAGATAATTTAAAAACATATTTAAAAAATTTAATGGGATTTTCTGAAAATGCTGAAACCAGTTTCAGCGCACGTCGCAGACATTTGGATGCTTTGCATAAAGCCCACGAAAATTTATTACACGGCAAAAGCCAATTAGATTCCAGTAAAGCCGGTGAATTGTTAGCAGAAGATTTACGTCAAGCCCAAAAATATTTGAGTGAGATTACGGGTGAATTTACCAGCGATGATTTATTGGGCAGAATTTTTTCTTCATTTTGTATTGGGAAATAAGCATGAATACTCTTTATCAGCGTGCCTGTAAAGTCATCCCCGGCGGTGTGAATTCGCCAGTTCGATCATTTAGAGGCGTCGGCGGTGAGCCGTTATTTATTTCCAAAGCCGAAGGGGCGTATGTGTTTGATCAAAATAATAAAAAATATATTGATTATGTCGGTTCGTGGGGTCCCATGATTGCGGGTCATGCCCACCCAGACATTATTAAATCAGTTGAAAAAGCGATTCAAAATGGTCTGAGTTATGGTGCGCCGACCGTTGCTGAAATCGAATTGGCTGAATTAATTTGCCAATTAATGCCCACTATTGAAATGGTTCGCATGGTGAACTCAGGTACTGAAGCAACCATGAGTGCTATTCGATTAGCGCGCGGTTATACCAATAAAAATAAAATTATAAAATTTAACGGTTGTTACCATGGCCATAATGATAGTTTATTAGTGAAATCGGGGTCCGGTGGATTAACATTCGGTGTACCTGATTCTGCAGGCGTTCCCAAGAGTTTTGCTGAGCATACCCTCATCGCAGAATACAATGACTTAGATGATGTTGAGAGATTAATTAAGCAATATCCTGACGATATCGCGGCGGTTATTGTCGAACCTGTTGCTGGGAATATGAATTGTGTTTTACCAGAATTAAAATTCTTAACAGGATTGCGCGAATTATGTGATAGCCATAAAGCTTTATTAATATTTGACGAAGTCATGACCGGATTTAGAGTGGCGTTGGGCGGCGCTCAAGAAAAATACAATATCAAGCCAGACTTAACGACATTAGGAAAAATTATTGGTGGCGGAATGCCTGTAGGTGCGTTCGGTGGTCGACGCGATATCATGGAAAAAGTGTCTCCGTTGGGGCCTGTGTATCAAGCCGGTACTTTATCCGGTAATCCGATTGCAATGGCAGCGGGATTAGCGGGATTAAAATTAATCCAAAAGCCAGGATTTTACGAACAATTAGAAAAACAAACGCATAAATTATTATCAGGATTAAATGATTTAGCAAAGCAGAAAAATATCCACTTATTTACACAATGTGCTGGCAGCATGTTTGGGTTGTTTTTTACGGATCAAACTCAAATACTAAACTTAAAAGAAGTCGAGAAATGTAACGTTGAAAGATTCAAAACATTTTTCCATAAAATGTTAGAGCTGGGTGTCTATTTAGCGCCATCAGCGTTTGAAGCGGGATTTTTATCGTCCGCACATGGTGATGAAGAAGTTGATGCGACGTTAAGCGCTGCGGAGCGCGTGTTTGCGGTGCTTTGATTTTGAGTGTTTTTTACTGTTCGCACGGGATGACTGTGGTTCTTCATTCATGGAAGAAAAAATGATAAGTGCGCTGAAGATAATAAAGCCTAGAAGTATTGCAACACCTAATACAAAGAAAAAGTTAGCCATTATTGTTTCTCCTCAAAAGACCTAAAACTGTAACAATTACGCCGCCAATGATAACACAACATGACGAAGTAATGAGCCACTGAGTCAAGCCGGTTGAGTGGGCTATGAACAACGTTCCGCCACCTGCTGTGATGAAATTAACTCCAAGTTTTCGCAAATCTTCTTGAAGCTTGTCAACATCAAAATGCTTCTCTATACGTTTTATTAACATTAAACCGCTCCCTCTTATTAACGCCTTATTATACAATCCCTGTTTATCGAGTAAATAAGGATTTAGATGAGCGCTCAAATTATTGAAACCCATATTTCATGGGTTATTTTAACCAAAAAATATGCCTATAAAATCAAAAAGCCTGTCGATTTTGGTTTTTTAGATTTTTCTACGTTAGCGAAACGTAAATATTATTGCGAAGAAGAAATACGCATCAATAAAATTTATGCGCCGGATTTATATGTCAAAGTAATAGGTTACACAGTTAAAGATAAAGTTATTGATTACGCCATTGTGATGAATCAATTTGACCAACAGAATTTATTTTTAAGTTTATTGAAAAGCCATGAATTGAAGCCAGAATATCTGGCCAATTTAGCTCAACAATTAGCCGCGATTCATCAACAAGCTGAAATGGCTCCTGGTACATTTGGATCACCTGAAAATATTTTCTTTCCCGTTCAGCAAAACTTTGATCAGATTCGCCCCTTCTTGCAAAAATTAAATAATCAAAAATTATTAGACCAGTTAAATCATTGCGAAAAATGGGCGCAAGAACAATATAAAATATTATTGCCTGTATTGAAGTCACGGAAAAACAAAAAAAATATTCGCGCGTGTCATGGTGATTTGCATTTAGGTAATATTGTTTTGTATCACAATAAACCGATGATGTTTGATGCCATAGAATTTAACGATAATTTGCGGTTTACGGACACGATGGCAGACGTAGGTTTTTTGTTGATGGATCTCGATGAAAAAAATCAATCAGCATTAGGTAATGTTTTCCTCAATGAATATTTAACCTTAACAGGCGATTATGAAGGGCTTAAGATTTTGCGCTTCTATCAGGCTTATCGTGCTGTGGTTCGTGCAAAAATAAAATTATTTGAAACTAATATTAGTTGGTCAGAGTATGAAACTAGCATGAATTTGGCTGAAAAATATACAGAATCTCAAAAGCCAGAATTATTTATTATGCACGGTATTTCGGGTTCCGGAAAAAGCACTCGGGCAAAACAATTAGCTTCAAAATTAAATGCTATTCATTTGCGCTCAGATGTTGAGCGTCAGCGACTTTCTATTGATAAAACAGAGCGTTATAGTGAAGTAAGCAATAAAAAAGTCTACAACCAGTTATATAGTTTAACAAAAGATCTTTTAGAGGCAGGATACTCTATGGTTGTTGACGCGACTTTTCTAAAGAAAGCCCAGCGGGATTTATTTCGACAATTATCTTTTCCATTCCATATTGTACCGTGCGATGTTGATGATAAAATGCGTGAAACGTGGTTACGTGATCGTAGCCAAGATTATTCCGAAGCCGATTTCACTATTGCCCAACAACAGCGTGAAGCGCTGGAACCGCTGACCCTTGAAGAGAGGAATTATATTTATGCGTAGACTGATTTATATCTCACTGCTTTCGTTATTCAGCGGAGCATCTTTTGCAGCGACTCCTGAGAATCCCCCCATACAGAATTCTGTGTTTTCTTCGGGAGCTGTATATAGTGCAACGGCATCTGAAGTTAATCCCGGAGCGCCAGTGATCAGTGCAAATGGGTATTTTTTACAAGATGTGAACAGTGGAAAAGTCCTCGCATCACAAAATCCCGATACCAAAATGGCGCCTGCAAGTCTTACAAAATTAATGACGCTTTATATTACATTTGAAGCGTTACAAGCGAATCGAATTCATTTGGATGACAAAGTGACCATCAGCAAAGCGGCGTGGCAAACCGGTGGGTCGCGTATGTTTGTGAGAGTTGGTGATCAAGTTCCTGTTTCTCAATTAATTCAAGGCGTGATTGTCGATTCAGGAAATGATGCATGCACGGCGTTGGCGGAATTTGTGGGCGGTACGCAACCCAGTTTTGTGAATTTAATGAATCAGCAAGCGCAGTTGTTGGGAATGAAAAATACGCATTATGTTGACGTAACGGGATTACCCGATCCCAATCATTATTCAACGCCGCGTGATATTGGAATTTTAGCACGCGCCGTGATTGTTAATTTCCCTCAGTATTATCATTATTTTAATGAAAAAACATTAACGTATGGCAACATCACTCAGCCGAATCGAAATCGATTATTGTGGAGCGATCCCAGCGTTGACGGATTAAAAACCGGTCATACGGATGCAGCAGGGTATTGTTTAGTGTCTTCTGCTAATAGAAATGGCATGCGATTATTATCTGTACTATTAGGTGCGCCGACGGATGCGGATCGATCACAATTTAGTGAAAATTTATTGAATTATGGGTTTCGGTTTTTTGAAACCCGCAAAGTGTTTAGTGCATCTCAGCCCCTCGAGCAGGCGAAAGTATTTTTTGGGCAAGCTAAATTAGTTCCCGTGGGTGTTTCTCAGGATTTCTATGTGACTGTTCCGGCGGGGCAGTTTTCCAAAGTGACGACGAATATTAAGCTTAATACACCACTTAAAGCGCCTTTAAATCAGGGGCAATCGGTAGGTTCTGTCGGTGTGTTGTTCAATGGTCAGCCCGTTGGCAGCGAAGAAATCGTTGCGCTCAATCCTGTGCCACGCGGTGGGGTTTTCACTCGCTTAGTTAGCCATGTGAAATTAGCGTTGGGGAAGGCTTAACTCTGCTGTTATAATAGAGCGGAGGTGCTTTAATGCTAAATGTTGATAAACAGCGCGGGAGCGCAAAACTTTCACGCATCCCCGTCAAAATAGTTTCAAATCAAACGGATACCTTGCGAAAGCCGGATTGGATTCGCGTCCGCGTTCCGTCTACACCTCGTATAACCGAGTTAAAAGCGGTGCTGCGTGAAAATAGGTTAGTAACCGTGTGTGAAGAAGCGTCATGCCCCAATCTTCCTGAATGTTTTAGCAAAGGTACAGCGACATTTATGATCATGGGTGATAAATGTACGCGTCGTTGCAGTTTTTGTGATGTCGCGCATGGACGTCCTGATCCGTTAGATCCGGAAGAACCGTATAATTTAGCGAAAACCATTTCGCAAATGAATTTGCGTTATATCGTAATTACATCAGTAGATCGGGATGATCTAAAAGATGGTGGTGCTTCTCATTTTTCAAATTGTCTTCGCGCGATTCGTGAAAAAAGTCCGCACATTCAAATTGAAGTACTGGTTCCTGATTTTCGTGGGCGCATGGAATTGGCTTTACAAGAAATTGCCAAAGAACCGCCGGATGTATTTAATCACAATTTGGAAACGGTTCCGCGTTTATATAAACAAGCGCGTCCGGGTTCTGATTTCGCCTGGTCGTTATTATTATTAAAAGAATTTAAAAAACAGTTTCCAGATATTCCAACAAAATCAGGATTGATGTTGGGGTTGGGTGAGACCAATGAAGAAATTATTGAAGTTATGAAGGACATGCGTGCACATGATGTGGATATGTTGACCTTAGGGCAATATCTTGCGCCCAGCCAACATCATATTCGTGTCGAACGATTTGTAACACCACAAGAATTTTCAGATTTGGCTGAAGTAGCAACATCATTAGGATTTAAAAATGTCGCGAGTGGACCGCTGGTCAGATCATCTTATCATGCGGATAAGCAAGCGGCAGGTGAGAGCGTTTCCTAAACCATGGTGACGGATTTATTAAATCAGTTAAAACCTTGGCTTCTCTGGCTACATTTACACCCCAGCTGGGTGTTTCTGATTGTTTTTCTTCTGACGTTTATCGAGTCCTTAGCCGTGATTGGTTTAATTATGCCCGGAACGGTTTTTATGACGGCACTGGGTGCATTAATTGGATCTCATGTTATATCTGCAAAAATCGTATTTGGTGCTGCGTTTTTAGGATCGTTTTTGGGTGATACCACTAGCTTCTTTATTGGGTATCACTACCGCGAACAGTTACGAGAAATGTGGCCGTTTAAATTTTATCCGGGATTATTGCAAAAAGGCGAAACCTTTTTTTATCGTCATGGTGGAAAAGGAATTTTTATTGGGCGGTTTGTAGGTCCTATTCGTCCGTTGTTGCCGATTATTGCGGGAATGTTAAATATGAAGCCGTGGCGTTTTTTAATTGCTGATGGACTGTCAGCAACGTGTTGGGCGCCGATTTATATGTTTCCCGGTATTATCTTAGGTGCAGCATCGGTGGAATTACCGCCCGTCATTGCGATGCATTTAATGATATATGTCATTGCAGCCTTATTAATTTTATGGATTATGTCTTGGGCGATTAAGCGCATGATCGCGTGGTTATTTTTTACGCTGCACAACTTGTTAGATAAATTATGGGCGATGATAAAAAACAAGCCATTATTGCGCGTCTTGAATATTGCGCTGCAGGATCCGCAATATCCCGAAAGTCATGCGCAACTAACATTGGCGTTATATTTTATGTTATTCGCGGTTGGATTTATTTTTCTTGCGGGTAATGTTTTGCATCAGGGATTTTTAACAGCATGGAATGCGCCGTTATTGTTTTTATTACGCAGTCTCCACGATGTTTGGGCTACTCATATTATGTTGGTGTTTACGCTCGTGGGAGCGCCCAAAGTATGGATGGGAGTATTTATTGCTGTGTTATTAGGATTAATGGCGATCCGTGCATGGCGAACGGCATTATATTGGATATTATTAGGGGCTTTAGGTTTCGGTGGTGGTGAAATTATTAAACAATTAATTCATTCGCCTCGTCCGACAGGTTTATGGGTGACACCATCAGGCTATTCTTTTCCGAGTGGTCATACATTGATATCAACTGTTGTCGGTGGTTTTTTTGCAGTATTGTTAAATCGCGAATTATCCAAAGAATATCGTTGGATTCCGTATACTTTAGCTACAATCCTAGTGTTGTGCGTTGGTTTGTCGCGATTATATTTGGGTGCGCATTGGCTAACAGATATTGTGGGTTCAATATTATTGGGTGTGTCTGTCGTGATGTTTGTTTCGCTGTGTTATTTCAGGCGAGACACACCCAAAATTCCACCACTATTTTTTGCGGTAGTATTTATATTGAGCTGGAGTGTAATAGGTTCTGTCTATACTATTAAAAACTTCATAAAAGCTTCTCATGATAATGCACTGTATATTCCTGCAAAAACCCTAGCTGTTAAATCGTGGTGGCAAACACAGACCATTAGCGAGCCTATATATCGTGCAAGTCGAATCGGAAATCCTTCGCAAATTTTAAATGTACAATGGGTGGGAAATTTGGGCTTAATTGAAGAAAATTTACAAAGTAAGGGTTGGGTCATTGCGCCCAATACCACCATAGGATTAATTTTAGCGCGCTTGACGCAACCTGACGGCACGATTCGTTTGCCTGTGCTGTCTCAGCTTTATTTAGAAGAACCGCCCGTATTAGTGATGACAAAACGATTAAACGGCCATTTATTAATGTTACGTTTATGGGACGGTCGAACATCATTTACAGACAGTGATTTGCCGTTATGGGTTGGAAATGTCGATTATTATCATCCGTCGAGAGTGGGATTATTTCATCATCCAAAATTACAATCGTCTCCCGTTGTAGATGAAATGCCAGCGGTAAAATTATTAGAAAAAGATTTGGGTGGATATCTGTGGAAACAATTAAGTTATACTCCAGTTCAGCAGCAAAGGCTGTCACCGAATGTAGTGTGGGATGGGCAAATGGTGATGATTAAACCGCGAGGAGAGCAACGCTAATGGCTTTTACTGATTATTATGCTGCATTAAATCTTTCTCGAAATGCAACAGACAAAGAAATTAAAGATGCATTTCTTCAAGCTTTTCGTGATGATGTTCCTGCTGAACGTTTTCGTCGAGCGACAGAAGCGCAAGTCATATTGGCCAACCCCAAAAAGCGTGCGGAGTACGACAAAAATTTGGGTTATGTCATGGTGGTTCAAGCGATTAAATCCCCGTATTTAAGTGGGTTGGCGTTTGAATTAACCAATCCAGAGCGTGCACATGCAAAGTTATTAAAAATAGTTGAAGATTATAAGTCATTTGTTGAAAATCGTGCACAGACGACATGGGATGATGCTCAGTCTGAAAATTACGGCTATGAATTAATTGCAGATGAAGCGCTGCCTTATGTGGCATTGCAGTTTGTGCATGAAGCTGATTTGGGAAAGTTTGTGAATAAATTAAAAGCTGAGCGAGTGATTAAAGCGTAATTATTGAGTAAATCGTCGAGGAATTTTCTCTCTATCTGCTTGTGCAGCGTCTGATAAGGAATAACCTCCCGAGAGGGGTTTATTAGAAATAAGTCCTTGTTTCATGGCGGCTTGTACCATGGATACTGTATTACCATGATTCTTTCCGCGCAGTTCTCTCCATTTCGCTATTCTTGTATTGTCTTCTTCAGTTAATTTTCTTGATGAAGCGGGTGAGGCATTAGAA
>JANRJR010000007.1:0-3629 GCA_033763845.1 Gammaproteobacteria bacterium | reverse complement strand
GATCCCATTAAAAATTTCATACGTAAAAATTAATATAAAACCGGGTGAAAGTCTTGAAGCGGTAGCACGCCAAAAACGCTACGGTGTCTTTAAAAAATTATTATCTAAGAACGACGTATTATTTACGGCGCATCATCAAGACGATCAAGCTGAAACGGTATTATTACAGTTATTTCGCGGCGCGGGATTACGCGGCGTTTCTGCGATGCCTGTTGTTTCACCCTTAGCAAAAGGCTATTTAGTTCGTCCCTTATTACCTTTTAACAGAAATTTTCTATTAGATTATGCTAAAAAAAATAAATTAAATTGGATAGAAGACCCCAGCAATAAAGACACTCGATTTGATCGAAATTATTTACGCCAATTAATTTTTCCGATCTTAAAAAAACGCTGGCCTGAAATCACAAAAACTCTCACTCGTTTTGCTGCACATTGTGCACAACAAGAAAACTTATTATCCAAAAAAGCCATTGAAGATATTGACGCGCAAGAAAAAAACAAGCTTCGCCATTTAATTTTAAAACATAACCTCGCCCTGCCTTCAGAAAAAGTATTGGATGAAATTCTAAAAATTTCTCATGCAAAATCAGACAAAAACCCTATTGTGGCATGGGGCAACAATCAATGCCGGCGTTACAAAAATAAATTATATTTCATGAAGGAATCTTCTACCTCTACGACACTTTCTCAAAAAAACTTAAATTGGCTGAAGAAACATTTACCCTATGATTTAGATAATAAAAACATTACAGTAAAATACAGAACGGGCGGCGAGAAAATTAAACTAAAAAAAAATCAACACACAAAAACCCTTAAAAACTTATTTCAAGAATGGCATGTTCCCACGTGGGAGCGCGACAAAATCCCCTTAATTTATTACAAAAATAAATTGATCGCTGTAACGGGCTATGCAATAGGAGCACTCTAAATGTTAATGATTGATATTGAAGGCAAATCTCTCACCGAAGAAGATAAACAATTATTAAAAAATCCCAAAGTTGGCGGCATTATTTTATTTACGCGAAACTATGAATCACCAGAACAATTAATTCATTTAACCAATGAAATCCATGATTTACGCACGCCACCCCTGATGATTGCCGTTGATCACGAGGGTGGACGCGTACAACGTTTTCGCGAAGGTTTCACCCTGCTACCACCTATGCGTGAATTGGGTGAACTGTATGATAAAAATCCGACTGAGGCGTTGGAAAAAACAGAAAACATTGGTTTTACTATGGGCAGTGAATTACGTGCGGTTGGTATTAATTGCTCTTTTGCACCCATCCTAGATATTGATGCGGGAATCAGCCAGGTCATTGGGAATCGGAGTTTTCATCATGATCCTGACGTCATCATCAAACTTGCTGGTGCTTTAATAACAGGCATGAAAAAAGCGGGACTAATTACGGTCGGAAAACATTTCCCTGGACATGGCCATGTAGAAGCCGATTCGCATGTTGCAATTCCTGTTGACCATCGAACATATGAGGAAATTCAACAAAAAGACATTCTGCCATTTCAATCGCTCATTAAAATGGGGCTAGATGGCATCATGCCAGCACACGTTATTTATGATCAAATAGATAAAAATCCTGCAGGATTTTCAGCCTTGTGGTTACAAGATATTTTGCGTCAGCAACTCGGTTTTAAGGGAATTATTTTCAGCGATGATTTATCCATGGAAGGCGCAAGCCCCATGGGGGGCATGATCCAACGCGTAGAAAAAGCAAAACACGCGGGTTGTGATATGATTCTAATTTGCAATAATCGCCCAGCCGCTAAAGAGGTTATCAACCATGAGCATACCTAAACGGATTCAAGAAATTTACAAAAAATCTGTGTGTTTACATACACGCGAAGAAATCGAAAAAGAATTAGACAGGCTTGCAACTGAAATTCATCAAGAAATTTCAGAAGAAAATCCAGTACTGTTATGCATCATGATTGGTGGATTAGTTGTCACAGGAAATTTGTTACATCGATTAGATTTTCCACTGGAATTAGATTATATCCACGCGACGCGTTATCGTGGAAAAATTACCGGTAGTGAATTACATTGGAAGGCTGAACCGGGTTCCAATTTAAAAGATCGAACTGTTTTAATTTTAGATGACATTTTAGATCAAGGCCTGACACTTCAAGCCGTAACGGATTATTGTTACACCAAAGGCGCTAAAAATGTTTTAACTGCCGTGTTGCTGGATAAAACAGAGTGTCGCATTGAAGGTGGGTTGAAAAAAGCTAACTTTACCGGTTTAGAAATCCCCAATCACTACGTTTTTGGTTACGGCTTAGATTACGAAGAATATCTACGCAACGCACCTGGAATATTCATGGTACCTTAAAGGGTATTAGCATCCCGATGTCGTAACTGCAACTGTACCCGTTGTTTCCGCATAGGTGACGTTGCAATTTGTGATGGTAGTCGCAAAATTATACGTCGTTGTACTACCGTACGTTGGTGTAAAACCATTGGCCTGTCGCATAGCGGAACCAATTCCAGCTGCACTTCCAACTGGATATCCGGTTCCAGCATTTACTGTCACAGTCTGTCCTGTCATCGAAATCGATGTGCTCGTGGGAACACCTTGCGCAGTATATTGGCTCACGGCAAGCAATACTGTGGAATTTAATGAAGATGCCATACCATTCAATGCTGCAATACGTGCATTTGTGGTTTGACTGATAAATCGTGGAATCGCAATTCCTGCTAAAATACCAATGATAATAATGACAATAATTAATTCGATTAGTGTAAAGCCTGATGACTTTTTCATATCGCTCCCCAAAATTAACATCCGCTGGTTGTCACTGCAACATCACCTGTTGAAGAATCATAGGTCACATTACAATTTGCAATAGCGTTTGTGAAATTATAAGTCGTGGTACCACCGTAAGTGGGCGTAAAACCATGCATTGCACGTACTGCCGAACCGATACCTGCCGCATCACCTGTTGGATAACCTGTTCCTGCACCAACAGTTACTGTCTGACCTGACATGCTAATAGAAGTACTTGAACTGTTCGCTTCAGCGGTATATTCAGCAATTGCAAGCATCACGGCGGAGTTTAATGCAGTACCCATGCCATCCAAAGCAGCAATACGCGCATTTCTAGTTTGATCGATGAACTTGGGAATCGCGACACCTGCCAAAATACCAATAATGACAATCACAATTATCAATTCAATCAACGTGAAACCTGATGACGAAACGTCCTTTTTCATTTACTCGACTCGCAGTTAAACAAATTTAAAAATTCCGGTTCAATATAATATTCAATGGAAGACAGCTCAGGTAAAACCGTCTTCTTTCGTAATTGTGATAGTAACTCTGGAACAACATAACGAAAACGCATTGCCCAAACCGAACTTTGAACTGCAAAAACTAATATGCCATTTTCAAAATTTGCGACTTTACAATGCGTCCTTAATTCTTCTGGAATTAAAATATTTATTTTGCTTTGAAGCGACTTCAATTGAGTCATTTTATGATAAATGCTACTCAATGATACCGCGTGTATTTCACTGATTTTTTTCAACTTAGCAACCCGTTGTTAACAACTGCACTACCCCCGAAGAAGAATCATACGTCACATGACAGTCGGTTATCGAAGGTGAAAGATCA
>JANRJR010000006.1:0-47236 GCA_033763845.1 Gammaproteobacteria bacterium | reverse complement strand
GTGTGGAATTGTCGGCGCAGTCGCGCAACGTGATGTAGCTCCCATCTTATTAGAAGGGCTCAAACGACTCGAGTATCGAGGCTATGATTCTGCGGGTATTGCGGTGATGAGCCAGGATGGAAAATTAGTTCGTGAACGCGCCGTTGGTAAAGTCAAAGAATTAGCTGCTGCACTCGAAGCCAAACCGTTATTGGGTCAAACGGGTATTGGTCACACGCGTTGGGCGACACACGGAAAACCCAGTGAAGATAATGCTCATCCTATGTTCTCTCATGGAAATATCGCCGTGGTTCACAATGGCATTATTGAAAATCACGAAGAATTACGCGAAACACTACTAGATCTCGGCTATAAATTTGATTCTGAAACGGATACTGAAATTGTTGCGCACTTATTGCACCACGAATTAAAAACGGAAAAAGAATTTGTCAAAGCGGTAATAAAAACAGCTTCGCAATTAGAAGGCGCATATGCTTTAGCTATTATAGATGCACAACATCCTGACCAATTAATTGCCGTACGATCGGGTAGTCCCTTAATCATTGGTTTAGGCATCGGCGAGAATTTTTTGGCGTCTGATCATTTAGCGTTATTGCCCGTCGCACAAAAATTTATTTATTTAGAAGAGGGCGATGTTGCATCTATCACGCGTAATAAAGTTATTATTTATGACGAAAAAGGCAAAGAGACATCACGCAAAACAAAAACGTTGGATTTGGCACACGATGTTGCAGAGCGCGGACAATACCGTCATTACATGCTAAAAGAAATCTTTGAACAACCCGAAGCTATCTCTACTACTTTAGAAGGTCGTTTGGGTCGACACGGGATTTCGCCAGAAATTTTTGGTGTAAACGCACAGAAAATTCTTTCAGACATAAATGCAATCCAAATTACCGCATGTGGTACTAGCTATCATGCAGGATTAGTGGCGAAATATTGGTTAGAAGAAGTCGCAGGTATTCCGTGCAATGTGGAAGTCGCAAGCGAATGGCGATATCGCACACCCGTTGTTCAAGAAAAGACGTTATTTTTGACGTTGTCGCAATCAGGCGAAACAGCAGATACCTTGGCAGCACAAAAAGCCGCAAAATCGTTAGGATATTCAACATTAACCATTTGTAATGTTCCCGAAAGCAGCTTGATGCGTAATGCCGATTTATCGTTGTTAATGCATGCGGGCCCAGAAATTGGTGTGGCATCGACGAAAGCATTTACCAGTCAGTTAATTTGTTTGTGGATGCTGACTTTAATTTTGGCAAAATTACGTAAAAATATTGATGAAGCCACAGAACTGGAATTGTTGGATCAGTTGCGCAAAATTCCTAAGAAAGTGGAAGAGTGTTTAGCGCTCGACAGCAAAATTCAAAAACTGGCTGAGTTGTTTGATGATAAAGCACATGCCTTGTTTATTGGTCGCGGAACGCAATATCCCATTGCATTGGAAGGCGCATTAAAATTAAAAGAAATTTCCTATATTCACGCAGAAGGTTATCCGGGTGGTGAATTAAAACATGGGCCGTTGGCGTTATTGGATAAAGATATGCCGGTGATTGTGTTAGCACCTAATGATAGGTTGCTGGAAAAATTAAAATCAAATATTCAAGAAATTCATTCGCGTGGTGCGCCGTTGATTATTTTTGCAGACAGCGCGTCTAAAATTTCTAAAATGGATCATGCAGATATTTTTGTGATGCCCGAAAGTGATCCGTATTTAGCGCCGGTTTTATATACCATTCCGTTACAATTGTTGGCATATCATGTTGCTGTATTAAAAGGTACTGATGTCGATCAGCCGAGAAATTTAGCAAAATCGGTGACGGTGGAGTAACTTAACACTTCTCCACTTGCCCACACGGATGCTCCATACTTCCACGCTCAATTTGTAACGTCACATGCGCAATTTTGAAATGGGATTTTAAATAGTCATTAATCACATGATGGTCATGATCAGTAAATTCTCTTTCTGGGCAAACTAAATGCGCTGTCAACGCTGTTTCTTGTGTGCTCAATGCCCAAATGTGTAAATCATGAACAGCGCTAACACCTTTAATTTTGGATAAATAGTCTTGAACTTTATCTTGATTAATTTTGCGCGGGACGGCATCAATAATTAAATTAATGGAATCTTTCATTAAATTCCAGCTGCCAATTAATATGGTTACTGCTAAGGCTAAACCAACGAGTGGATCTAGCCATAACCATCCTGTAAATAAAACAATCGCACCTGTAATGACAACGCCTAAAGATAATATGGCATCGCTGGCCAAATGGATAAATGCGCCTTTAATATTGAGATCATCATCGGCATTTTTAATAAATAATAAAGCTGTTCCGCCATTAATTAAAATACCCAGTCCTGCGACGACCATAATAATATTTTCATGAATACTGACAGGATGGAGTAAACGCAAGATAGATTCGTAGCCAATGATGCCTGTCGCTAAAACTAACAACAGCGCGTTACTCATAGCAGCTAATACCGTTGTTTTTTTATAACCATAGCTATAACGCTTAGATGCAGGTTTGGTGAGCAAATAATTGGCAAACCAGGCAAATACTAGTCCTACAACATCGCCCAAGTTGTGGCCAGCATCCGCAAGCAGGCTCATGGAGTTTGCTAGTATCGCATACACAGCTTCAATGATAACAAAAGCTAAATTTACCGTCGTGGCAAAAAAGAAAGCCTTTTGATTGGAAATATTGCCATGATGGTGATGATGACCATGAGAATGGTCGTGATCATGGTGATGGTTATGATCGTGGTCGTGATGATGTGCGTGTGCCATAATAAAATCTCGTGATAAAAAATGTGAGCCATTTTATAGCTTTTTTGAACAGAAGGCATCAGATCTATGACAAATCAGACCGCTCGAATCAACATGATTAAGCAACAATGCCGCGCTTGGGGTGTGTTGGATGACAATATTTTAGATTTATTCAATGAAGTGCCGCGAGAGCATTTTGTTCCGCACCGTTTTGCAGGTTTGGCGTTTTCTGATACGCAAATCCCCTTGGGGCACGATCAAGTGATGCTGTCTCCGAAAGAAGAGGCGAGAATTTTGGACGCGTTAAATATTCAATCGCATGAAAGGGTTTTAGAAATTGGGACGGGCAGTGGATTTTTTACGGCATTGTTGGCTCATAAAGCAAAGCATGTTGATACTATTGATGTTTTTGAAGATTTTACTGAAACAGCCGCACGAAAATTAGCTGAATTAAATATTCATAACGTGACCGTTCAAGTAGCCGATGGCATGTTGGGTTACAAAAAAAATACGCATTATGATGTGATTGTTGTGACATCTTCTGTTTTAGAAATTCCTAAACATTTGATGCATCAATTATCTGAGCAGGGCAGATTGTTTATTTTTATTGGTGATAAGCCGTTAGTAGAAGCGGCAATTATATCTCATCATAAAACAGAAAAATTATTTGAGACGTGGGTACCAGTGGTAATTGAAGGGGGTAAGCCTAATGTATTCAAATTTTAAAAAGATCAGCGATGTCTGTGATAAATATATTAATGCCGGTGATTTAGCGGGCACCCAAACCTTGGTTTATCATAAAGGCAGTATAATTCATTATGAAAACAAAGGTTTTCGTGATCTCGAAAAGTCTTTGCCCATTGAAAACAATACGATATTCAGAATTTATTCCATGGCTAAACCCGTTACAGCAGTGGCGGCCATGATGTTATTCGACAAAAATAAATTTAATTTAAATACACCCGTGTCTGAATTTATACCCGAATTTAAACATATGGAAGTATTTGTCAGTGGTACCGTAGAAAGTTATCAGACTAAAAAAGCCGAACGCGAAATTACGATGGGCGATTTGTTAACGCATACGTCAGGCATAACCTATGATTTTATGTATGCGTCTGTTGTTGATGAACTTTATCGAAAAGCCAATATTCAGGGCTTAAATCCTCAGCAATCGCTTGAAGAAATGGTAAAGCTTATTGCGAAGCAGCCATTATTATTTTCACCGGGAAAACATTGGGCGTATGGTTTATCGACGGATGTAGTTGGCCGTGTCGTTGAAATTATTTCTGGCATGTCACTGCGGGAATATTTCAAAAAAGAAATTTTTGAGCCCTTAGCTATGGTCGATACAGATTTTTATGTACCAAAAGAGAAGCAAGACAGATTTTCGGCGAATTATTTAAAAGACAATAATTTAGTCTTATTTGATGATCCACATTCAGGCCAATTTTCTAAGCCGCCGCTGTGTGATTTTGGCGGTGGTGGTTTGGTTTCGACGACAGAGGACTATTTAAAATTTTGTGTGATGTTATTAAATAAAAAGCCATTATTAAAATCCAGTACCGTTGAATTAATGACGACAAATCGTTTATTGCCAAGCGTGAATACACATATGTTGGCACCGAGTCCGTTTGTTCCTGACAATACAGGTATGGGATTAGTGTTTGGCATAAAATTACCGGGATCGCCGGTGAGTGGAAATGACGGAACGTACGGTTGGGGTGGTGCAGCGCACACGCAATTTTTTATTGATCCCAAAGCAGGATTAATTGGTATTTTTATGGCGCAACTTTTTCCACCGGATTACAAAGTTGAAATGACGAATGAATTTAGGGCGGCGGTGTATGAGTCACTGTTGTCATCCTGAATGGATCGAAGCGTAATGAAGGATCTCTTAAAAGAAATGTTCTCGGAGATGGTTATCAAGAAAAACGCCAGCTTGATTCCAAGATATTATCACTCTGAATTTGTGTTATACGCTAATCGCGAAACACAAAGCTATCAAAAATTTTATGATGCGCATGTAGAATATTACAAATTACCTCGCCAGTATTTTGTGGAATATGATGAAGCCGCCTGGGTAGAACAAAATGATAGAGTCGCAGGGCGTGTGTTTATTGCGATTAAAGAGCCCAATCAAAAAGACATTAATTTCGAAGTCATTTTAATTGCTCAATATCGAGACAATAAAATTTACCGTATTTGGGAAATCACCAGTCCCGATTGGACCCAGATGAAGGAGTTCAATTAAGGCCTTCTTCTTTCAGTGACTTCTGAATAGCCTCTCGTTTTTTTAATCCTTCAAAATAGCGGTTTAGATTAGGGAATTTATCAAAACTGATTTTTGCAACCGGTACTACCCAGCGTAACATGACAAATAAATACGCGTCGGGTAGTGTAAAAATTTCGCCCATTAAGTAGGTATTATTTTTTAAGTGGGTTTCAATCAGCTGAAATTTTCGCTCAAGCGTTGGTAACATAACGGTTTGTCTAAACTCTTGAGGGTAATTGGGGTTAAAAAACGGGCTAAAGCCTTTATGAATTTCAGTGGTTAAATAATTAAGCCATTCAAGTGTTCGATAGCGTTTCCAGTCTTTGGTGGGCGCTAATAATTGTGTAGCGTTATTGGTATCTGCAAGATATTGCATAATTGCAACGTTTTCGGTCAAGACCTCGCCATTATCTAATTGAAGTGCAGCAACGCTGCCTTTGTGACTGATTTGATTGTAATCTAATCCGTGTTCAGTTTTTTTCGTGTGTAAATCCACAGCAATAAATTCTGCTTTGAGATTTAATTCGTGAATAATAATGCGCACGGCAAGAGAGCAGGCGCCTTTAGAGTAGTAGAGCTTCATGAGAGTTTCTCCTTTAAAATAGTTTTCGAACAGCTTTAGGTTTTTTCAGACCATCACTTTCATCAGCATGATCTTGAATGCGTTGATTAAACATCTTTGAGATTTTAGCAGAAAGTTCAGGGCGATCTTGAAAGAATAAAAAAGGAAGATGTCCTATAGGTGAATGGCTTTTTATAGGTTGATGTTCACGCGTTTGTGAACGGTACAAATTTCGAAAGGCGCCAATTTCAGCTAAATATGTTTCACTTGATTGCGCTTCATTGAGGTAATGATTGGCTTCATCAAGGAGTGGGTTTTTGATTTTTTTTATTTGCTTTTTTGAGGGAACTTGATAGGTTAATCCTCGGTGATGTCTTTCTTCCGGAAGTTCAATTGTCCACCAGTTTTGTTCAGTTTCATTTGTAATTCTATCCAGTTTTTCTTGAGCAGCAGCAAGAATATATTTTTGGTTATCAATTTCGTTTTGAATTTCTTCGATGTTTTCTTCGTCTTCCATTAACTCTAGTTGATCATTGAGAAGTGATATTGAATTTTTGGCATCTTTAATTTCTTTTTTTATTTCTTTTATTTTTTTTGCTTTGTAATCGTCAAGAATTGCAGCTGAAGTCACGTGATCATGTTCAGTTTGATCATTGGAGACTTCATGCGTTTTTAATTCAGCAAAAATGCCAATGTCAAGTTCTTCATCTTGCTGACCAGCTGTTTGTAAATCATTTTGCACAACTCCCTTGTCTGTCCATTTATTAAAAGTGCGTTCAGGACGAAAGTTAGGATTTGCTCCGGGTGTATTTGCTAAATGGTAAAGTGCATTGCAAATTTTGGAGTAGGTGAGTTGTCGTTGAGCAATCTTCTCATAGCAACCAGATTTTCTTTTATAGTTAGGCCGGCCATCATCTAACATTTCATCTTGAATAATTTGCCATATTGCGCGCATTTCGTCTTGTAATTCGTCTGACCATTGTGCGACAAAATCGTCTTCATCTAAAATATCTCTTTTTTGAAGACGTTTATTTGAGCCACCACAAGTATCTTCAATGTATTCATGAATATCGTGTATGGAGATAATATTTTGAGGATCAGATAAAGCTTCAAGGTTTATGCTGACATTTGAAAGCGCTCGCCAATTTGCAGATAACCTATCATTTTCATTTAATATTCCGAGTTTTTTCAGTTCATTCCAAACTTCTTCTGCATGTAATGCATTATGATTTTGAGCAAAATAGGCTACAAAGCGTTCTTGCGTAATCGCTTGATTTCCCCAGCGTTTTCCGCTGTTTTTAAATTTTCGAAAGTCATCAACTGTCATTCGCCAACATTTAGCTTTGTTATATTTAAATGCTGAGCATCTTTTGGATTTAAGTCCTCCATCGATAGGTTTACCCGTGATAGGATTAATACTATGCCACGCAACTTTTCCATTTTTCTTAATTTTGGCTTCGATGATGGGTTCTTCTTCTATTTCAAGTTTTAATTGATCTGAAAGAAATTTAAGTAAGGGCGACGACCAACGAATATCAGCAGATTGTGTTGCTTCAAGAAATTTTTCTGTTCCTTCTGTATTGAAATATTCTTCTATGCATTCCTTCTGAAGAGACTGAATTTTTTTATTGTTTGAGTGTTGCTTAAGACTCTGTTGAAATCCCTCTATATCATCAGAGATAGACGCAGGAAACTTATGTTGTCCAAGCGCGGCTTCACTTAAAATTTGAGGTAATTTTTTCTTCTTTTTTTCAGGAAGTTCATCAAAGCAGGCGAGAAAATTTGATTTTGCATCAGGGGTAAAAAGAGGGTTTTCAGCAGCCATCGCAAACTCCTTCTAGGGATTACGTTGAAAGGCAGTTTAGCATGTATATCAAGAAGTTTTGGAAAACCTTAATAAAACAAGCGCAATAATAGGAATAAAAACGTCTGTCCAAAAGACAGTTCCGGCATTGCCCGGCGCGAAATTATGTTGCATAACCATTTGATAAATATGGCCACCTGCTGCACCCCACAAAAATACAACAGGCGGAATAATCGTTGCGGCTCGAAATGAATAATTGGCGCGAAAGGCAATAAATCCTGTAATCGAGATCCCTAGGCTAACCATTCCCACTTCAAATTGAAACGGACTTTGCGCCCAACCAATAAATGCGGCGGTGTAATCACCAAAAATACAGTGCATAATGAAATTGTATAAAAAACTGAGTCCAATCGAAAATATTAAAAAATAACGCAATAAGGCTTCAGTCACTACGGCTTTTGTAATCGGTTTCTTAGGAATAAGGGACAGTAGTGATGCGATAAGGCCAAAAATTAATAATGTCAGAGTGGAATTCTTAAGGGCGAGCGCGATAATATTGTTCACGTAAATCCTCTGTAAAAATAAACCAGGTGAGTGTTACTCTGGTGGCTCCAATTGATACGTATATCCACATTCTTTCTGCGGGCACGCTTCTTCTTTGCCGCGCCGCTTCGTGATCTTAATCGTCAAAATTGGCCACTGACATTTTGGACACGGTTTCTTAATGGGTTCATTCCAGGTTGCATATTTGCAGTCCGGATATCGTGAACACGAATAAAATATTTTTCCATAGCGCGATTTGCGTTTCAGCATGGAACCTTGTTTACATTCCGGACATTCAATGCCCAAATCAGCAGGCTTTTCCAAAGGTTCTATATGTTTACAGTTCGGGTAGCTGGAGCATCCAATAAATTTTCCATATCGTCCACGTTTAATGACTAAGTCTGATTCACATGCTGGGCATTTTCTGTCAGGTACAATTTCAGGCTCAACGTTTGCACCGGCTTCATCTTCCATGTTTCGCGTGTAATCACATTCGGGATATCCCGTGCATCCCACAAATCGTCCGCGTTTTCCTAATCGAATGGATAATGGTTTACTACATTTGGGGCAGGCTTCATTCATTTCTTCATGCGTCACGTCTTTTCGTTGCACTGTTTGTTCGATAGTGTCGACGAGTTTGCTAAACGGTTTCCAGAATTCTTTTAATAACGGAATCCATTGTTTTTCACCGCGTGACACTTCGTCTAATTCATCTTCTAAATGTGCGGTAAATTCATAATCGACATATTGTGTAAAATAATCTTTTAAGAATTTACATACAATTCGACCTACATCCGTTGGTTTAAATCGTTTGTTATCTAAAATCGCATATTCACGTTGTTGCAGCGTAGAAATAATTGACGCATACGTCGACGGACGACCAATGCCAAACTCCTCTAACGTTTTAACTAAGCTCGCTTCGGAGTACCGCGGAGGGGGTTCCGTAAAATGTTGTTCAGGTAATATGTCATTTAGTTTAACAATATCGCCTTCAACTAACTCAGGTAATAATCCCTGATCTTTATCGCTGTCTTTATTGACGACATCATCGACATCTTCAGTATACACGCCAATAAATCCAGGATGCGCAATCGTTGAACCATTCGCACGGAAAATACCTTTTTTGCCACAATCTAAATCGACCGTTACGGTATTTAATAACGCATGAATCATTTGGCACGCAACAGTACGCTTCCAAATCAAGTCATATAATTTTGCTTGCTCAGGTGTTAAGTTTTTGAGTGAGTCGGGTGTGGTTTCAACGCTGGTTGGACGAATCGCTTCGTGTGCTTCTTGCGCGTTTTTGGATTTGTTTTTGTATACGCGAATTTCATCGGGTAAATAATCCTCGCCGAATCTTTTCTTAATTAAATTTCTGATCTCATCAATGGCTTCGTTAGCTAAATATACTGCGTCGGTACGCATATAAGTAATTAAACCATTTTCGTATAAATATTGAGCGGTGCGCATCGTGCGTTGAGCAGTAAATCCTAATTTACGCGATGCTTCTTGTTGTAAGGTTGAAGTCGTGAAGGGCGGAGATGGTTGGCGTTTGCGTTGTTTTTTATCAACGCTTATGACAGTTAATTTGCCATCTGCTGCTTTTAATAAATCAGCTTGAGTTTTTTGAGCTTGTTTTTCATTGGTAATGCTGAACTGTTCGAGCTTTTCATTTTTATAGTTAATTAATCGTGCACTGAAGGCTTCTTGTTTTTTCGTTTCGCATTGGCTGGTAATCGTCCAATATTCTTGCGCAATAAATTTTTCGATTTCTTCTTCGCGCTCGACAATTAATCGCAGTGCTGGACTTTGTACACGACCGGCAGATAATCCGCGTCGGATTTTTTTCCATAATAATGGTGAGAGTGTAAATCCGAATAAATAATCTAATGCGCGACGATCTTGTTGTGCGTTAACTAAATCCATTGCAATATCGCGCGGTGTTTTAATGGCTTGCGTGATGGCATTTTTGGTAATTTCGTGAAATACCACGCGATGAACGGGTTTTTTAGTTAACCCGCGTTTGGCTTTAATTAATTCATATAAATGCCAAGCAATGGCTTCGCCTTCGCGATCAGGGTCGGTGGCGAGATAGAGTGCTTCGGCTGTTTTTAAACTTTTGGTAATGGCATCGACGTGTTTGGCATTTTTTTCAATGACTTCATATTTCATATGAAAATCATTATCCGGGTCGACAGCACCGGATTTGCGTATTAAATCCCGCACATGTCCATACGATGCCATCACCTCGAAATCTTTACCCAGATATTTTTTAATGGTTTTGGCTTTGGCTGGGGATTCTACAATGACTAAATTTTTGGCCATTTACTTTATCCTTACATACCCGCCGGGCACACTTTTGACTTGCCCGTCTAGTTCAAGGACCAGGAGGATGGAGGAAACTTCCTCTGCCGTCAACCCGCTGCGTTGAATTAAGAGGTCGACAGGCGTGGTGTCGAAGCCGACAAATTTCATAAATTTGTTGTTTGAAAGGGTATCATCCTGAGCGAGTTGAAGGATCTCCTGCCGGTTAGCTGGAGGCCCCTCTGTGGTCTGCACCTCGGGATGACATGCCCACTCTTCCAAGACATCTTCGACAGTTTCCACCAATTTCGCTCCCTGCTTTATAAGGTAGTGGCAACCCCGCGATAACGGATTTTGAATAGAGCCCGGAATCGCAAAAACGTCACGATTTTGCTCAATCGCATATTTCGCCGTGACCAGAGACCCGCTGGCGTATGCGGCTTCCACAACCACTACGCCTAAACTTAATCCGCTGATAATGCGATTTCGTCTCGGAAAATTTTGTGCGATGGGTGTAACGCCTGTCGGAAATTCGCTAATTAAACAGCCTCGTTCTAAAATTCTTTTTGCCAAGTTTTGATGACGTTTGGGATAAATTAAATCGGGGCCTGTTCCCATGACGGCAATGGTTTCGCCGTTATTTGCTAACACACCTTCGTGACAGGCAGCGTCTATCCCTAACGCTAATCCACTGGTAACGACTAATCCTGCGTTAGAAAAACTTTTGGCAAATTGATAGGCGATGTCTTCACCGGAAGGAGTAGGATTTCGGCTGCCCACCATCGCAATTTGTGCTTTTTTTAAAATACTGACATTACCTTGGCAAAATAAAAGCGGTGGTGCGGAGGAAATTTCGCGAAGTCGTTCGGGATAGTCGTTGCTGTGATACGTTAATAACGTGTTGCCGGGTTGTTTTGCCCACTGTAAATCTTTTTCGATGTTATCCCATACTATATTAATAGCATGTTCGGTGAAGTAGTTTTTGAGCTTATCACCGGGGTATGCCTGGATGATGTCTTGAAAGCTGACGGGGCCAATGTTGTGTGTGCGTAACAACGCGAGCCAATAGGGCAATTGTGTATGTGTGACCATTATTATGATTCCTAAAAATTAGATCCTTCGCTGTGCTCAGGATGACAAATGTGGCTCAAGATGACAATAGAGATATAATTTTTTTTCTTGCTTCGATAATACCTTCATTTTTTAATGCTGAGAATAATTGATAGGTAATTAATCCTGACATATCTAAAATACTTTCCTCCATAAGCTTTAATAATTTATTCTTTTCGGTTTTAGTAAGTTTATCAGATTTACTTAATAATATGTGGGTAGGCAAATTTGCTGCGACAGCCCATTCCAAAATATGGACATCAAAATCTTTTAACGGATGTCGTGAATCCATCACTAAACACAAACCCCGTAGGGATTTTCTGTTTTGTAAGTAATCATTTAATAACTTATCCCACGCTTTTTTTATTTCCAGTGAAACTTTGGCGAATCCATAACCCGGTAGATCAACTAGTCGTGTGGTATCCGTAACTTTAAATAAATTAATTAATTGCGTGCGCCCAGGTGTTTTGCTGGTACGCGCTAAATTTTTAATGCCGGTGATGGTGTTTAATGCTGTAGATTTTCCTGCATTGGATCGACCTGCAAAAGCGACTTCACTGCCTTCGTCATTGGGGAGTTGAATGAGCTTAGCGACGCTCTTTATAAATGTTGTTTTTTGCAAGGGAATTAACATATCATCTCTCTTTTTTTGAGGTGAACGGCGTATGGATTTAGTGACAATGGTTTTAGCCTGCAGTGTTTATCCGAACAATGCTGTTGTCAATGCTATGGTTGAAATTAATTCGCAAAACAATCCTTATGTGGTTTCGGGGCAGCCGTTTAAAACACGTGAACTCGCATTGGAGCAAGTCGATCAATTAAAAGCAGCTGGGCAATCATTTGAAATTGGGTTAATGCAAATCCCGGATTTTTGGTTAGCGAATAAACCGACCAGTTTGAATGAATTATTGCGTCCGTGTAAAAACATGGTTGTGGCAACGCAGATTTTAAATAAATTACTCGATGAGTGTAACGGTTCTCAAACCTGCGCGTTATCGATGTATAAGACTAACGATAAATCCGCAGGTCTAAGTTATGCGGATCAAGTTATTTCTTATGCAGATGCACATCCGTTTGTGGCTCCGCCGCCTCTAGAATAGAGATCCTCACCGACTCCCTTATCCTGAATGGAAAAGGGAGTCGCGAAGCGACGGATGAGGGTAAGCTAAATATTCTTCTCTTTCTTTTCTTTCTGAATCAAGAAATTCAAAATATCAATTAATCGTTGCGGATTATTTCCGGCTAAACTGGGATCGACTTTGTATTTTCCATCTACAACAACGCCAGGAATTTGAAATACCATAAAATCATTCGTGACTTTTTGGTTATTCTTTAATTGTGTTTGAATGACGGGCGATTCATATGTATTCATAAAGTCTTTTGTTTTAATGTCAAAATGTTTTTGGAAAAAAGCTGCCATACGTTCAGGTGTGCCTAAATCTAAACGATCTTTATGTAAACCATCAAATAACGTTTGAGCGACTTTATCGTGTATGCCAAAATTTTTCGCAACATAATAGGCGCGCGCATATAAATGCCAATCAGATTCAAATACTACTGGAATACGTTGAAAATCGACTGCACTCGGTTTTGTTTGAATCCAGTTATCCAGCACAGGATTTAATCGGTAACACGCGGGACAACCAAAACTGAAAAACTCAACAACCGTAATTTTATTTTTGGGGTTGAAAGATTCTGTCGAATGATTGACAGGCAGTACTAAATAATCACGACCTGCTTGAAATGTTGCAGTGGTGGTTTTGTCGCTTTTAGCTAAAACCATCAACGGGAAAAATAATAAAAATACGAGAAGATACTTTTTCATGCGCTCATCCTTTGAAGTAAACATAGCCAACCCATTACAGGTTCGTGATTTTGACGTCGTAACGCTGATTTTTCAAGTGCAACAATTTCGAAGCCATGATCCCGGGCTTTTTGTTGAACATAATTTTTAGCATGAATGTACCGCCCACTTTTTTGAAGTTGCCACGGCGTTTCAGCGTCATGGCTTTCAAGGGAAAATAACAATAATCCTGTCGGTGTTAATGCGTGATGCGCGCTGTGAAAAATAGGCGTGAGATCGCCGAAATAATTCAGCGTATCGGCAGCAAGTAATAAATCATAAGGCAATTCAGCGTGATTCAGGAAATCCACCAAATCCATGTGATTTAATTTGTGATAAATATTTTTATGTTTAGCCAGTTCAAGCATTTTAGGTGATAAGTCGACGCCATGTAATAGGCTTGCACACGGTTGAAATTCAACGCCAGATAATCCCGTTCCGCACCCTAAATCCGCGATTTTAATGTCCTTGATTTCAAAGTGATGATCCAATAATTGTTTTAATTTTTGAGGAGCTTCATATGCTAAACCACCTGTCATATGAGAATCATAATTTTTTGCGTATTGATCAAACAAATTTTGAATATATTCTGACGGTGGTTTTTGTGGGTTAGTATCACCTGTTAGTGCGCTATATAAATACGCAATTTCTGGGCGGTCAGGATTTTCAGCCAGAACTTTATTAAAAATGTTTTTTGCTTTATCTACATGGCCCATTTTTAAATAGGCAATGCCTAAATTGCTTTTTGCGTTTAAGTGGTTTGGGTGTTTTGCTAGAATTTTTTCAAATTGATGGATGGCTTCTTGAAGATCATCACTTTCTAATAATGCAATGCCATAACTGTAACGAGCGCCAATATCATCAGGTGTTTGATCCAATAAAATTTGATAATGCTGAGCGGCGTGATAATGCCTATCTAATTGTAATAACGTTGCCGCAAGATTATTTCGTGCTTCGGTATGATCAGGTGCAATTGTTACTAATGTCGAAAAGCACTGCAGTGCCTGTTCAAGTTGTTGTGTTTTGATTAATAGCGCACCTAGATTATTTAAAGCATCGTGGTGGCCCGGATTTATGGCCAGTACTTTTTCGAGTAGCGAAATAGCGGCAGGGTCGTTTTCTTGAGAAATGTGTACAAGAGCTAAGTTGTAAGTGGCTTCCACTAAGTTAGGGTTAGCCGTTAAAATTTCTTCATAAAATTTTTGGGCGCGTGTAAGATTGCCTTCACGATGTGCATTCACGGCGATTCTAAAGAGAATTGTTAAACGAGGTTCCATAGCGGGGATAGAGTAAAGCAATGTCGAAAACAGCGCAAATGGTTGTTCTCCTGGCGATTTTAGTTTTGATTTGGGGTGTGAGCTGGCCCGTGATGGCGGAGGGGTTGAAGTTTTGTCCACCCATTTGGTTTGTGGTGATTCGACTGGCCATTGCGATTACTGTGATTTTTGGAGTCTTTGCCTGTACCAAGCAGCTGGTCATGCCCATAAAAAAAGATATACCCTTGTTATTAAGCATTGGGTTACTGCAGATTGGGTTCTTTACGTTGTTGATTACCGTGGGTTTAGAATACGTCGCGCCGGGTCGTTCAGCGATTATTGCGTATTTATCACCGTTTTTTGTAACGCCCATTGCCCTAGTATTTTTTAAAGAAGTGCTGTCAAATGGCAAGATTTTAGGATTGATTTTGGGGGCTATTGGTATTGCTTTGTTGTTTAGTCCGTGGGAGTTAGACTGGCATGATAAAAATGTCTTGTTAGGCAATGGATTGTTATTGTTATCTGCGCTGGTGTGGTCCGCCGCGATGATTCACACGCGTTATACAGAGTGGCATCGTGAAACGCATGAATTATTGCCGTGGCAATTCGTGGTTGGATTTATTCCAAATATTATTATTGCATTAATTTGGATGCCGCATCCGGTGATTCAATGGTCTGCGCCAATGTTATGGTTTTCTTTGTTGTATAACGCAATTTTGGCAAGCTTAGTAGCGTACTGGTTGTTGGTGACCATTACGCGGCATTTGCCCGTGATTACGACTTCCTTAGGTTTATTAGGCGTTCCTGTTTTAGGATTATTGGCGTCAGCGCTTTTCATTGGTGAGCCATTAACGTTAAGTATTTTGACTTCATTAGGATTTATCATCGCAGGGTTAGCGTGTGTGTCGGTGGCAAAAAATTAAAATTTATTTCCTAAGCGTGTAAAATTTCGATTCCTTGTGTTTTTGCTGCTTTTTGTAAATCTTTATCGAGTGTTGCGATCGGTAGGTTGTGCTGTAGTGCGAGATCAAGATAAGCTGCATCATAGGCTGTAAGATGATTCTCTTTTGCAGTTTTAAAAATATGTTCTAAATAAAAACGAGGAATGTTTTCCTCAATTCGAATGGGTAATTTTCCAAGCATAAAGCGAAAAGCATTTGCAGTGCTAGGGGAAATTCGTTTTTTCTTTTCTGCCATTATTAAAACATTTGCAACTTCAATTGACCATAATGCTGGAACAAGTGCTATAGCATCAGCTAATTTATCCATAATATTTTCCGCATAAGGCGTTACTTCATCCTCAAAGCACCATGCCATCGTTATAGAGCAATCAAGGACAAATTGAGGTAAGTGATTATTTTGTTTCATTATTTTCGACCTTCTTCCTTTAGTCGTTTAATGGAAAGATCTTTGCCAAGTGTGACGCCTTTGCGTAAATGACGAATGCTATTTATGGCATGTTGAGCAGCGTTTTCGCTCGTCTTAGAAAGTGTAATAGGAATGAGCAGTGCGACTTCTTGACCATGTCGAGTAATGGTAACCGTCTCGCCTTTGATAACTTTGGCGAGAAGTTGTGAAAAATGAGTTTTTGCTTCAAAAGCTCCTGCGGTAATCATGTTCCTTCCCCTCTATTAAACTAGTCTAACATATCATATAGTCTGGTCTAAATAAAGGCCTTGGTAAGGCCTTATTAGTAAGAAAGCAGTAAGGTTTTATAGTACACTGGCGCATCTTAAATCCGAGGATAACATCGTGAAAGACGGCGCATTACGACAATCTTATTTAGAAGCATGTGAACGAAAAGATTATGAAGTTGCTCATGGGCTTTTAGGTGAAATACAAAAGCAAAAAACATTTCCTCTTTTCATCCCTAAAATGGCCCAAGATGTCTCTTTAGAAGAAATCGATGATTATGTCGATTTATTATATCCCTTGATGAATGTGTATTTACATCATAGAAAAATCGATGAATTATTTAAGTGTTCTTCCGCTTTAATTGATTGGCTGCACAAAAAACATTCTGAAGCTTGGACGGATAACGATTATCGTTACGATTGTGATGCGCATCATCGATTGATTTTTTTTTATGAAACCCAACAAGATGAGAAAGCGATTGAAGCGGCATGTGTAATTATTATTATGCAGGGAAATAGTATACAGATTAAAACGCAACAGGATTGGCGTACTTTATTAATGGCTTATCGTCGATTAAGCGTTTCTTATTTCAATCAAACTCCCACAGATACTCGTGGATTTATGAATATGGTGGAGTCGATCAATGCCATTGTTCAGCAATTAAATTCTAAAACAACGGAAGATTTATATTGCCTTATCGATATTTATCATAATGCTGGGCTTTCGTTAAATGTGGAAGAGTGGTTGAGGCGTGCGGATCATTATCGCGGTGAGTTACTGAAGTTTTTATGGAAAAATTTTGATAACACTAAAAAATCTTTCGTTGAAATATGTAACTTGGTTGATGAAATCGGTGATGCAGATAATTTACGAGAAGCAGATCCTGACGTAGATGCTGTTTTAAAACAGCATTTATCTTTTGCACAAAAACATCCCGCTAAACAAGAGCCGCTTGTTGTTTCAGAAGAGCGAGAAAAATTAATAAAAATGTTTTTAATCGCCACCGAAAAAAAATTATGGGAAAACGCGGAATTATTTCTTGCAAAAATAGCAACGGAATATTTAGGCATTAATTTAGATTTTCCGTATGAAGCAGCGGATCAGCCAGATGCAAAAATTGCCGTATTGCTTGGAATGTTAACGCATCTGGGGATGAGCAGTTGGGGTGATGATAAAAAAGCATTAGCTGTTCCTTTTCTTCAAAAAGCCACAAAATTTATTGTCCTGATGCGACATGTGTCTGATGAGTTATGGCGACACTCTGCAGTAGCGGCTTACATCTGTTCATTGAATTACTTCGACGAAAGTAATTTTTTGAGTTCAATCAAAGCGTGTAAGCGCTCGCTCTCAATGTTTGAATGTATTCGGGAAAAATCTGATCAAGATAGAGATTGTATTGCAAAAGCGCGGGATACACTTGAAAAAAGTGTAAGAGCAACAGCGCCGGTTGAGAAAATTTATTCATGGCATGCGACTAAAAAAGCTGCAAAAAAATCCTTAAATGGGAAGTATGTACCTAAGAGCGTTCCGCCAAAACCCATTTCATTTCCTCCTACGCTTGCTCAGCTTAAGCAGTCCTTGGAAGATGCTTGTGATAGTCGTGATGAAGATTCCGCAGAACTTTTAATGCAGTCGATAGGGGAGCTCACAAATCTTGATGTGTATTCACCTTCAGATGATGCAACAGTTTCGGATGAAACACTTCGATGCTTTGTTTCTTCATTTGTTTCATTGGCCCAATTATATTATTCCTGTAATTCAGAAACAGATAAAGAATATGATGCGTATCAATTGGCTTCAAAGTGGTGGACATATATAAAAATAAAATCTGCTGAAGATTGGGAAAGTTATGTGTCGTTGCTACACAATGTTTGTAAAATTCATGCGGAACGTAAAAATAGCGAAGACTATCTTTCAACGGCAGATAGGATTGTGTACGTATATGAAAATATAAAGTCTATTCAAAATGAAAGACATGCTTTTTTATTGCTACATGTCAGTAGAAAAGCAGTTGATTTTTGTAATGCTAGGAATGATTCTGAAAGCGCTAGGAAATGGAAGTCTAAAGTCGGGGCATGTCGTTCATTCTTGGTCGCCAAATTTAAAGGCGAATTAGAGCATTTAATGCAAGTAGTCAATAAGCAGCTTTCACAAAAAAAATGGGATGATGCGCGCAGTGCTATTTATGACGCTCATAATGTTTTAGATAGGCTGAATAAACAGGTGCTAAATGTAGAGGCGGCAGAACCTATTCTTATTGGTAACCACGCGTATGATTTTGGTTCGTGCTTGCATCGTATTTTTCAAATGTATATTAGACAAAGCTTGCTTGAAGAAGCATATAACGTCTTGGGTGAAATAAAGTGGTGGTTGGAGAAAATAGATTGTCTCTCCGATGACGCTGAGCTTCTTCGTATTGAGTGTGATGTTTATGAAAAAGCATTTGATGCGTGTCGTAAAAAAAAATGGAAAATGAGCGTTGCTCTTGACTTCGCACGTAAAGCAATGCCAGAAAAAGATAAAACAAAAAAAATGGAAATAGAAAACAGAAAAAAAGCACAAGCAGATATTGAAAAAGCTGCGCGTGAGCAGAAACGTCAAGAAGAGTTGAAGGAAAGGGCGCGCCTACGCGAAGAAAAGCGCCTAAAAATGGCCGCAGTAGTAAATGAAGAAAGACTGAAAGTAGAGAAGGCAAAAAAATATGAAATGGAAAAATCAAAATTTATTGGGCTGTATAGAAAATTCAATAAACTTTCTTTAAAAGAGGCTGAAGTTTTTTATCGCTATCGTCGAAAACTGTCCAGCAAAATTATGAATTTGACTAAAAAGAATTACGTAGAAGGCCTTGCGCATGATCTTGCGCGTCAAAAATTAATTTTAGCCTGTGAAGCTGTTATGGAGGCGTGTGATCTTATTTTATCGTGTTATCTGAAATCACAGCTTGATGATTATAAAAATTTATCTTATGAAGAAATAGTAGAGCTTAGCTCTGTATTTATGCATGCGTGGAATTTATATAATAAGTCGGAGGAGTGGGGCCGACTTGTTTGCGCGTTCAGGGATTGTGCCAGCGAATTTCGACAGCTCCATGTTTTACGTAAGCGTTTGCCAAAAGTGAAAGCAAGCATGTGGGAAGTTGTTCCTACTGCGACTCCAACAGTGGCGACGCTAGAATGTGTGCCAGAACCCAATAAAAATAAACGTAAAAATGGAGTGCGTAATGGACTGCATCATTCGCTGGGCCATTTTTTATGTGAAGTGTCTCGCTATCAAAAAAATTTGCTGGAACACAGTAGTGTTAAAGAATTGCTTCAACATTGTGAAGAAAATTTTATTAATTTGGTCGGTTTTCAGATATATGGAAATCTTCAGGGTTGTTTGCTCAGTGAAGAAGCGTTAGGGAAAATAGCGGATCAATTATTTAAGCGATGCTCTATGTTAATTAATATATTGTCTGATTCGTTAGATCCACTATGGCGTTTTTTGAATGTTCTTGAAGCGTGTCGAAAGGATCCCGTAGGTGTTTCACACTGGGAAATATTAAAAGATAAAATTGATGCGATGATTCCTCAAGGAGAGAGTGCATCTTCGTATGCGCATCGGGTGTGTGAGTTGGTGGAAGACAGAATAATTGAATTAGAACTCGCTGTTAAAGAGGCGCATTTTATTGGTGGTTTACTAAAGTAGCGATTAATTTTTGCATCGCGATTCCGCGATGGCTAATTTTTAATTTTTCTTCCATGGGAATATTTGCCATGGCGGTATTATATTTGGGAACATAAAAAATAGGCTCATAACCAAATCCACCCGTTCCATTCGGTTCAAATAATATTTTTCCTTCAAGATTGCCTTGCGCAATAATGGGATTGGGATCATCAAAGTGATTTAAATAAACCAAGGTACAATGTAATCGTGCGGTGCGTTTTTCATCGGGAATATCTTTGAGTAAATCCAATAATTTTTGATTACGTTCTTCGCGTGTAATATTGTCTCCCCCGAACCGTGCTGAATATAAACCGGGTGCGCCGTTTAATGCATCGACGCAGATTCCTGAGTCATCGGCAATCGCAGGTAAGTTCGCGAGCTTTGATGCGTGACGGGCTTTTAATATTGAGTTCTCGACAAAGGTCAGGCCCGTTTCTTCGATGGCGTCAATATTGAATTGGGATTGCGGGATAAGCTCAAAATACGGTTGAAGTACCGTAAATTCACGGATTTTGCCTGGATTAAGCGTAGATAAAACGATTTTTTTCATGGGGATAGTTTATACTAGGCCTATGATTTTGACACGTGAATTTCCCAATGCCAGCTTCGAAGAACTTGCCCAAAAAATGCGCGAGTTTACGGATGCGCGCGATGCGAATACCCCAGACGAATTATGGATTGTCGAGCACACGCCTGTGTATACGTTAGGTCAAGCCGGCAAAAAAGAACATATTTTAAATCCTAAAAACATCCCCGTTATTCAAACGGATCGCGGCGGGCAAGTAACCTATCATGGTCCGGGTCAATTAGTAATATATTTACTAATAGATATTAAGCGCAGAAAAATAGGTGTAAGAGGATTGGTTACTGCCATAGAAAGTAGCATTATTGATTTACTCAAAAAATATAATATTATCGCGCAAGCAAAATGTGATGCGCCGGGTGTGTATGTCGGCGATGATAAAATTTGTTCCATTGGATTAAGAATTAGAAAAGGGTGTTCGTATCACGGCTTGGCGTTTAATATTAATATGGATATTTCGCCGTTTTTGGGTATTAACCCCTGCGGTTATGCTGGCTTAAAGATGATTCAGTTAAAAGATTTTGGGGTTACCAAAACACCGTTTGAAATTGCACCGGAATTAATAACATGTTTACAAAATCAGTTGAATCCATAACAGAATGTAAAAAATCAGATATTCCTGAGTTAGTTGAAATCGCGAAATCCACTTATGCTGAAACCTATCCAGGGTTTTTTACGTCTGAACGTCTTGCTGAAATATTTACTGCTGAAAAATTCGAAAATGATCTTGAAAATCCAAGTTGTCGCATTTTTGTGGCTCAAAGAGGTGTACAGCTTGTTGGCTATGCAAAAGTCATATTTGATGCTCAGATGATCTTAGATAAAATTTATGTCGCTGAAAAAATGAAAGGTACTGGCTGTGGTATTAGATTGATCCAAGCTTGTTTTCAGCTTGCGTTAAGTAAAAATATCCATCAATCAAAAGTATTTGTATTTGATACAAATACTAAAGTAAAAGGATTTTACGAAAAATTTGGATTTCGAGAAAACGGTGAAAAAGAGCCTTATTATAATAACGGTAAATTAGCAGGATATGATAACGTTATGCTATGTGATGACATAAGGAAATATTTGGCCTCAACAATGAGGCCAAAATTGTAATTTAACCGAGGGATTTTTACACCGGTGCTGCGTTGAACTCCGTCATTTCGAAATCAAACTTTGTCGCGCCACACTCAGGGCATTGCCAATTCGGCGGGATGTCATCCCAGCGTGTACCTGGCGCAATGCCTTCATCCGGCCAGCCAAGGGCTTCGTCATAAATCAAGCCACACAGTAAACACATGTATTTTTTGAAATCGGCATCGCTTGTCATGCTGTTAATCCTCGGTTTAAATCCAAAATGTGCTTTAATCCCTGCAAAATCAAATCCGGCATCCACGCGGTAAAAACACCTTCTTTTTCAAATAACTGACTGAATCCGCCGCATCCAATAATGATGGGGGAGTCATCAGTGAAGTATTCCTCCGAAATGCGTTGGGTAAGCTCTCGAAACACGCCCAACTGGCCGAAGTATAACCCAGATTGAATGCTTGCGGTGGTGTTTTTGCCCAAAACACTCGTCGGTTTTTTGATTTCTACGGCAAACAATTTGGCTGTGTTTCCCTGTAAAGCTTCCATGGATAACCGCATGCCCGGAGAAATCGATACCCCTAAAAACTCACGGTTTTTGGAGATGGCAGAGTAAGTCGTTGCAGTGCCCATGCTAATAATAATGATGTTTTTACTGGGAAAGTGTTGACTAGCAGCGACAGCGTCACAAATTAAATCCGCGCCCAATTCATGCGGATTATCAATCTGTATGGTTAGACCCGTTTTAATATCTGCGTTTATAAATAAGGGATTAATATTAAAATATTTTATACAGGCTGATCGTAAAGAATAATCTAAGCTCGGAACGACAGACGAAATACCAATGTCTGTAATATTGCTGAGATCAATATTGTTTTCTCTTAAGACTGTTTTAAGAAAAATACCCAGCTCATCAGACGTACTGTGTAAAGCTGTAGGGTGGCGAAACCGTAAGCTTAAATCAGTACCGTCAAAGATACCGCCGAATATATGGGAGTTTCCAACATCAAGACAGAGCTGCATGATAGGTATTCTCTAATAACATAGCGATAGTCATAGGCCCCACGCCACCCGGAACCGGTGTAATAAAACTGGCGCGCATTGAGATTTTGTCGAAATCCAAATCGCCCACAATATCGCCATTACCTAAATGGTGAATGCCAACGTCAATCACAATGGCGTCAGATTTAATCCAATCGGGTTGAATTAAGTTTCGCACGCCTGTTGCAGCAATCACTAAATCGGCTGAATTAATATGTGATTTTAAGTCTTTTGTTTTAGAGTTACAGACAGTTACAGTACTTCCGGCCAACAATAATTCTAATGCCATGGGTTTTCCGACAATATTCGATGCTCCAACAATAACTGCATGTAATCCACGAAGATTAATGTTGTAGTGATTCAATAATGTAATAATGCCGTGTGGTGTGCACGGTCTTACGGAAGGACGACCTTGTGCTAAACGGCCTAAATGGAATGGATGAAATCCATCAACGTCTTTTTTTGGCGAAATCGCATCAATAATATTATCTTTATTAATGTGGATGGGCAGCGGAAGCTGAACTAATATGCCATGAATCCCATCATCTTGATTAAGTTTTTTAATAAGCTCAAGTAATTCGTTTTCACTACTATTTTCATCCAATAAAAAATCTTTCGAGATGATTCCTACCTGTTCTGCTTTAAGTTTTTTGTTTTTGACGTAAATATGAGAAGCAGAATTATTTCCCACTAAGATCACTGCCAACACAGGAGGGTGAGAGAGGGATTTAATTTTTTGGGATAAGTTTTCAAGGATGCGGTTTGCCACATCTTTTCCCGATAATAATTGAGCGCTTGCCATTTCTCGCCATTTTCCTGTGCCAAGGTATAATGCAGCATCTTAGCATTATGAAGGGAAATTCGCATGCGCACGCAGTTTAAATGGTTTTGGATTATTATTATAGTATTGTTGGTCATGATGCTGAGTCTGGGGATTTATCTTTACGTCAAAACCCAATCTCCTAAAACGGGCGTAGTCCATTTAAAGGGTCTCAAAGGTGAAGTGACCATAACGCGTGATCGTTATGGGATTCCGCATATTGTTGCAACATCCAGTGATTTAGATGCGTTTTACGCGTTGGGTTATGTTCATGCGCAAGACCGATTATGGCAAATGGAATTTCAGCGTCATGTGGTTCAAGGTACGCTCAGCGAATTATTTGGTTCAGAGACCGTAAAGCAAGATGAATATTTGCGCACCTGGGGATTTTATCGCGCAGCAAAAACGTCGTATGACGCACTTTCTCCCCAAAGCAAAGCGATAGTCCAAAGTTATACGGATGGTGTGAATGCTTTTTTAAGTCAAAAACATTATCCCTTACAAATGCTGATATTAAGTGATCATCCTAAGCCGTGGACCAATGTTGATAGTATTGCGTGGCAAAAAATGTTGGCGTGGGATTTGCAAAGTGCATGGAAATTTAAATTAAAAAATTATTTGGTGGCACGTAAATTAGGTGAAGCTCAAGTGCCTGTATTATTTCCTGCGTATCCGGATCATGGCACTACCATATTAAGTGATGCGGATTTAAAAGAAAGCGGAATTTATTCAGCTAATCAAATTTCAGCATTCTTTAATAGCGAAAATGCACATAATAAAGGTTCGAATAATTGGGTGTTGTCCGGAAAGTGGACAACTTCAGGTCATCCTATGTTAGCCAACGATCCGCATTTAGGATTGCAGGCGCCCGCGTTGTGGTATTTGGCGGAAATTAAAGGTCCGACTTTGCATGTCATGGGCGCAACGTTGCCTGGAGTACCGTGTGTGGTTATAGGGCATAATGATCATATTGCGTGGGGTGTAACAAATGTTAATCCCGATGTGCAAGATTTATATATTGTAAATTCAGATACCCCCATTCATGTTATCAACGAAATTATTAAAGTGCGTGGAAAGGCAGATATCGCATATCCCGTTAAAATTAGCGATGAAGGGCCTGTGATAAGCCAAGTAACCGATGCGGGGCAAATTAATCGTTTGGTCGCATTAAAATGGACGGCATTAATGCCCCATGATACTACCGCACAAAGTATGATTGAAATTGATTATGCGAAAAATTGGACTGAATTTAGGCAGGCGCTCAAGACTTTCGTTTCACCGTCACAAAATTTTGTGTATGCCGATACCGACGGCAATATTGGTTATTATGTGCCGGGATTGATTCCAATTCGTCACTGGAATTCTGCGTTTCCTGTGCCAGATGATAAAGCACATCAATGGTCGGGTTATATTCCGTTTGAACAATTACCGCATGTGTTTAATCCACCCGAAGGTTATATTGTTTCTGCGAATAATAGAGTTGTATCTGCGCATTATCCTTACGCATTAACATTTCGATGGAATGATCCCGATTATCGTGCAAAACGCATTGTGGAGTTGTTGCATTCAGAGAAGCCGCTGGATATTAATAAAATGGAAAATATTCAATTGGATACGGTTTCGTTACTGTGGCGTGATATGGCCCCAATTTTATTGAAAACAAAGCCGTTAGATCAAAACAGCCAAGAAGCGTTGAATATGTTGAAAGAGTGGAATGGTGATTCGAATATCACGAGCACCCAGAAAACTATTTTTGCATACTGGTATCGTGAGTTGGAAAAAATGACGCCTGCATTTGTGCGTGAACAATCGAAATATCCAGAGCCATTATTTATTCAACAGCAATTAGCGTCGAATGGCCCGTATTGTCAAAATTGTTCTGATTTTTTAAGTCAGTCATTGCAAACCGCGATGAAAAATTTAACGCAGGATTTGGGCAATAATCCGCATGCGTGGGAATGGGGCAATGTGCATCATGCCGTTTTTTCTGAGTTAGGATTAGGGACCGTAAAAATATTAGGAAGTTTATGGAATCGTTCAGTTTCTACGCCCGGTGGATTATTTACAGTGAATGTAGGGACATATGATTTTGATAGTTTTTCGCAAACTGATGGTGCGAGTTACCGTGAGGTGTTGGATGTGGGCAATTGGGACAATAGCCAATACATACAGACCCTTGGGCAATCCGAAAATATTTTCAGCCGAAATTACGATGACTTAATGCCTAAATGGCGTGACGGAAAATATGTGCCGATCAGTGTTCCCCCCAAAGGTCGTACCCAAGTATTGACGTTGATGCCGCAATGATCAGAATATTTCTGGGGTATGATTCGCGTGAAGTCATTGCACATCATGTGTGCGCGCAAAGCATTATCGAAACCAGTCGTATGCCTCTGAGCATTACACCCTTAAAATTAGACAATTTAAGCTCTATTTTTGATAGATCTCGCGAGCCAGATCAATTGACTGATTTTTCGTATACGCGTTTTTTAGTTCCTTATTTGTGTGATTATAAAGGCTGGGCGATTTATTTAGATGGTGACATGTTGATTCGCGAAGATATTCAGCGTTTATGGGATCTTAAAGATGAGCGGTATGCTGTAAGTGTTGTGAAGCATGCAGATCGTAAAGGGCATCATACTTTTTTAGATACTACAGTATCATTATTTCCCAAATTTAATTGGTCTAGTGTGATGTTATTTAATAATGAAAAGTGTAAAGCACTAACGTCAGATTATTTGTTGACCGTAAGGTATCAGGACCTTCATCAATTTAAATGGTTAAATGATGAGAAAGATATTGGTGCTCTTCCTTCTCGATGGAATCATTTGGTGGGTTATGACAAACCCAATGCCGATGTTGCACTGGTTCATTGGACCCTAGGCGGCCCGTATTTTGATGAGCATAAGAATACAGAATTTGCTGAAGAATGGTTTGCGATGCGGGATAAGATGCTAAAATTGCTTCCAGAATAACGAACTAATTTTTTGATAAGGAGATTGTGGTGGAAGAATTATCTCGTCTCTGTTTTGTATTAGATTATTTCCACGAAAAGCTATTTCAGCTTCATGAGGATTTACTAAGGTTAACGCCGCCATTATGTGGATTCTTATCGCAAGACTGTTTTCATCCTTCGGGAGAAGAAGAATGTTATCCCATCATTGCGGGAACTCTTGAAGCGATTTTCACTATTATAGAAAGCTTAAAAGAACATAATCCTTCTTTGGTGCATTCTTATCTTCGAAAGTTGCACGCTGATGTAGCATATGTAAAAAGACTCAAGTGCTCATCAAGCTTAGATAGAAATACAAAAGAATACTATGACAAAATGATGGTAGCAGTAAATAAAATCAGCGCATTTTTAGGCGGCTATGCTTATAAACTTGAAGTAAACTATCAAGCGAATAATGCTTTGCTGCTCATGACGATGTTATTTGATTCGGCAAAATTAGCCTATCAACAAAATGTCAAAGTAGATCGGGCTGTTATTCAAGATTTGAAAACCAAAAAAACGTTAACGTTAGCTGATGTAGCAAAAAATATATGTGAAACAACAGGATTAGATGCACGTTCACTTCAATTTATTTCAATTGGTGCTAGTGAGAATGGCGAATTGTGGGTGACCACTAATTATCATTCTCCTGTTGTTTATCCTCTGGCGGTTTTGTTGAATAAAAGTCTTTATAAGGAAGCAGAAGATTATCGAGGTAAATACAAAGTGGATCATCGCTCGAAAGGTGGCCGAGCATTAATTTTTTCTCCCCATATTCATGCAGAAACTATGATGGCAGGATTAAAGAGTTTGTTAAAAATAAACCATATTTTAATTGTTGATGCGTCTGGAAATAAAGTTGAAAATTGTCCCTGTTGTTCGCATTATTTATGCATACAGGGTTTTGGCAGTGAGCCCCATATGGAATCTATACAGAATTACGAAACCCCTACGCGGGATCAGCTAAGTGCTATTCATGACTGGACAGTTGCCGTAAAAGCAAAATTTCCCGAGAGCCTCTATAGTTTAAATTCCGGAGAAGTTATACCTGGTGAAATTGTAAGTAAAGCTGTTGCAGAAGGTAAAAAATTATTAGAAGCAATGTTTGGACTTTTACCCCATGATCTTCAGTTCAGTCCACGTTCTTGTTTGGAACAAATTTTTTATGTGATAAAAGCCCATTATCCATTTGTTTTGGAAAACTCCACTGGGCTTAAGGAAACGTATCATTTAGCGAATAAACTTTCTTCTCCAGAAAAAGAAGGAGTGAATCGAACGGTTATACGGAGCACTGTTACATCAAAGCGGCATCCCAATAAAAGTCTCCGTCTTTTTGATGATAATCGATTGGAATTAGCCAAGAATGGACGTTCACTCCAGCCTAAAGACCCAGGCTCGCCACGGTCACAACATATTGCTCGTTATGCAAATGAGTGGTTGCGAAAGGGAGACCCTTCCATTTTTTTTCGGACAGAAGAAGACAAGCCAGTTATTTTGCTAAAACGATGAAATTTTTCGTTTAATTCCTTGACGACTCCCTAAAGACTATGGCTTAATGTCATACTGTACTAGCGTGTTAATACAGTATAACAGTTCGAGGGGCAGATGAAATCACAGGCAAAGCAGGGCAAAAATGCAGATTACGGCTTATATGAAGCCATTCAGGCTATTAAAACGGCGAAAGAAGCCAAAGACTTCTTCCAAGATCTATGCACGCCCGCTGAGATTCAAGCAATGGCAGACCGATGGCGTGTCGTTGAACCCTTGAAAATGGGTAAATCCTATCGACAAATCTATGACGCGACTGGCGTGAGTGTAACCACCATTGGACGTGTGGCGCGCTACATCATGTCAGGCGTGGGTTATAACTTAATTTATGATCGTGTTAAAAACAAAGGTAAATCAAAATGAAATCAAAACAGCGTTTACGCATTGCACTCCAAAAAAATGGTCGGTTAAATACTGATTCACTGGAATTATTGGCAAAATGCGGGTTAAAAATTAAACCTTCCAAAAATTCACTGTTGTGTCACGTGGAAAAATTTCCCATTGATTTCTTGTTTGTGCGTGATGATGACATTCCCACTCTGGTAATGGACGGTGTGTGCGATTTGGGCATCGTAGGTGAAAATGTTTTATTTGAGCAAGTCACACAAAATTTTACCGTCATTAAAAAATTGGGTTTTGGGAAATGTCGTTTATCCATTGCGATTCCAGAATCAAGTACATTTACAGGTCCGCAATCACTGGAAAATATGCGAATCGCAACCAGTTATCCTAATCTATTAAAAAAATACTTACAGCAAAATAAGGTTAAAGCAGAGCCCTTAGTCATCTCAGGTTCTGTTGAAATTGCGCCGGGATTAAACATGGCCGATGCGATTTGTGATTTAGTTTCAAGTGGCAGAACATTAGAAGAAAATAAGCTCAAAGAAGTCGATTGCATTGTTCAAAGTCAGGCGGTGTTAATTCAAACCCAAAAGAATTTATCTTCAGAAAAACTTGGGTCATTGGATTTATTGTTAAATAGATTGGATAGTGTGCTTCGCGCACACGGCAGCAAATATATTATGTTTCACTCACCTAAGTCTGCGCTGGAATCGATTAAATCTATTCTTCCGGGGTGCGAATCCCCTACGGTGATGACATTAGAAGGTGCGCAGGACAAAGTCGCTGTACACGTGATGGCGCATGAAGATATTTTTTGGGAAACCTTAGAAAAATTAAAAACCGTCGGCGCCAGTTCTATTTTAGTATTACCCATAGAGAAGATGCTTGCATGAATGATTTGCTTATAAAAACACAAGATATTATTAATTCCGTCAAACTAAACGGCGATAAAGCCGTCATGAATTTTGCCAAACAGTTTGATAATGTTTTCCTTTCTCAACTTATGGTCACTGATGCTGAATTTTATGATTCTGAAAATATAGTCAGCGATGAAGCTAAAGAGGCCATAAGATTTGCAAAAAAACAACTAGAAACGGTATGCATGTCACAATTAGCAAATATTAAAAATAGTAATAAAATAGAAAGCTGTGAAGGTGTGACATGTGAAAGACAATCTCGTCCTATTGAGAAAGTCGGTTTATATATTCCTGGTGGCAGTGCACCATTAATTTCAACCGTATTAATGCTAGGTCTTCCCTCAAAGATTGTGAATAATCCTGTCAGAGTGTTGTGTACACCGCCCAATCGTGAAGGCAAAATAAATCCCTATATTTTATATGCTGCAAAATTATGCGGTATAGAAAAAATTTATAAAGTCGGCGGTGCACAAGCCATTGCTGCTATGGCATATGGCACTGAAAGTATTCCAAAGGTTGATAAGATTTTTGGCCCCGGAAATTCGTGGGTTACACAAGCCAAACAATTGGTTTCACAAGATCCTAAAGGTGCTGCGATTGATATGCCTGCAGGCCCGTCTGAAATATTAGTCATTGCGGATGAAAAAGCCAATCCTGAGTATGTTGCGGCGGATTTATTGTCTCAGGCTGAGCATGATGTGAATTCACAGGTTATTTTAATTGCGTTGTCTGATGAGTTTATTTCTCGTGTAAAAATGGCCATTCAAGAGCAGCTTAAGAAATTATCTCGCAAAAATATTATTGAGCAGGCTTTAAATAATAGCCGAATGATAGTCGTCAGAGATATCAGTGAGGCCATTTTAAAAAGTAATCAATTTGCGCCCGAGCATTTAATTTTACAGGTCGAAAATCCTGAAAGTTACGTTGAAAAAATTTCAAACGCAGGGGCTATATTCTTGGGGCCATGGGCTCCCGAAACGGTCGGCGATTACGTGACGGGAGCTAATCATGTATTGCCCACCTATGGATATGCAAAAACTTACAGTGGATTATCTGTTGCGGATTTTATGAAATTTATCAGTATTCAAAGGGTTTCTAAGATAGGTCTAGAAAGAATAGGTCCGTATGCTGAAATTTTAGCCAGTCTTGAGGGTTTGGATGCGCATAAAAACGCAGTCAGTTTACGCTTAGCGGGGATTATAAAAAATGGATAATATTGTTCGCGAAGATCTAAAAACATTTAAATCTTATTCTTCGGCGCGCGACGAAGCTAAAAACGGCCGCATTTGGTTGAACGCTAATGAGTCGCCGTATGATATTGAGTTAAGTGATCAAACAAAAATTAATCGTTACCCTGATAAGCAAAATAGTGCATTAGTCAGCAAAGTTGCTGAGTTATTTCAGATCAAATCTGAACAATTATTGATTTCGCGAGGCAGTGATGAGGCTATAGATTTATTGGTCAGGCTTTGTTGTACGGCAGGTAAAGATAATATTTTAATTTGTCCCCCAACTTATGGCATGTACAGTGTTTCAGCGAAATTACAAAATGCAGGGATTATTCAAATCCCTTTGAAAAAGAATAAAGGTTTTCAATTGGATGTGGAAGGTATTTTGGCGAATCAAAATAATAATATTAAAATTATTTTTATCTGTTCGCCAAATAATCCAACCGGAAATAGCATTAATAAATCAGATATTTTAAAAGCCTGTGAAGCCTATGCGGGTAAAAGTTTAGTAGTGGTTGATGAAGCCTATGTTGATTATGCGGATGAAAACAGCATGGCAGAATATATCGATCAATATAAAAACTTGGTTATTTTGCGGACGTTTTCTAAAGCGTATGGGTTAGCGGGAGCCAGAATAGGATTTTTAATTGCGAATCCTGAGATTATTCAATGGATGTTAAAAGTCATTGCGCCGTATCCCTTGTCAGCAATTGTCACTGAATATTGTTTAGATGCGTTGTCTGCTGCTCGACTCCAGCTCATTAATGCTCAACGTGACATTACAAAAACTGAACGGTTGAAATTATTTAATGCGCTAAAAGATTTAACGTGGGTAAAGAAAATATGGCCCAGTGACGCAAATTATTTATTAATAGAAACGAAAAATGCTCAAGTGATTATGCGTAAATGTGCTGAACACGGTGTGGTTATTCGCGAAATGTTCGATAAACCTGGTTTAGAAAATGCTATTCGCATTAGCATAGGTACGCCAGAACAAAATCAAGAGTTAATAAACGTATTAGGAGAAATAACATCATGAAAAAATATTTGTTTATTGACAGGGATGGAACATTAATTGTCGAGCCTGCCGATTTTCAAATTGATAGCATTGATAAGTTGGAGTTTTTGCCTGATGTGTTTGAAAGTTTAATTAAGCTCAAAAAGGCAGGATTTACGTTTGTAATCGTCAGTAATCAAGATGGTTTAGGAACGACGAGCTTGCCTACGGAAAATTTTGATCCGCCGCATGAGTTAATGCTGAAAATTTTAGCATCCCAAGGCATTTTTTTTGAGGCTGTTCATATTTGTCCACATAAACCTGAGCAAAAGTGTGAATGCCGAAAGCCCAAGTTGGGATTACTGATGGATTATTTGCGGGATCAAAACTGGGATCGTGAGAATTCGTATGTGATAGGTGACCGCGATACAGATGTTGAATTGGCTCAAAATTTAGGCATAACGGGTGTAAAATTTAACAAGAATTGGCATGACATAACTCAAGATATTATCCACAAACCGAGAGTCGTAGAGCTTAAACGAAAAACTAACGAAACAGATATTGCTGTTGTTATTAACTTAGATAGTGTTAATGGTGTAGAAATTCAAACAGGCATTGGTTTTTTTGACCACATGCTGGAACAACTTGCGAAACACGGCGGATTTAGTTTGGGTGTAAAAGTGAGTGGTGATTTGCACATCGATGATCACCATACCGTAGAAGATACCGCTATCACAATTGGCGAGGCCATTCGAAAAGCGTTAGGTAATAAATTAGGTATTGCGCGATATGGATTTGTATTGCCCATGGATGAATCACAAGTGCAAGTAGCACTGGATTTATCAGGTCGAAGCTATTTTTTATTTGATGGAAAATTTGAGCGTGAGGCTGTGGGCGGGCTGTCGACAGAACTAGTTCCTCATTTTTTTCGATCATTATCTGAAGGGTTGAAAGCCAATTTGCATATTGATGTGAAAGGCGAAAATACGCATCACATGGTTGAATCGATTTTTAAAGGTGTGGGTCGTTCGTTGCGGCAAGCGATTGAGAAAAGCGGTGAAAATCTTCCAAGCACGAAGGGGGTTTTATGATTGCGATTATCGAGAGTGGTGGGGCCAATATTGCATCTATTCAGTTTGCGTTAGAGAGGTTGAAAGAGCCGGCTGTTTTAACATCAGATTCCGCGATTATTCGCGCTGCAGACAAAGTCATTTTGCCTGGGGTGGGTGCTGCGAGTCATGCGATGAATAAATTGGCTGAATTAAAATTAATTGATGTCATTAAACAATTAAATCAACCAGTGTTAGGAATTTGTTTAGGCATGCAATTATTGTATGAATTTTCTGAGGAAGGTAATGTGCCGGGTTTAGCTATTATTCCTGGGAAAATTCAGAAATTCCCCAGCGGGATAGGTTTGACGGTGCCGCATATGGGATGGAATAAATTACAGATTAAAAACAAATCCTCAAAATTATTTTCTGATGTTGAATCTGAGGGGTATGTGTATTTTGTGCACAGTTATTGTGCATCTGTGGATGAAAATACGACCACCGTTGCACAGTATGGCAAACCATTTACGGCGAGTGTTGAAAAAGATAATTTTTATGGCGTTCAATTCCATCCCGAAAGATCTGGTGAGCTTGGTGAAAAAATATTAAGGAATTTTATAAAATTATGAATATCTATCCTGCTATTGATATTAAATCGGGTGAGTGTGTACGGTTATATAAAGGCTCGTATGATCAAGTAACCGTGTACGAAAAAGATCCTATTAAGATGGCCCAGCGCTTTTCAGAAGCACGAGCTAATTATTTACATGTTGTTGATCTTGATGGTGCTAAAGAGGGTAAACCTGTCAACGCTGAGATTATTATAGCTATAAAAAATAAATTTAATTTTATTATTCAAACTGGGGGTGGTATTAGAAATTATAAACAAGCAAAAAATATTTTAGATAATAATGTTGACAGAATTGTCGTAGGGAGTTTAGCTGTGTCTAATCCTACGGAAATCATACACTGGCTAGATGAGTTTGGTCCTGAAAAGATTGTTTTAGCGCTTGATGTTCGAGATGAAAAATTAGCTTTACATGGATGGGAAACTCCGAGCGAACTATCATTATGGGAAATTTTAGAGAAGTATCATAAAAATGGGTTAAAACATGTTTTATGTACTGATATTAATAAAGATGGAACGCTGATGGGGCCAAATATTGATTTATATAAAACCTGCGTCGAAAAATATCCTCACATACAATTTCAAGCCTCGGGTGGTATTTGCCAGCTTGAAGATTTGAAAAATTTAAAGCAAATTCCCGTGTCTGGAGTGATTATTGGCAAGGCATTATATGAAAATAAATTTTCTTTACAGGATGCGTTGTCATGTTAACTAAAAGAATTATTCCGTGTTTAGATGTAAAAGACGGTAAAGTTGTGAAGGGGATTCAATTTAAGAATCATGAAGTGGTTGGTGATATTGTAGAGCGCGCTATTTTTTATGCAGAATCAGGCGCAGACGAATTAGTTTTTTATGATATTACAGCAAGCTGTGAAGCGCGCACTGTAAGCCGTGAGTGGATTAATGTTATAGCGAAAAATCTCAATATTCCGTTTTGTGTTGCGGGAGGGATTAAGACGCTGCAAGATGCTGAAATTATCTTAAATTCAGGCGCTGACAAAATATCTATTAATAGCCCTGCATTAGAAAATCCTGATTTTATCGATCAATTGGTTAAGGTTTTTGGGTCACAATGTGTTGTTATTGGTGTGGATAGTTTTGCTCAAAAAGATAAATATTATGTTTATCAGTATACCGGCAATCCTGATAAAACCCAAAATACGCAGCGTTTGACAGCAGATTGGATCAGAGAAGTTCAGGACAGGGGCGCAGGTGAAATTGTCTTAAACTGCATGAATCAAGATGGTATGCGAAAAGGATATGATGTTTCCCAATTAAAAATCATGCGAAATATAACATCTATTCCCTTGATAGCATCTGGTGGTGCAGGAAATTTGCAAGATTTTCATAGTGTATTTGACGAAGCGAATGTTGATGGTGCATTGGCGGCAAGTGTATTCCATAAAAATATCATGACCATTTCGAATCTAAAAAATTATTTATTAGCTCAAAATATTAGGGTGAGAGTATGATTATTAAAGAACTTATTCCAGCCGTGATTCAAGATGTAAATACAAATGCAGTATTAATGTTAGGCTACATGAATCAAGAAGCTTATGAAAAAACAGTTGAAACTAACTTCGTGACATTTTTTAGCCGTTCAAAAAATAGATTATGGATGAAGGGCGAGACATCCGGAAATAAATTAGAAGTCGTTTCTATTTTTCCAGATTGTGATAACGATACCCTTTTAATTAAAGCAAAACCCTTCGGTCCGGCATGCCACAATGGTACGACCACCTGTTTTAATACGGACGGTGATTTTATTACTGAATTAGAAAAAGTTATTCAATCTCGTGAAAGTAATCCGTCAGAAAAAAGCTATGTTTCAGGTTTATTTGAATCTGGTTTAAACAGGATAGCTCAAAAAGTTGGCGAAGAAGGTGTAGAAGTTGTCATTGCTGCGTTACAAAAAGACGATAAAGAGCTGTGCGGCGAAGCAGCTGATTTAGTCTTTCATTTATTAGTATTATTACGTGCCCGGAAATTAAAATTTTCGGATGTGATTGATGTCCTGAAGGAAAGGCATAAATCATGAAAACAGCATTGATTAGCGTTACCGATAAAAATGGTCTAGCAGAATTTGCCAAAGCATTAGTGCGATTAGATTTTGAAATTTTGGCGACAGGAAATACTGCAAAATATCTCAAAGAACATGATATTTCAGTAATCGAAGTGTCGGATTACACGGGATTTCCAGAAATATTAGACGGTCGTGTCAAAACCTTGCACCCTAAAATTTATGGCGGAATTTTGGGTCGTCGAGAACAAGATGAAGCTGTGCTATCTGCACACAGTATTAAATTTATAGATTTGGTTGTTGTGAATCTTTATGATTTTAAAGAAACTAATTCCATTGAAAATATTGATATTGGTGGCCCGACGTTATTAAGGGCAGCGGCGAAAAATTATGAGCATGTCACTGTCGTAGTTGATCACAAGGACTACCCAGAAATTATTAATCAATTTAAGCAATCAGGTCATACGACGCTCGAGACCCGTAAAAAATTAGCCTACAAAGTATTCTCATATACCTCGAAGTATGACAGAGCTATCGCATCGTATTTTGCAGAAAAAGCACCGTTACGTTACGGTGAAAACCCGCATCAAAAAGCCGTTTTTTATCCTAAAAACGTTCCAGAATTATTACAAGGAAAGGCGTTGTCTTATAATAATCTCGTCGACAGTGATGCAGCCTTTGAGTGTATACAAGATTTACCTGCTAATACTTCGGCTTGTGTGATCATCAAGCATGCAACACCGTGTGGAGTCGCGTTGGGATGTAATTTATCAGACGCTTATGAAAAAGCATTCTTGGCTGATCCACAATCGGCCTTCGGTGGAATCATTGCGTTTAATCAAATACTGGACGAAAAAACAGCAAAATTTATTATAGATAAGCAATTTGTTGAAGTTATTCTGGTCCCTGATATTACAGAATCTGCAAAAAAAGTCTTGAGTACTAAGCCAAATTGTCGTTTGCTGCGTTATAAAAATAATAATGCTTCTTCAACAAAAATAGCGCGTTCCGTATCAGGCGGCATGTTATTTCAAGAGAATGATACTATTTCGCCCTATCATTTATCTGATATAAAAATAGTGACGGATAAAAGGCCGTCTGAACAAGAATATCAAGATTTATTGTTTGCACAAACCGTTGTGAAGCACGTAAAATCCAACGCAATCGTTTATGCAAAAAATAATCAAACATTGGGGATTGGTGGCGGTCAAACCAGCCGTGTATTTAGCGCAAAAATTGCTATTCTCAAGGCAGAAGAAGCGGGATTAACTTTGCAAAATGCAGTGATGGCCTCAGATGCTTTTTTTCCGTTTGCGGATAGTATAGAGATAGCAGCGAAAGCAGGGATTTCAGCAATTATTCAGCCAGGCGGTTCCAAGAATGATCAAGAAATTATTGGCAAAGCCAATCAATTAGGCTTGAGTATGGTGTTTACGGGTGTGCGGCATTTTAGGCATTGATAAACGTCGGTAAACTATTTTAGGTGAGCCATAAAATATGTTATTCATGCAAGTGGTTTTTTCAATGGGTGTTTTGCTTCAAGCGATTCTTATACTCCGATCGGTTATGGATTTCAGCTCCGGATTATTATCATTTAGTAAGGCATTTGGTGTTAGCCTGCTTGCTTTCTTGCCTATTACATCTGAGCAGCATTACGATTTTTATTCTCATTATAACGGCGCCATAATGTTCTTTATGTGTGCCTTTAGTGCGATGAATAATAAAAAAATATTACCTATTATTTCCGAGCGTTATCTTATACTTGTTAACATGATTTTTCTTTATTATGTTTTCGGAGGAGTGGTGTCGTTAGTTTCACGAATGGATACTGTTGATGCAATCTTTGTAGCTGAAGCTATATTTTTACCCACGATTGCTGTTTTGGTGAATGGACTCGTTCCCATAAGAATTCCTGAGTGGGTGAAAGGATGTTTTTATCTGTGGTATTTGTTTATGGCGTCCGTGTTACTGTTTATTGTCATGTTGCCGACTTATTTTGTAGTAATGCAGCAAGAACACATGACTTACTTATTTTGGTTCAATTTATTTTCGTTGGGTATGTTGACGTTGAGTCTGAGTGTAGATGTTGTGAACACATTGCTTATTGTGCCTATACCCGGAAGGCATCAGACGTTTGCGGAAAGATGGGCCAACGTTAAAATGCATTTTAAATTACTGAGCAGCAAATATGAGGATGACGACCTTGAGCCTATAAAAACCTTAATCCTTGTTGTAGTTGTTCCATTAATTTTTGTATCGAATACATATTTCTTGCATTTAAATGATTTTTTGGTGACTAGTGTTGTTTTTATTGCCGGTCGGATGATTCTCTCAGGGTATCAATCGCAAGCTGGAGATTTAAAAAATCCTGTTATTTAAACCTAAGCGTTAATTTTTTGAGAAAAAGTTGACGCTGTTTGGACAATGTTTTCCACGGTTATCCCCAACGCTTTATAAATCTCTGGCGCTGGTGCGGATTCACCAAACGTATCCATGCCAATAATTTTGCCTTCAAGGCCAACAAATCGATACCAAATATCTTTAGCGCCAGCCTCAATAGCTATTTTATTTTTTATGTTTCTTGGAAGTACAGATTCTTGATAATTTTCATCTTGAGATAAAAATACATCAACACTGGGCATGGAAACAACGCGTACGGATTTGTGGTGTGTTTCTCTTAATATTTTTGCAGCTTCTGTCGCCAAATAAACTTCTGATCCTGTGGCTATTAATATTATTTCTGGGGATTGATCAGAGTCAGATAAAATATATCCGCCTTTCTTAATTAAATTAATATCTGTATGAATTTTTTGAGGAAGATTTTGTCGCGATAATAATAAACAAGTAGGTTTGTTCATATTTTCAATGGACGCTTGCCATGCGACCATGGTTTCGATTGGATCGCACGGACGCCATAATGATAATCCTGGCGTGAGTCTTAACATGCCAATATGTTCTACCGGTTGATGCGTCGGACCATCTTCGCCTAATCCAATAGAATCGTGAGAATACACAAATATAACTCTAATTTTCATGAGCGCTGCTAAGCGCACTGCATTACGTGCATAATCACAGAAGGTTAAGAAAGTCCCGCCAAACGGAATAAATCCACCGTGCAGTGAAATTCCACACATGATAGCGGACATGCCGAATTCACGGACGCCGTAATAAATATAATTGCCGCTGAAATCATCCGGCGTGATGGCTTTAGCTGTTTTTGCCATGGTTAAGTTGGAACCTGTTAAATCAGCAGAACCACCTAAAAATTCAGGCAATATTGGAACTAAAGCATTAATACAATTTTGTGAAGCTTTTCGAGAGGCTATATTTTCAGGATTATTTTTGAATTTATCTAACGCGCTCTCGATAGTACTTTGAAAGTTAGCAGGTAATTTATGATGAATGCGACGCTTAAATTCGGCGGCTAATTCGGGATATTTTTTGCTGTAGTCTAAAAATAAACTCTGCCATTTCTTTTCAAAATCCAATCCTTTTTGTTTTGCATTCCAGCTTGAATAGTATTCTTGCGGAATTTCAAACGGTGCATGTGACCAATTTAAATTTTCGCGTACAGCTTTGATTTCAGTCTCACCTAACGGAGAACCGTGGACTTCATGTGATGCGGCTTTATTGGGCGAACCAAAACCTATAATAGTTTTAGTACAAATTAAGACGGGTTTATCTGTGCTTTGGTGTGCTTCGCTAATCGCGGCTTTAATTTTTTCAGGATCATGACCATCAACATGTTCAATCACATGCCAGCCATATGCACGAAAACGTTCTGGTGTATTATCTCTAAACCAACCATTCACATCGCCGTCAATTGAAATATTATTATCATCCCAAAACGCAATTAATTTATTGAGTTGCCAGGTTCCTGCCAGTGAACACACTTCGTGCGAAATGCCTTCCATCATGCAACCATCGCCCATGAAAACATAGGTATGGTGATCAACAATATTAAAATTATCGCGATTAAATTGTTGTGCTAATAATTTTTCCGCTAACGCTAAACCCACACCATGTGCAATGCCTTGGCCTAATGGACCCGTTGTTGTTTCCACGCCAATGGTAATGCCATATTCAGGGTGGCCCGGTGTTTTAGAGTGTAATTGCCTGAAATTTTTTAAATCCTCTAAACTTAATTCATATCCTGTGAGATGCAGTAACGCATATTGCAGCATTGAACCGTGGCCGTTAGATAAAATAAATCGATCACGATTGGGCCAATTCGGATGTGCAGGACTGTGTTTTAAAAAATCATTCCATAAGACTTCTGCAATATCTGCCATGCCCATCGGCATGCCGGGATGACCGGAATTTGCATTTTGTACCGCATCGATTGCTAAAAAACGAATGCAATTTGCTAGTTCACGACGAGTGGTCATAACCATTATTCTCCAGAATGAAGTTTTTTGAGTGCAGATTCACACATGCCATATTGTTTCCATTGGCACGATTCACACGCGGCGTGAAATTTTTCCAGTGTCATGTGTTCTCTAATCCGTTTTTTGGCATCTCCCCAGGTGATTTTTTCGGGGAGATTTAATATAGCTTGATGTCTATTATCTAATTGCGAGATTTTTTCTTGATTTTCACAGCGTAATTCACGTCGGTGTGGACAAGGTGCGCAAATGCTATCGGTATGCGGTGTGGTATGAATAATAGTCTCATCTGTTAGGTGTTCGACGATATTCTCATAATTTTTGACGAAATTATCAGAATACCCTTTTCCTTGAAAACCAATGGTGCACAAAAAATGATGTGGGCGAAAATTTATTTCACGAACAGACATAAAATTAGTAATTTAATGGGCTCAGAAACTAAAAAGGGTTTAACGCCTGACGACCAGGCTTGTGTGGATCCCACTAAGTGAGAAAGATATACAAAACCTAAGCCAAATATAACAGCAGTACCTAATAAAGCACCCAGTACTTTATGATGTTCTTGTGTTAAATATCCGCTGAGAATAGCCGCAGGTAAAAATCCAATTAAATATCCACCGGTCGGTCCCATAAAAGGTGCTAAGCCTGCTTGAAAATTCGCAAACACGGGCAAACCTAAACTGCCGGCAATTAAATATAACGCAACAGCAGATCCGCCTAAGCGTGCACCTAATCCCATGCCAATTAACAAAACCGTTACACTTTGAAATGTTAAGGGAACGGGTTGTAACGGAATGCTAATTTGAGACGCAATGGCTAAAAATAGTGCGGCACTGACAGCTATTAAGAATTCGCGTGGCCATGAAAGAGAGGGGGATAAAGCAGCTGATTCAGCGTTCATAGAACAGTCTCCGTGACTTTAGGTATCCCTCATCATAGCCGATTTAGTGCGAGCTTTTCCAGCGATTATGCGTCCACATCCACTGGTCGGGGTGTTGGCGAATGACGGATTCCAGCCATTGGGTGTATTGCAGCGTGCGTGAATCTGGATCGGAGCTTTGATGTTGAACGGGTGGATCAATGACAATATGGTGATGGAAATTTTCATCGCGATAGATATAGATAGGTACGACGGGTGCTTGCGTGCGTTCAGATAAAACGGCTAAACCCTTTAATGTCGAAGCAGGACGACCAAAAAAGGGAACCACCGTACTGTCACGACCAATGCCATGTTGATCAATGACAACACCTACCACACGTCCTGATTTTAGCGCGCCCAAAATTTCTTTAATGGAATTTTTGCCCGACAATAAATGCAAATCTTTGGCTTGACGTTGTTGTGTTAAAAAATTATCGAAAAATTTTTGATGTGCAGCTTTGACAATCATGCCGCTTTTAAATCCTGCAAGACTCACCGCCGCGGCAAGTAATTCCCAGTTTCCCATATGCGCGGTTAATACCAAAACGCCTTTATTTTCATTATAAGCTTTTTGTAAATGTTCTTTGCCGTGAAAAGTAACGAATTGAGAAAGATTTTCAGCCGTAATTTCTTGGAATCGAAAAAATTCTATGAAATTTAAGCTTAAATTAATAAAGACTTTTTTGATAATTTTTTTCTGTTGTTCAAGGGAATAATTTTTTCCTAAGGCTTGATTAAAATTACTGAGTGCTAATAAACGGCGGCGTTTAAATAAATAATAGGCGAGAGTGCCTAAAGATATGCCAATACGTAAAGCAAAGCGTCGTGGCAGAAAAGATAAAAATTTGGCCAGAAAATTCATTGCTAAACCATTAGCGTATTGATTTGATTGTAAAGCGCTTCGGCGTGTGTGCCCAATAAATAGCTGAATGTACTGTAGATTGTTAGCAATAAAGCGAGAGAAAAGCTGGTAATTAACCAAAACGGCAAATGAATTTTTGATACGGTTGCTTTAACCGTATTTTCACACTGAACGTGCAATTCTTTTTTGAGCTCACCGCGTGTGGCACGGATGCATTCAAATAAACGCTTCGAGATAGTCTCGATCATTTCTTTGCCGTCTTGTAAAAAGCGATATTTTCCCAAATGGCCCAAATTTAAACACAGATAAATTAATTCAAGCACATCGATATGGACTTCCGGATCTGCACTAAGCCTTTCAAGGATTACAAAAAATCGTTCGCTGCCATCTTTTTCTTGATGAAAAAATAACAATAATAAATGAGACTCCCAAGCCACCTTGTTTTTTTCGCCCCAAGGTGAATGCAATAAGCATTCATCTAGATATGCGCATAATAGATAGCGCGTGATTAAAATCGTTTCAGAACGAAAGTGTTGAGCGCGGGCATTGTTTTCAAAGGCTTTAATTTCATGTGTTAAATCATAAGATAGTTTTAATAAATCGGGCGGCACTTGAAGTTTGGATAAATTCGCGGCCAATGAAAATAATGGTGATGCAGCAGCGATAAGTGGATTGATTCCCACATCACTGTTAAAAATTTTTGAACGGTGATATGCGCGCTCACCCGTGATTAAATGATGGGTGAGTTGAGGTTGCCCCAACGGAGGTAAAGTGGTTTGTGTGGCATTAGCCGTCGACGTCGTAATCATGTTCCCTAAGTTTTTTGCGTAAAGTGCTTCGACTTAATCCCAAGAATTCCGCGGCCTTACTTTGATTGTTTTTCGTAAAACCCAACATGCTTTTCAATAGGGCGGATTCAACTTCATTCATTACCATCGTGTAAACTTTTTTAGGTTTTTGATCTTCCAGTTGTTCAAAATATTTTTCTAACATCAGACAGACATATTCATGCAAGGTATGATCCGCATTTTTCCTTGTCATTACAAAGCTCCCTTTTTCTACCGCTCAGGCTTTATGATAACTGACGAACGCGTTCCACTCAATCTTACCCAATCTTCGTCGACAACAGGCGTGTCAAAAATAATTTCAGGTTCATATGCATGCTTTACTTCGTCTATTTGTGAAACTAAAAGTCCTGATAAAACTAATTTGCCGGTTTTATTTAAATAGGAGGATATTTTTGGGGCTAATGAAATTAACGGATTGGCTAGAATATTTGCGATAATAACATCAGCTTGAATGTCGGGAAGTTTGTCCGGCGTGCAAGCCTGAATGTCGACATTATTGTGCGCTGCGTTTTCTTCGACAGCTTGTAAGGCCTGCGTGTCGATATCAACCGCATAAACTTTTTTCGCGCCGAGTTTCATGGCCGCAATCGCTAAAATGCCTGAGCCCGTTCCGTAATCTAAAACAATTTTATTTTTAATGTCATGTGTAGCCAGCCATGTTAAGCATAATTTTGTAGTGGAATGGCTACCTGTTCCAAATGCCAAGCCGGGATCGAGTTTAATAATCACAGCATTGGGTTCATTAATTTCATGCCAACTGGGGCAAATCCATAAGTTTTCCCCAAATCGCATAGGGTGAAATTGATCCATGCATTCACGCTGCCAGATTTTATCTTCAATAATTTCGACAGCATAATTTTTTAAATCGGCTTTATCATCAAATAACGCCAATAAAATAGCTTTTTCCCAGAGGGGTTGTGTACCGGGTTCGGGTTCAAAAATAGGATTGTCCTCGGCATCCATTAATGTAATGGATAACGCGCCTAATGCGTCGAGGGTTTCACAAACGGATTCATATTCGTTTGAACCAATGGTAAGTCGAATTTGCTGAAAAGCCATAAGGATTTATTTACTTAATTTTTCTTCGAGGAAGTGAATGTGAACACCACCTTCGACAAATTTCCCATCACGGATAATTTTTTGTTGAAGTGGAATGTTGGTTTTAATGCCTTCAATATGAATTTCATCCAACGCATTTTTCATGCGTGCAAGTGCGACATCACGATTTTCACCGTAAGCAATTAATTTTCCGATCATGGAATCATAAAATGGCGGAACACGATAACCACTGTAAATATGCGTATCCACTCGAATGCCTGGACCACCTGGCGGATGATAAACTGAAATCGGACCAGGAGAAGGTGTGAATTTTTCAGGATCTTCAGCATTCAATCGACATTCAATGGCATGCCCATAAATTTTAATGTCTTTTTGTTTTAATCGCATGCGTTCGCCTGCAGCAATGCGCAGTTGTTCTTTGACGATATCTACATTCGTAATTAGCTCTGTGACAGGATGTTCAACTTGAATACGTGTATTCATTTCGATGAAATAAAATTCACCGTTTTCATATAAAAATTCAAATGTACCGGCACCACGGTAACGCATTTTTTTACACGCATTTACGCAGCGTTTTCCAATGTATGCACGTTGTTTAGATGAAATTCCGGGCGCAGGTGCTTCTTCGATCATTTTTTGATGGCGACGTTGTACTGAACAATCACGTTCACCTAAATGTACCGCGTAACCTTTTCCGTCACCCAATACTTGAATTTCAATGTGACGCGGTTTTTCCAAATATTTTTCTAAGTAAACGACATCGTTATTAAATGCCGCTTTTGCTTCAGCGCGTGTAAGATTAATGGAATTGATTAATGCGGCTTCGCTGCGAACAACGCGAATTCCGCGTCCGCCGCCACCGCCCGCTGCTTTAATTAAAACGGGGTATCCAATTCTTTTTGCGATCATCAAGCTACGTTTAGGATCATCATCGAGTGGACCGTCCGAACCGGGTACGCATGGAATACCTAATTCCTTCATGGTTTTAATCGCGGTGATTTTATCGCCCATTAGTCGAATAGATTCTGCACGAGGACCAATAAAAATAAATCCACTTTGCTCAACACGTTCCGCGAATTCTGCATTTTCAGCGAGAAATCCATAACCGGGATGAATGGCATCAACATCAGCAACTTCAGCGGCGCTAATAATTCGCGCCATATCTAAGTAACTTTCTGCGGAAGAAGGTGGGCCAATACAAATCGATTCGTCGGCAAGACGAACATGTTTTAAATCGCGATCTGCAGTTGAGTGAACTGCGACAGATTTAATGCCCATTTCACGACACGCACGTAAAATCCGCAGTGCAATTTCACCGCGATTGGCAATCAGAACTTTGCTAATGGTGGTCATAGATAAGTTATTCAATCACAAAAAGTGGTTGATCGAATTCAACGGGCATGCCGTTGTCGACGAGACGTGATGCAACAGTACCGTCTTTGTCACATTCGATTTGGTTCATCATTTTCATGGCTTCAACGATGCATAGCACATCACCTGCTTTAACTTTTTGTCCAATTTCCACAAATGGTTTTGCGGCCGGTGATGAGGCGGCATAAAACGTTCCGACCATTGGAGAGCGCACAAAATGCTGATGGCTAGGTTTTGCGGCAGCCGTTGTTTCTTCTTCAGCAGAATTTTCGCTGAGAGATTGATGAAGGGCATGCGCATGAGACATGTGATGCATGGATGACATGGGCGCACCATGACTCATGATCATTTGTGGCGCGTGTCCGCGATGGATGCGTATTTTTACGCCATCCTCTTCCACTTCGAGTTCGGTCACGTCGGTATCTTGGATGAGTTCGATCATCTTTTCGACTTTCTTGAGGTCAATCGTCGACATTCAAATATTCCTCTTGGGGTCTAAGTAAATGGGTTTGATTCTGCCCGAAAGGGGAGGAATTGTCTATGCGATAACAAAGCGATCTTTACCTTTTTCTAATACCATATGGAATCCGCAAGCGACAATAATGTTGATAAAATTTTTAAGCTTCATGTCTTTTTGTTTGGCAGAACGGATGTTTTGGATAATGGTAGGAGATACTTTCGCTTCTTTAGCCAGTTCACGAACAGATTTTTCGTCGCCTTGCATGATGGCATGCATGAGCTCGGAAAGTATGAGTTCTTTATAAGCCTTGTTGAACATTTTTCTAAATTTTGGATCTCGCATCTCACGATCATAGGTGCTTTCGTATGTGCGTTTAGTTGAACTCTTCATAATATTCTCCTGTAGCAAGTCTTGTCTGGTAACCGTTTCTATTTCGTAAGGCTCTCTCTTTTTCTTCTGGTGGTAATTTATCTTTCTTCTTACGAAAAGCATTTGTCACAATAATTTTTTTGTCTTCAAAAAAGAAACAGAGAAAACGATCGGGTTTTGGTTTAAAAGCGTAGATTTGATCGCCTTCGTAATTAAATTTTGTTGAATCTCTTAATTCGCCAAGATCACCTATTCGCTTAAAGAGTCTTAAAACTAGAGTGCGTTCTTTTTTGGAAAGGGTGTTGAAATATTCCAGCGCTTGGCTTTTTGAACGTAAATCAAAAAACCATTCTACGGTGTATTTTTCACCACGGTAGGCAACAAATTTATTATCCATAAGTGTACCACTTTATTGGCACGATGGCCAAGTCTAATTATTGAAAGGGTGCATTGTTTTATTTGAGTGGGAAAATTCTGCCCGAAAGGGGCAGAATTGTCTATGCGAAGATAGTTACGCTGCAGCGACGGGTGCTCGCGGGAAAGTTGTTTCTTGCATTTCCTTTGCTTTTTGTGCTTCGTCTAAGAAGTTTCCGCGGTTACTTTCCCATAGCCATTTGTGTGCTTTATAGCGATACGCAATCATGGGAATAATTCCAACGAGGGAAATAAATGCAACGCCGCTCGCAATGATGCTAACTATGTCTTTAAGATAATCAAAACCAGTTTTCGTATTTTCAATTCGTTTCGCAAGAGTAGGTTTTGCAACAGCAGCGGGCTCTTCAGCAAGAGCAGGTTCTGCAGCAGCTTCAACTTTGAAAAGATTTTGAGAAAATTCCTGCATTTTTTCTAAAGCGGTTTTGTAATTACTTTTTAATTTTTTAAGAGATTGAGAAACTTCGAAACGAAGTTTAGCTTTTTCACCAATCGTATTATTGAATATAGTGTTATCTTGAGTGTTTACATTTGAAATATTCATCTCTGTCGGTACCCTGTTATCGTCCGCTTTCCAGGCTTGGTATCCATAAGTAACAGATGAGTGTGGATGACTAGCCAGAAATGATTCTTTTTCTGATTCAATTTCATCGTTAAGTTTAGCAAAGTAACGTTCAGTTTTTTGGATAAGTTGCTCAACTTCTTCTTTTAATTTTTTGTAACGATCAAAGTTGGGCAATGCTTCGAGTCGTTGCTTAAATTCTTTAGTGCGTTCTAGACTTTCTCCAGGAATATGCGCAGCATAGTGAAGTTTTTTGCTGTTGCGGTCGATGGGAAGAATAGAAATCGTAATAGGCGCTTTTCCATTTTCGGTTGAAATTTCTCCCGCAAGTTTTTCAGAAAGTTTTTGTGTTGAAAGAGCATGTTTTGTTAATAGCGCTTTCATTTCTTCTGTTGAGGTGGGGGCATCGCCTGAAACTAAAATAACAAAAACTTCTCGTTCGGCAGATATTTGATCAAGGACCATGCCTTGAATCGGGTGGTCAAATTTACTGACCAAAAGCTGATTGTTATTTCGTGTTACAAAAAATGCTTGATCAGTTCCTGTGGTTTTTATTTTGATGCCGGATTGGTTTGCAAAACAACACGTAACGTTACAACACGTAACGTTAAGGTTTAATAATAAATTGTGTTTTTCATCCTGTGTCATGTCTTCGCCAAACGACAGTGTTTGATGAGTAACAACTGTTGCGCTGTCTTTTGTTCGGGCACAAAAATCTTCAGAATACATTCTGGTTTCAATCAGAGGATATTGTGTGTAAACGTCGAGGTAATTTGTAAATGCTGTATATAAGCCATGTTGATGTAAAAAAGAATGATAGCGTTCAGCTGCTGCTTTAGGATCAAGGTCTTCTTTTTTGCAGTGCCACAAAAAGAATCGCGCGAAGCGTTTTTCAGCTTTATCGTTTTTAGGATAGCGTGTTTTTAATTT
>JANRJR010000005.1:0-29564 GCA_033763845.1 Gammaproteobacteria bacterium | reverse complement strand
TTCACCATCCCTACCGCTTGCATGTACGCATAACAAATCGTACTGCCGACAAAATTAAATCCTCTCTTTTTAAGATCTTTCGATAATTTGTCGGAGATTTCTGTGGTTGCAGAAATGTCTTTATGTGCTTTCCATTTATTGATAATGGGTTTATGGTTTACAAATCCCCAAAGATAATCAGCAAATTTGCCATATTCTGACTTAATCTCCAAAAAACCTTTGGCGTTTTTTATAGCAGAATTAATTTTTAATTTATTGCGGATGATTCCCGGATTTTTTAATAATTTATTGATTTCAGTGGATTTATATTGAGCTATTTTTGCTGCATTAAAATTATCAAACGCTTTTCGATAATTTTCGCGTTTTTTCAAAACCGTCAGCCAGTTTAATCCAGCTTGCGCACCTTCGAGAATTAAAAATTCGAATAACAATCTGTCATCGTAAATGGGCCTACCCCATTCTTTATCGTGATATTCAATATAGAGTGGATCATCGGTGACCCAGGCACAGCGGGGTTTGGATTTCACTTCGTCGATCCAATATTCTTATCTTTCACCTTGCCTTTGATTAATCGCGTTAATTCTTCGCAATAAACCACTTTATTATTTTTAAGCTTAAAAAAGGCCATATCTTTGACGACTAATTTACTGCCATCGTTTTTAACGATATCGATATGATAAATCGCTGCGATGTTATTGCCTTCTGCAACCATTTCATCAAATGTTGGCTTCATTGATTTGACCAAGGATTTTATATGCTTTTGATGCGCCACCCATTGTTGATAATTAAAGACATTACCATCGATAGGATTTTTAAAGCTTTTCGACACATACTTGCTGTAATCCATATTGGGATCTTTATTAGTCAGCGCATAAACCACAGCATCTTTGACGAATTGCTTGGACTCGTCAGAGGTCATGGCATAGAGGTTGGAACACAGGGCAAACAAAATTAAAGCTAAAACTGCTCTCATTAAAACCTCCTCTATAAGTTGATTGTGATTGTACCAGACAATGGCATTAGACCACTGTTGACCAATCACTGCTTAATAAAATGTTACATAATTCTTATTTGCTACAGTTGCTCACTAAGAAAAGATAAGTGCCTATCTTTTCTTAGTGAGGATCGAAAAGAAAAGATGAGTATTTAATGAGCGCTTACGAAATCCCAAAACCAGATCCCTCGCTATGCTCGGGATAACAAGTAGCCGGAGGTCCTTCGACTCGCTACACTCGCTCAGGATGACACCCGTGGCTGGGATGACACGGACATGTCATTTTCAGGTACAATGCCCACTCTATATATATGAGGATGGCATGACAACCGAGCAGACCCCAAACAACGTTCTGATCCAAGGCCAACCCATGGCAGAACTCCCCACAGACCTGTACATCCCCCCCGAGGCGATGGAAGTCTTTTTGGAAACCTTTCAGGGACCGCTGGACCTGTTGCTCTACCTTATCAAAAAAGAAAATCTGGATATTCTCAATATCCCTATTGCCGAAATCACGAAGCAATATATTCAATACGTCGAGATCATGAAGACGCTTAATCTCGAATTGGCCGCTGAATATTTAGTCATGGCTGCTTTATTGGCAGAAATTAAATCGCGTATGTTATTGCCGCGGTCCACTGAATTAGGGCCTGAAGAAGAAGATCCAAGAGCTTTATTGATTCGCCGACTGCAAGAATATGAGCAAATCAAAAAAGCCGCTGAAAATCTCGATAAATTACCGCAAGTCGGACGCGATATTTTTCCCGCATCTGTCGAAGTATCTGACCAAGAAATTCCAAAACCGAAACCTGAAATCGATATGAGAGATTTATTCAGCGCATTTATGGAAGTCATGCAACGGGTCGCGCACAACGCAAAACATCACGTTGCGCGTGAACCGCTTTCCATTCGTGAACGCATGAGCGACGTATTACGCAAAATCAAAACAGATTCGTATACGAAATTCCAAGATTTATTCAATGTTTCAGAAGGTAAAATGGGTGTGGTTGTTACTTTCATTGCCATTTTAGAATTATTGAAACAGTCTTTAATTGATATCGTCCAACAAGAACCCTACAGTCCACTTCACGTGAAGGCCGCAACCGCATGAACATCGAATCCACTTTATTAAAGCAAATTTTAGAATGCGCCATTTTAGCGGCAGGCGAACCTGTCGATATTTCACGCTTTCAGCAATTATTTCCAGACGATGAACGTCCAACAGAAGAGGAAATTAAAAATACCCTCGAAGAATTGCGCATTGAATTAGAAACACGTGGGTTAATATTAAAAGAAGTTGCCAGTGGTTATACCTTACAAATTCAACCGAATTTGCAAAACTATATCGGACGATTATGGGATACACGTACGCCCCGTTATTCACGCGCATTATTAGAAACACTAGCGTTAATTGCGTATCGCCAACCCATTACACGGGCAGAAATCGAAGAAATTCGTGGCGTTGGTATCGCTTCAACGACATTTAAAATATTAACTGACAGAGAATGGATTCGCGTGGTAGGACACCGAGATGTCCCCGGAAAACCCGGCTTATATGCAACCACAAAACAATTTTTAGATTATTTTAATTTAAAAAGTTTAGATGAACTGCCTTCGCTCGCTGAAATTACGGAAATATTAAATACAGAAACCGAAATGGCGGAAGCTGAAGCGGTGCACGAAATCATTGTAGAAACACCCATTCGATTAGAGGAACACGCCGTTGAAACAGAAACCTAAAAACGATAATACGGAAAAACTTCAGAAAGTTTTAGCACGTGCAGGAGTTGCTTCTCGCCGACAAGCGGAAGAATGGATTGCCGCCGGTCGTATTAAAATCAACGGTCAATTAGCCAAAGTGGGGGATCGTGTAACGCTCTCCGATAAAATCAGCATTGATAATATTCTCATGGCTTCTCATGCCTTCGAATTGAAAAAAACGCGCGTATTGTTGTATCACAAACCCGAAGGCGAAATTTGCACGCGTTCAGATCCGCAAAATCGTCCTACCGTATTTGATCATTTGCCTGTTTTGCGCAAAGGCCGCTGGGTGATGATTGGTCGACTGGATTTTAATACGTCAGGCCTATTAATTTTTACAACCGATGGTGAACTCGCCAATAAATTCATGCATCCCTCACACGAAATTGAACGTGAATATGCGGTACGTGTATATGGCGAAGTAACTGACCTCATGTTAAAAAAATTAAGAAAAGGCATAGAGCTAGAAGATGGCATCGCGAAATTTAAAGATATTCAATTCAAAGGCGGCGAAGGACGCAACAGTTGGTATCACGTGGTTATTTGCGAAGGCAAAAACCGCGAAGTTCGACGCTTGTGGGAATCACAAGACGTTCAAGTCAGCCGTCTAACACGAGTGCGCTTCGGGACAATTACGCTGCCTCCACAATTACGCGCAGGAAAATATGTTGAACTCGATCAAATGGACATTGAGGATTTGCAAAAATGCTTCTCTTAGTTATTTTAGATGGCTTTGGTTATCGTCCAACAGAAAAGTATAACGCGATTGCACAAGCCAAAAAACCAAACTGGGATTATTTGTGGAATCATTATTCGCATTGTTTTATTGATGGCTCTGGTCATGCAGTTGGATTACCCGACCAACAAATGGGAAATTCCGAAGTCGGGCATTTAAATATTGGCGCAGGACGTGTGGTTTATCAAGAATTTACGCGTATTGATAAAGCCATCGAAACGGGTGAATTCGCTGAAAATCCTGCATTTAATCAAGAATTTGATCGCGTTAAAAAATCCAATTCAGCCATCCATATTATGGGGTTATTATCTCCCGGCGGCGTTCACAGCCATGAAGATCAAATTTTAGCGATGATTAAATTGGCGCAAAAAAATAATATCCCTAAAATATATTTTCATGCTTTTTTAGATGGTCGAGATACCCCCCCAAAAAGTGCATCAGCGTCTTTACAAAAAATAGAAAAACAAGCGGGAATTGCAATAGCCTCTATTATGGGCAGGTATTACGCAATGGATCGCGACAAAAGACTGGATCGTACAGAAGCAGCGTTTAATTTATTAACTCAAAATAAAGCAGAATTTCATGCCGAGAATTCAGAAGTTGCATTAGAAGCTGCATATTTACGTGGCGAAACAGATGAATTTGTTAAACCCACCCTCATTACGCCGGTTAAAATTAATCCTGAAGATTGCATTATATTCATGAATTTCCGCTCAGACAGAGCACGGCAATTAACTAAAATATTTTTAGACCATGGCTATGAACATTTTGTTTCGTTAACCATGTATGCAGATACTTTAAAAACAAAAGTCGCATTTCCGCCACAAACCTTAAAAAATACCTTGCCTGAATATTTATCCAGCTTGGGATTAAAACAATTACACATTGCCGAAACCGAAAAATACGCACACGTTACATTCTTTTTTAATGGTGGCGTTGAAGATCCCTACTCTGGCGAAGATCGCATCTTGGTTCCTTCACCAAAGGTTGCAACTTATGATTTACAACCTGAAATGTCTGCACCGGAAGTGACAAATAAATTAGTTGAAGCCATATTATCCAAAAAATATGATTTCTTAGTTTGTAATTTCGCAAATCCCGACATGGTCGGTCATACCGGAAATTTTGACGCGACAGTGAAAGCAATAGAATGTATTGATCAATGCTTAGGCAAAATTTATGACGCCATCAAAAAAACCAATGGCGAAATGTTAATTACGGCAGATCATGGCAATGCAGAATGCATGTATGATGACAATACACAGCAACCGCACACCGCGCATACTAGCGATCCCGTACCCTTTTTATATATCAGTCGTGCGGATAGATCGGGTAAAATGATTCGCGATGATGGTGTATTATCTGACATCGCGCCCACGATTTTATATTTAATGGGTATTGCCAAACCGAAAGAAATGACAGGGAAGGTTTTAATTCAATGCGACACAAACGGAAATTCTTAGGATTTAGTCTACTTTGCTTAAGTCTTACGGGAATTTTAGCGTGCAGTTATGCACGATATGTTTCAACTCCCTCCCTATCACCACCCGCCGATGAATGGCAACGATTTCTAAAAGCCTACGCCGTAATTAAAACGTATTATTACCAACCCGTTTCCGATAAAAAATTAATCGACGATGCAATTAATGGCATGTTACAAGGACTAGATTCTCATTCAATGTATCTCACCCAAAAAGATATGTCGTTTGTAGAACAACTCAAAACAGGTAAATTCAGCGGAATTGGCTTAGAAGTCATGCCGCAATTCGACAGTTTAAAAGTGATTTCGCCTATCGATAGCAGTCCTGCACAAAAAGCAGGAATCTTACCCGATGACGAAATCATAGCGATTGATGATAAACCTGTTCAATCGATGTCATTCCGTAGAGCAATTGAAGCATTGCGAGGCCCTGAAAATACCTCGGTTAAATTAATGATTGTACGAGCACATGAAGAAAAACCGTTAACCATTACAGTCACACGTGGTCAAATTATTCCGCAAAACATTAAAAGCCAATTGATAAAGCCCAATATGGGCTATGTCCGTATCGCTACTTTCCAGAAAAACACCCCTGAACAAACTAGAGTCGCTATAAAACAATTAATTGCTCAGAATAAAGCTCCGCTAAAAAGCTTTATCTTAGATTTACGTAATGATCCAGGTGGTATTTTAGAAAGTTCTGTTGGGGTATCTGAGCTATTTTTAGATTATCAAAAATTGGGTAAAAACCCATTAATAGTTTACAGCGAAAATCGCGACAAAAAAGTTTTGTATTCGGCCAATCCAACTGATAAAGATATACTAAACGGCGCGCCTATGATTATTTTAATTAATAAGGGATCAGCATCAGGCTCAGAAATTGTTGCAGGCGCATTACACGATCATCATCGCGCAAAATTGTTGGGTATGCGAACCTTTGGAAAAGGTTCCGTTCAAACGGTTTTTCCGTTTGGTGGCGACGCGATTAAATTAACAACTGCGTTATATTACACACCGAGTGGCAAATTGATTGACCACATTGGTATTGCCCCAGATATTGAAGTGAAGATGATTCCGCATGCAAAACCGGATGTGCAGTTAGCAAGAGCAGTGGAAATTCTTAGGTAAATATTTTTTTTAACTTGCTAACATTTGCCTCTATGACCCTTACAACTTTGTCAATAACGGGATCATAAAAACCCTTTTCTTTTAGCTCAATTTTTTCAACTTCGATGGCTTTTTCAATGTCACTGCATAGTTTTTTTATCAGGGTTACTAACGAAATATATCGATACCCTGATGCCTCACAAAGCTGCTCCCAATGTCTCGCTAAAACCTCATCGGCATCATATTTACTGCCTATTTTCATCGCCATCCTTGATGTCAAATTATCATAAACGCGCGTGCTTACCATATCATATACTGGCGCAAGTCGAATATTAGACGACGTATGATGCAATAATGAAAAATTTTTTCCATGAGCATCCATATTGCCAATTAAATAATTAAATACTATTGCTGCCGCAAGTTTGTTTCGATCCAACGCAGGCTGTGTTGCTTGCATCAATAAATCAAAACAAGCTTTTATCCCAGGCCCTCCCTCATTTTCATATTTATTGGATGTGATGATCGATAATGCCTGACAAAAATCCTCCTGATGAATACGCTCAATATACCCATTAGCAATTCGCCGATCGTAACGCTCAACTAATAAAAAAATAATGTCCTTAATTTTCCTGAGCTCAACATTTGAAACAAAAAGTCCAATCTTTTTCGCTATGTTCAAACAAAAATATTCATTTTCTGCAAGACCAGGGTAATAAAGCGATGCGGGTTTTAAAATATGCGTTGTAGGACAACCGTCTTTAGGAAAAGCAATGTAATCATCAATGAGACATACTGCGGCTTTATCTTGCACACCTGCAAGAGATAACCGCAATCCTTCTACATCAATAAATAATGGTTTTGTATGCAATGATTTAATGTGAGAATAAAGTTCATTGTCCGAAACTTTTATTCCTTCCAACGGAACTGAAGCATGTGCTTTAACAGTCTCATCCACTGAATGACAAGAAATTGCGCCCGCACAATCGTAACCAATCGCTTTTAATAAAGCGAAACTATTAGTGGGGCTAACACCATATTTCTTACCAATGATTCTTCTTGCTGTTTCACTTTCAGGCAAGAGTCCACCAAAAAAAGCTTCGCATTGCTCATCATCATAATTTTCTTCACGAATAGGCATACCTAAAGAAATAGGTATTTTTGTATCTTCATTGTAGTGAAATTTTTTTTTACCCACGCTGTCCTGTTCAAGCACACCGACAGGTTTACCATGCAAGCGTATAGAAAGCTGGTTTTTTTTTATCATGATTTAATATCCTCTGCTTTTGGAGGCAAAGTTGCTTCAAATTTAATTCCAAGCATTTGAGCAACTAAGAGTGATTTTTCAAGTTGGCACGTCACCTTACCTTTTTCCAGTTCGCGAATAAATCGCTCACCAATTCCTGCTGCCGCAGCAAGTTGAGATTGAGTAAGCTTGGCTGATTTCCGAGTTTTTAAAATCAGCTCACCAAATTGTTTCGCTGTAATGAATTTCATAAAAACGTCCTTATCGGGATGTTATTTGAATTGTAGCCCAACCCAAAGCACAAAACAACCCGAACGGGATTATTACCAAGTCTCAATGGGTTTTAAATCAAAAACATCCCGCTCAGGACGCATTAAAAATAGAGCATATTTCACTCATCTGCCCCTTTCTGCCTAGAGCTGAAAAATATTCTCAGACTCGCCATCCCTCAGGTTTTCATAATCAAAATTTGAGTTGCCACTTGAGCTGACTGGCTTGACGGGACCATAAAATGCTGAACGAGGAGCAGTCTTTGCAGAAGCTTTCTGGGATTCCGCTAAAAATTCTTCCAGTGGTTGTGCTGCAATAGCTTTAATAATTTCTTTCAATCTAAAACAGAGCTTATTCTGAGAATCCGCCGCTGCTTCATCTTGACACTTTTCTTGAATAAATAATTCTGCGGCTTGTTTAAAATATTCGCGCGCTTCAGCAGAAGTGTCTTTTGCAAGCAAGGCATCACATTTTTCAACATAATATCGATAGGTATAGACAGGATTAAAGAGACTGAAGCCGATGGTTTTTCTTTCTATTCCGAGATTTAGCGCATTAAAAAAATTCTCGAGATCTGACAAAAATTCATCTGGATTTTCAACCTCATCAGAAATCAGTAATTTATAAATTTGTCTCAAGCCATATTCTGCGACTAATCCACGGCATTTTTTTGTATCATCAAGAAGCGCGCAGCACGCATCAACACTTTCCTGTGTTCCCCACCATTCGTTCTTCGTGGCTAATTCTAGCGGAGTGTATCGTTCTTTAAAGAGAGACGGATAGCCTGTTTTTACTGTTGCATCCATACCATACTGACCCACCAGCATTTTTACGGCTGCTTCATTATCGTATTTTGCAGCAAGATGTAATGCATTACACCCTTGCCTATTTTCTTCGGTAGGATCAATTTTACAAAGAGGCTCGTCACTCATAAGATATTTCATGAGTACTACATTTCCTCGCTTAGAAGCCGTATGAAGTAGATTATTCATTTCACCTGCAAAATTATCCAACGCTCGAGGATCAATGTTGTGCGTCGAAATAAAATAGATCGCTATATCTGTCCTATCCCACTCTGCAGCGGTCATGAGCGATAGTGAATTTGGCTCCACACCACATTCTTCAATCAGATACTTTGTTACGCCTAAATTACCACCCTTGATAGCAAATTCCAGAACACCATGGCTCACTCCTGCTGCGCTAAGTTTTTTTACAAGACTCAAATTACCCAAAAGCACTGCAATATGCAGAGAAGTAAGCTCTCCAAAGCGTTTTTCTAAGTTGCTAAATTTATCATCGAATACCCCACTCAACATAAAAAATACCCAAACAGGAGGATTGCGGAAGGGAAAAAGACACCTAGAAACAACACTTGAACTCAATCGCTTGTGCAATTGTTGAAAATCAAAAACATGCTTAAACGCAGCAGACTCCTGCGTGATGTCGGAAATTTTTCGATTAACCAACTTAAAATCTACAATGACGCGTTTTTTCCACTGGCTGTTTTCTATTAATTTACTGCATTTTTCAGTATTGCTGAGCAATGCCACGCCTGCTTCATTTCCCGCTTTTTGAGCGTATTCGAGCGGTGTAACACCATCATTGTTTTTCGTCGTTGGATCTACCCCATAAAATCCAAGCAACATGGCTATAACGTATCCGCTTTTATCTACAGTAGCCGCAATGTGTAATGCATTTTCACCTTCGTTATTCTTAGCAGTAGGATCCAAACCCAATTCTTCAATAGCAAAGACAATAGATTCAAGATCTCCCTTTTCTATTTCAACATGGAGCGGATTACGTTGAAGATAACGAGCGTATTTTTCTAAAAACATTTTAATCAACTTCAAATCTTTTCTTGTAATGATAAAAGAATATAGGCTCTCTACAAATCCACTCAAATCCAAATCCGTATCACATATATAGTATTTCAGAAAATAGATATGCTTCTGTTGGATTGCAATATCAAATAGCGTCATGCCATTTTTATTTTTTGCAAACGGATCCAAGTTATAGATTAGACACAAAGAATCACAGGTAAGATAAGAACCAACCCATGCAGCAAAATGAGCAACGTTACTGCCTTCATCATCGCAGGATGCTGGGCTCACCCCTAATTCTTTTATGCAATAATCTTGCACGCGACTATTTACACCCACCACCGCAAAATGTAATGCATTCATTCCGTTATGACGGAGCGTACCGAAATCTGGGATTTTTTTTGCAAGCACCTCAGTACCCGCAAATGCAATAAAGCACCACATTGGCCACTCATTCCGTCCCAAATGATTCGCGAAAAAACGAGTCAAATCCAAATAGTTGTAGAGTCGTTCAAAATTAAAAGACTCCACATCTCGACAAAACGCTTCAATTTCGGAAATTTTTTCAGGAGGGATTTCAAAATCTTTAATAACTTTTGCTGCCCAATAATTTACTTCTGTAGGAGATTCCACATTCAATACCTCTTATTTATTACAACAAATCTTTAGAACAAATAATTTTCGCGCCCGCTTGTTTGATTTCTGCCCACGCTTCCGTGGTATCACCGATTCCGCGACAGCCGTCTTCAATGACAGTTACGTCATAACCTAATTTAATCGCATCCAAGACAGAATATTTGACGCAGTAATTCGTCGCCAATCCCATCACATAAATATCTGTCACGCCTAATGTTTTTAGATAATCATCTAATTCTGTTTTATGTTGATGCGAATTATCGAAAAAAGCACTGTAACTATCGATTTCAACTTGCGTACCTTTGTGAATAATTTTTTGAATTTTGTCAGTATTTAAGTGCTTTTCAAATTCCGCGCCAAAGGAATGTTGCACACAATGAGAAGGCCACAAATTGATAAAACTCACGTGATTTTGCGGATGCCAATCTTTAGATGCAATAACGATATCAAATTTTTCTTGTACTTTATTTGCTATGGGAACAACTTGATCACCCTCTTGAACACCGAGCGAACCACCCGGCATAAAATCGTTTTGAAGATCTACTAAAATTAATGCTTTTTTTACGGATTTGCTATTATCCATGTTTATCAATCTCTCTATTAGATTTAACTGCTTTTCCGACGCGCCGCGATTCTTGGCAATAACCGCTTCACCACGCTTACCGACAGCATCACGCTTCTTCGCATCGTTGAGCAATCCTAGCACAGCTGTGGCTAGGCCTTCTGCATTTTTGACCTTAATCAAGGCTTCAGACCCGGATAAGAGCCTGTCAATTTGAGCAAAATTGTATAAAAACGGCCCAGTTATCACGGGAATGCCTATCGCGGCAGGCTCCAAAATATTATGCCCCCCTCGCTCAATTAAGCTGCCTCCCACAAACGCGATGTCCGATACCGCATAAAATAGCAGTAACTCACCCATCGTATCGGCAATGAATACTTTCGTATTGGGTTGAGGAATTTCATTCTGGCTTCGTAAACAATGCGAAAATCCATAGCTTTCACATAGATTAACAATTTCTTGTCGACGCTCCGGATGACGCGGAGCCAAAATCAATAATGTATCGGGATCTTGTGCTGAAATCTTTTTAAATGCCTCAAGAATAATTTTCTCTTCGCCTTCATGCGTACTCGCTGCGATAAATACAGGACGATCTGCATTCCAGCTAGCGCGTAATTCACGCGCTTTTTGAAGTAATTGAGCACTAATCGTAATATCAAATTTAACCGTACCCGTGACATGCAATCTTTCGGGTGGCAATCCTAATTTAATAAATCTCTCGCCATCTTGCTGATTTTGCACAGCGACGATATTAAGATTATCTAGCATCTCTTTTATTAATCCCGAAAATTTTCCATAACCTTTTGCGGATTTCTCTGACAATCTGGCATTAATCAATATGGTAGGAATTTTTTTCTCGTGACACTTTGCTAACATATTTGGCCATAATTCCGTTTCCATAATAATTAATAATTTCGGATTAATTTTTTTGAGAAATCGTCCCCACAAATGAGGCAAGTCATATGGCGCATACATATGCGACACTGCCCCACCCAAATGCTTTTGAATTTGTGCTGAACCAGACGGCGTCATCCCCGTCACCAAAACAGAAATGTTTGGATAACGTTGCATTAAAGACTTAATTAACGGCAGCGCCGCTAAGGTTTCACCCACTGAAACACAATGCCACCAAATGCAGTTTGAGTGGATATTTTTGGGAACATACCCTAGTCGCTCAGACCACCGTTTGGCATAATTCGGATCACGTCGTGACCGCCACAATAGGCGCAGCCATACAAATGGCATCCCTAAATAAAATAAAATGCTGTATATGGTTCTCATCAAACCTCGCTAAAACGTCAAGCTCGTAAAAGTAATGGCTAACACTACGATAGGCGCAATAAAAATTAAAGTATAGATAACGCCCCACAACCTTGGCGTAAATCGCGCATATTCTTGATACGGTTTCGCTAATAGCGCAAGCAATCCGAGTAAAATATAAAACCCTAATCCACCCGCCCAAAAAATTTGTATGGGCGATTTAATGCCTGATGCCAAAATAAGCAACGGCATTTTCATGCTCAACAACAATAAAATACACGCAGCCAAATGCACCCAGTCATTATTTTCAGACACAATGACTAAATAGGGAATCAATAATAACGAAAAATAATAAATCCAAGATAACGGCGACAATAACAACATAGATACAATTACTAAAGAAAACCCGCGATCAAATTGAGCTTCGCCTTCTTTACGCCACACCCAAGTCAAAAGTACCATCAATAATGCTGAGCATGTCATTGTCGCAATATTAGCCCAATGCGCAGCAGCGATGAGTGGAACATTATGCTCTGCATTGGAAAATAATCGCATAAAAAATCCGTGAAACGAAACATTCCACGTGCCCGCATACCAAAATATGCCTTTTATGCTGTTGTAATAAGAAATATACGCTTGCGTGCCAAAAGCTAACCAGGCTAATCCATTAGCACTCAAAAACGTTAATACTGAAATCAAAAACAATCTAAACCGTTTGAGACATAAAAAATAAATTAAAAATAATCCACAAAATAATTTTAATGTACACGCCAAGCCAATAAAAACACCTGCAAGATTATCTTTGCCCTTTCTGGATAATAACCACGCTGAAACGACAAGCAAAAACAGCACCGGCGAAATTTGGCCGTAAATAATGGTCTCGCGATTGGGAAAAAACATCAGAAATAACGCTAATATTGGCAATACATTCTTATGCCATTGCGGAAACGGGCGTAATGCTAAATAACCACCCACCAACAAACACACCATTAAAATAAAAACCCAAATCTCAAATGCACACGCATAATTAACATAAGAAAATGGCAGCAATAATAACGCTAAAAATGGGGCATTTAAATTCCCTGCTTCACGAATATACATCACGCCATTGTTAATAATATAAGAACTGTAAATATCTTGCCCAGACAAATAAAACCGTACCGCTTGGTAAAACACGAAGAAATCAGACTGGCCATAAATCGATAAACGAGTCCGCTCAAAGTAGACGATCACGCTCATCAGCAACAAAAAAACAGAAATAGACAACAAAATGATTCTTCTGAGCGACATCTCACGCACTCCCTGAATTAAAATAAACGTCCCTAAAAATAGCACCCAATGATATTACCGACGGGATAAAAATAATGGTGTAAATAACCATCCACAGATTTTCTGAAATAGCATTGTTTTTTACGCGCGAATGCCACACTCCATAACCTACGATACTCAATAACGCTAATACGCTTAATAAAACATAAAACCCCATTCCACCAAATACAAAAATCTGCACATGTGTTTTAATTTGCGTGGTTCGTAATAAGCGTCCGGTTAACGTACTCAAAAATAACAATACACACAATCCTAAATGAACCAGCTCGTTACCTTCTTCAACTAATACAAGATAGGGAATCAACAATAACGGAAAATAATAAACCCATCCCAGTGGAGACAATAACAACATTGACACAATGACCAATGAATAGCTTAAATCAAATTTCTGTTCACCCCACTTTCGCCAAGTCCGAATTAAATAAGCAACCAATAAGATTGTGCATAATAGGGTACTGATTTTTGTGACATACGGCGCACTCACAAACGGGATATTTTTCTCAACACCCGAAAAAACTCGAATAAAAAATCCAAAAAATGACGCATTCCAACTCGCTGCATACCATCGGACTGAGCTTAACATCGTGTGATATGTCAGATAAGCCTTCAAGCCGAACACCATCAAACCCGATAGAAACGCGAGGAAAAACACCACCAACGCTGAAAAAAATAATCTCCAACGGTTTAAACATAAAAAATAAATTAAAAATAATCCACAAAATAATTTAATGGCACACGCCAAACCAATACACACTCCCGCACTAATATCACGCTGCTCACGCGATAAAATCCACGCTGACCCTAAAAGCAATAACAAAAGCCCTGTTACTTGGCCATATGCAAACACAGCTGATGTCGGCAAATACAACATAAACAATGCTAATATAATTAACGTATTTTTATGCCACTGCGGAAATCGTCGAAGTACCACATGAACACCACTGACCAAACAAATTGCCGAAACAATATTCCAGACTTGATAGGCTTTTGCATAATTAAATACATGCAACGGCAAGAGCAACAACGTAAAAAACGGCGGATTTAAATTTCCATCAGACGTCACCCACGTAGTAATATCATGCATTTTCATTTGGACAATGTCATTACTGTAAATATCTTGCCCAGAAAAATAAAAGACTGTCGATTCGTAAAACTTAAAAAAATCTGACGCGCCGTAAAATCCACCTGAAAAGATTGTCCGTTTAAAATACCCAACCGTACAAACAAACAAGATAAGCATTGATATGGACAACAAAAAAATTCGTTTTAACGACATGAGGGCATTTTTCGATAATAAGGACAATCAGCAAGCTCGAGCAATTCACGATCACCTTCGCTATCGCCATACGCATACAGCTTAAAATTTTCTTTAGGTCCAAAGCGCTTCATCAAACGATTCACTTTTTCTTGGCCGTAGCAGTTTTTGCCGTCAATTTTCCCCGTCACTCGACCGTTATGCACTTTCAATCGTGTCGCACTCACTTCTAATCCGAGCGAATTGGCCCAAGGTTTTAAATAAATCTCTAACCCTGCGCTAATCAAAATACATTGATGACCTTTTGCTTGATGCCAGTGCAATCGCTTCAATGCTTCAGCACGGACATAATGCGCTAATCTTAGATTGGAAAATACATGCGCTTCCTGCAGTAACTTCTCGTGCGAACGATTTCGTAAAAAAGCTTTGAGCAATCGCTCTTTGGCTTCCTGATTTTCAAGAATGCCTAATTTATATTGCACAACCGTAGGGATTAATTTAATAGCCTTGGATAATTTGCGATGCAACGGATACAAATGAAATAAAAATGGCAGAAGGGTATCTTTTCGCGTCATCGTTTTATCAAAATCAAACGCTGCGACTGTCATTGTTTTCATGACGGCTCTTGCTCTTCAGCAAACACTAGGGGCACAAACTCACGGAGCGCATTTTTATAGACTTGTCGTTTGAAGAAAATCGCATGCTTCACGGGATACCAATACGTCACCCAACGCCATGCATCAAATTCTGGCGAATCAGTCCTATCCAAGCAGACACGGGAATGATCAGAAATGAGTCGTAATAAAAACCATTTTTGCTTTTGGCCAATACACAATGGTCGACTGTCATGGCGAATATAGGCATCGGGGATACGATAATGTAACCACTCTTGCGTTTGACCAACGATTTCGACATCTTCACGCTCAAGACCTAATTCTTCGTATAATTCCCGATAAAGTGCTTGTTCCGCCGTTTCATCGGGATGAACGCCACCCTGAGGGAATTGCCACGCATTTTGCCCAATGCGTCGCGCCCATAGTAAATTGGCCTTATCATTCATTACAATGATACCAATATTGGATCGGAAACCGTTTTCGTCAATCATGTTAGAGGATAATCATGGAATTGCCCCAATTTAAGCATATAGTACTGGATAAAATCCAGCCAGAATTAGAAGCCCTGTTAGAGACCAATCGTCATCAACTGGAAACAGATTCTTTAAAAGATCCCATACAGCTGACTGAGATATTAGAAAATCGGCTCGCACATTTCTGGTCACCTATTGAACATTTACACGCAGTTTGCAGCACCCCGGAATTACGAAAAATTTATCAGCGCTGTTTGCCACTGCTATCCGACTACAGTGTCGAATTAGCACACAATGAAAAATTATATCAGGCGTTTTTGAGTGCACCGCAAAATCGTATTACTGAATTGGCTATTCGTGATTTTAAATTAGCGGGCATCGCACTTTCCTCAGAAAAGAAATCGCGTTACGCAGAAATTGAAAAAGAATTATCCGAATTGTCGACAAAATTTGGCGAGCACGTCTTGGAATCCACTCAACACTGGAAATATGTTGCCACTGAAGAAGAACTTCGTGGCATCCCAGAAAGCATACGTCCTGAAGACAATACGCTAACACTAGACATTCCGTGTTACATGGCTGTCCAGAAATATGCTGAATCGCCGAAACTACGCGAAAAATGTTATCAGGCATTTGTTACACGTGCGTCTGAGTTTGATGAAACGAAATACGACAACACACCGCTCATGACAAAAATAATGGCGTTACGACAAGAGCTCGCAGAATTATTAGGTTTTAAAACTTACGCTGAGCTATCACTTACCACCAAAATGGCTCACAAACCTCAAGACGTTTTAGATTTTTTAAATAATTTGATCCAAAAAGCCAAGCCTATTGCGAAACAAGAACTAACTAAACTTGAACAACTGGCGGGACATGTACTGCAACCCTGGGATGTAGCTTATTACAGCGAAAAATTACAAAAACAATTATACGACCTCGACGAAGAATTACTGCGACCCTATTTTCCCGCTGAACATGTTATATCAACATTATTTCAACTCATGCACGACATATTTGGTTTAACCATTAAAAAACTAGACCATATCGAAACATGGCACCCCGATGTTCAGGTTTTTGAAATCGACAATCCTAAAGCCATTTTTTATGTAGATTTATACGTTCGCAAAAACAAACGCGAAGGAGCATGGATGGATGATTACTGCTCGCGTTATCGAAAACCCGATGGCACACTGCAAATTCCCGTTGCGTTTTTAACCTGTAATTTTCGTGCACCACAAAAAAACCAGCCTGCGTTATTAACCCACGACGATGTCATTACGTTGTTCCACGAATTCGGTCACGGCATTCATCATATGCTAACGCAACTGGATAGAATTGATATTGCTGGCATGAATAATGTTCCTTGGGATGCAGTAGAGCTACCCAGCCAATTTATGGAAAATTTTTGTTGGAACCCTGCAGTATTAAAAAAACTATCTAAACATTATCAAACGGGCGAAGCCTTACCAGATTCTTTCATTCAAAAAATGATTGATGCGCGACAATTCAACGCCGGATTATTTTTAATGCGCCAGTTAGAGTTCGCTTTGTTTGATTTTGAATTGCATTTACATCCCCGACCTGTTCAAGAGGTTATTAAAGAGGTTCGACAAAAAACAGCGTTACTTCCCATACCCGACTATAATCGCTCGCCGAATACTTTTTCGCATATTTTTGATGGGGGATATGACGCAGGGTATTACAGTTATTTATGGGCTGAGGTGCTATCCTGCGATGCATTTTCTTTATTTGAAGAAACGGGCGTATTTAATCTCAAAACAGGCCAAGATTATATAAATAAACTTTTATCGCAAGGCGCTGCAAAACCTATCGATGAATTATTTAAAGATTTTCGTGGACGGGACCCAGACATTTCCGCATTTTTACGCAGTTGGGGATTAGCATGAAAACTGTTCTCATTACCCGCACAGCTTCTGATAATTTTATTAATCACATTAAGATATTAAATTTTAATCCGATTATTTTCCCCACCATTGAAACAAAGCCTATTAATTTTAATGCTAAAATTAATCTTCATGAATTTAAAATAATTATTTTTATTAGCCCCGCTGCTATCACCCATTTCAGTAATCAAATCAAAACACTTCCTGCTGATCTGAAAATATTTACCATGGGTGAAGATTCTGCTGGCTTAGTTAAAAGTTTGGGTTGGAATCCACCCACTTATCCGCTCAAAAATTATAGCCGCAATGGATTATTAGATTTGCCAGAACTGCAAAATGTTTCAGATATATCTGTTCTAATCATTGAAGCGCAAAACAGTAATAACATTTTGGCCGCAGAACTAACTTCACGCGGCGCACACGTCACGCAATTGTTTGCCTACGAAAAAGTCTTGCCTAAACCTGCTACCTATCCCAATCTAGAAAATATCGACATAATTATTGCTACCAGCGAAACTGGCCTAAACAATTTGGTCACTTTACTGGGACCTGACGTCAAACATAAAACGCTGTTATTGAGCAGCGAAAGACTGGTAAGCGTCGCCAAAAAAGCAGGCTTCACACAGAAACCTCTGCTGGCTCAAAATGCGAGTGAAAATGCTCTGCTTCAGGCCTTGAAAACTGTCGCCTAAGTAGGCAATCTTACGGTCTTTAGTACACTCTATATATAAGGATGCTTATGTCAAAGGCTTTTCCTGTCACGGTTTTTCTCCTGTTTATTGTTCTCTTATTGGGCATGGTGGGCTTATGGCATGAAAACCAACGCACGCATCACGCCTTTATCGAAACCCAAAAGCAGTTGCTTGATCTCAGCACCAACCAAAAAACGCTAGAAAACCAAACCAATCAAATGCAAACGCAGGTCGGCAATTTGGCAAACCGCATTTCCAATAACCAAAGAACTTTTACCGCTTCTGAAATTACGTATTTGGTCAAAATGGCAAATTTACGCCTAACAACTCAACACGATTTAACCAGCGCCTTAATTTTACTTAAACAGGCCAATCAAGAAGTGAATGCCTTAAACGCACCCGAGATGGAAAATTTCCGTGAAGCGTTAGTTAAAAATATTTCTGATTTACAAGCGATTGCGCCCGTTGATATCAAATCGCTTTCTTCACAGCTCACACAATTACAAACCGATGTGCCTAAATTATCTATTTTAGTCGCGCCCAAACCTAATACCTCTATTCTAGAAAACACCCCGCATCAAGCGCAGAAAAAATGGTGGGATCGCGCGTGGGATAATATTCGCGCATCATTAAAGCAATTAGTGGTAATCACACATCAAAACGAAGATATTCCCGCGATGATGACACCTGATCAACAAATTTATCTGCAAGAAAATTTACAGTTATTAATTATGCAAGCACAATGGGCCGTATTAACACACAACAATGATGTGTATCAATCCAGTCTTAATCAAGCCAAAGATTGGGTAAACAAATATTACGTTCAAAATTCCGCGAATACGCAAGCTTTTTTGAAATCGTTAGACTCTCTACTCTCAACGAATATTTCACCTGACTATCCTGATATTTTGCAATCGTTAGCTTTGCTCAATCCAGGAGCGCATTAATGAAACGACTGATATTTTATTTCCTGATTTTATTATTTGCGGTATGGGGTGGACTTAAAATCGCAGCGGATCCCGGCTATTTATTAATTTCCTATCAAAAAAATACGATTGAGATGCCCGTATGGTTTGCAGCCTTAGGCATTGTTATCTTGTTTTTTATCTTTTATTTTTTATTACGCTTAATCAGCAATATTCGTTCCATTGGAGCACGTTTACGTGCATGGAATCGTCAACGACGCGTTCGTCGTGCGTGGCAGCGTACGCACCGTGGATTCATTGCATTGGCTGCCGGGGATTGGAAATTAGCTGAAAGTGATTTAATTCGCGCAGCTCGTTACACCGATACGCCGATTTTAAATTATTTGGCAGCAGCACGTGCAGCTCAAGCACAGCATCACATTGCAGAACGTGATCAATACTTAGCTAAAATCGACGCAAAAGGCCGTTTACCTGAATTAGCCGTGGGTTTAACACAAGCTGAATTACAAATCGATCAACGCCAATATGAACAAGCGTTAGCAACCCTTCAGCAATTACAGCACCTATCCCCTAAACATACTGGTGTGTTACTACTTTTGAAAAAAATCTATTTACAGTTAAACGATTGGGCATCCATGGAAATTTTATTTCCGCAATTAGAAAAACATAATATTTTGCCCAAAGATGAATTGAATCATCTGCAAACACAGATGTATTTGGGACTATTACGCTCCGCTGCTAATCAAAAAGGCAATTCCATTGCATTAGTCTGGCAACGTATTCCCAAAGCATTACGTTTAAATCCTGATATGTTAAATGTATATCTGCCTTATATTTCACGTGAAAACCCTGACGAAGCTGAGAAAATTGTCGCGCAATCCTTACATACAGCAGAAAATTTATTAAAAGATCATCCGCAAGACGCGGATTTATTGTTGGCGTTAGGTGAATTGTGCCTAAAAGCGCAATTATGGGGCAAAGCGAGAAGTTATTTTGAAGAAAGTCTAGCGCAAGCGCCGAAAGCTAAAACTTATTTTGAATTGGGTAAATTATTTGAACAATTAGGCGAGATGGACAAAGCCATGGATACGTATCGTCGAGGATTGGCATTGAGCACTCAATGAATTATTTATTGAATAATAATATTCCCCTTTCGTTATACATTCATTTTCCGTGGTGCATACGTAAATGCCCGTATTGTGATTTTAATTCCCATGCCCTGAAAGACACCCTTCCCGAAGATCAATATATTTCTCTTTTACTTGAAGATCTGACTGACGACCTTAAAAAATATAATATTTCTCAACGCCCCATACATAGCATATTTATGGGTGGTGGCACACCCAGTTTATTTTCACCCGAGGCTATATATAAATTATTAAATCAGATTCAATCTCGCATAGCGTTTAAAAACAATCTTGAAATTACCTTAGAAGCCAACCCCGGAACGTTTGAGCAAGATAAATTCTTAGGTTTTCGACAAGCCGGTATAAACAGATTATCTATAGGCATACAAAGCTTTCAGAAAGATAAATTAAAGTCTTTGGGAAGAATTCACGACGATGAAGCTGCTTTGAAAGCTATAGAAATAGCCAAAAAATCAGGCTTTGAAAATTTTAATATTGATCTTATGCATGGTTTGCCCAATCAAAGTTTAGATGATGCTTTATTTGATATAAAAACAGCTTTAGGATTTTTACCGCCCCATCTTTCATGGTACCAATTAACTTTAGAGCCAAATACATTATTTTATAAACAACCGCCTACTTTACCTGCTGAAGGAGTTTTGGCAGACATTCAAGATTCAGGCGAAAAATTATTAGCTGAAAATAATTTTAATCATTATGAAACCTCCGCATTTTGTCAGCGCAACCACGAATGCCAACATAATTTAAACTATTGGCAATTTGGCGATTACTTAGGGATTGGCGCAGGTGCGCATGGAAAAATTGGCTTAACACGTACCGCGAAAAATAAACATCCCAAGACTTATTTGGATAAAAACTTTATTGCTTCCATAAATCTTATTGAGCCCAATCAAATTATATTTGAATTTATGTTGAACGCTTTGAGAGTACGAAAATTAATTACCTGGGAACTATTTGCTGAACGAACCGGTCTTGAGCCAAAATCTATTTCAGATAAATTAAATACATTAGCAGATAAAAATCTTATGGTGATTTATAAAAATGGCTTTGAATTAACACCTCTCGGGCAACGGTTTTTAAATGATGTATTAACAGTATTTTTATAACGCCTTCCACAACAAATCCCACACCCCATGCCCTAACTTCTTACCCCGCGTTTCAAACTTAGTCGTGGGCCTATCATGCTCAAAATCTATTTTCGTAAATAATCCTGTATTATTTACGACACCTAAAATATGCTCTGCATAATTTTCCCAGTCAGTTGCAATATGCATCAGCCCATTTGGCCTTAACTTACGATGCAGCAGCTTTACAAATTCAGGCTGAATTAAACGTCTTTTATGATGGCGTTTTTTATGCCACGGATCCGGAAAGAAAATTTGAACAACCGAAAGGGAATTATCCGGAATATGTTGATTTAAGACCTCAACAGCATCTTTATTTATAATATTAATATTGGATAAATTTTCTTTTTGAATATTATGCAAAATACTGCCCACCCCTGGCCTATGGACCTCAATGCCAATATAGGTTTTATCCGGATTATTTTTAGCTTGAATAATTAATGACTGCCCCATGCCAAAGCCAACTTCTAAAACCGTATTGTCTTCAACAGAAATTAATTCATTTGGCGCAGGATTTAATCCATATATTTTCCAGAGATTTTCCAATGCATGAGCTTGCGCAACGGTGAGGCGGCCTTCGCGACGCACGAAACTTCGTATTGGTCGCCGTTTATTTTGGGATACGTTATCATCAGACATAAAATTTACTCTTTAATATATCTAAATATTCTATATATAAAAGTATCGCGGGTGTAGTTCAATGGTAGAACGGGAGCTTCCCAAGCTCTTAACGTGGGTCCGATTCCCATCACCCGCTCCAACAACATTGTACCAGGAGATGTAGAAAATTATGCGGAAAAACCGACTCGAAGCATTCAGTGACGGTGTTATCGCAATAATTATTACCATTATGGTATTAAATCTGCATATCCCTAAAGGTACAAGCCTTCATGCACTTGACACTACCTTGCCAACCTTTCTCAGTTACATTCTCAGCTTTATATACATAGGTATATATTGGAATAACCATCATCATATGTTGCACACGGTTGAAAAAGTCACCGGCGGAATTCTTTGGACCAATTTACATCTATTATTTTGGTTATCGTTGTTTCCTTTTGTTACAGGCTGGCTAGGCCAAAATTATTTGGCATCCGCACCCATGGCACTCTACGGCTTTGTCTTATTTATGGCAGGCAATGCCTATTTTATTTTGCAGTACACTATCATCGCAATCCAAGGCCCCCGCTCTTTATTAGCAAAAGCCATCGGTCGCGATCTCAAAGGCAAGCTGTCCGGGATTTTAAATGGCGCTGGTGTCATTGCGGCTTTTTTTATACCGTGGCTTGCAGGTGTCATCTATGTTTTAGTAGCCATTATCTGGTTCATCCCTGACCGGCGAATTGAGAAAATTATCGGGTGACACTGCAAAAAGGCCGCAGATCTAAACCCTTCAAAACCCCTATTCTAACGCCATTTAAGCCGTTTTGAGTTGACGCCCTTGAAAAGAGGGGCGTATGATCGTGTTTCCTTTAAACTTCCAAGGAGTGGAATATGAAAGGCACAGTAAACACAGGTAATACAGATAACAAAGGCTACTCAACGAGCTCAAACTATACGAAGGGTGCAACGCAAACAGGTAGCAGTGCAGGCATTGGCTCTCCTGTTAATTTGGTGATGGTCGGCGACACCATCCCAACAACCAGCCCCCAAGGTAAAACGTTGAGAACGGCTTTAGCAAATATCTTCACAGGCGGAAACACCAGTACGGTAAAACGCTCCATTGGCGGCCGCACATTCGACGTTTCCGTGAAAGATATTGGCGGACAAGAAGCTCAAACCTCTAAGTTAAATCAGCAAAATTATACCAATACGGATACGTTTATTTTGACATTCGGTTATAACTCAGCCGAATCTTTGGAAGATATCCAAACCTGGTTTAATGAAGCTAAACGTTCTGCGCCTAATGCGGCATTGGTATTACTCGGTGTGAAAGAGAAATCGAGTGGTAATGGTGTTGTGACGACGCAAGACGCACAGCAAATTGCTAGAACACTTAATATTAAAACCTTTGCAGAATGTTCTTTAGATAATCCACAATCTATTGAACAAGCTTTTACAAAAGCCATAAGCTTAGGGACACAAAAACACTAATCCTTATCTGCAAGGATGCCGTATAAATAGGGGGCTGCTGAAGCCCCCTTTTTTTGTGAGGAACATTTATGACCAAAATTGCTGCAATTCAAATGTGCTCTTCAGATAATGTCGACGAAAATCTGCTTTCTGCTGAAAAATATATCAGTGAATCTGCCAAGAATGGAGCAAAAGTTGCGGTTCTTCCTGAATATTTTCCGTATATTGGCGATGACAAACCAAGCATTCAAGAAAAATTTGGCCATGGAAAAATTCAATATTTTCTTTCAGTTACTGCTAAAAAACACAATATTTGGATTATTGGTGGAACATTTCCCCTATCGTGCACTATTCCAAGAAAAACACGCGCCGCATGTTTAGTTTTTGACCACCAGGGGGAATTAATTACGCGTTACGACAAAATCCATATGTTTGATGTCACCCTTTCTGATAAAGAAAAATATTTAGAATCTTCGTTTACGGATGCAGGAGACGAATTAGTTTGTATAGATACACCCGCTGGCAAAATAGGTTTGGGTGTATGTTTTGATATACGCTTTCCAGAAATGTTTAAAAAGCTTGTTGAAAAAGGCGCAGAAATTATTGCTCTTCCTACCTCTTTTACGGTACCCACTGGCGAAGCCCATTGGAATGTATTAGCCCGCGCAACAGCCATTTATAATTTAAGTTATTTTGTGGGAGCGTGTCAGGGTGGAACACACAGCACAGGTCGAAAAACATATGGTCACAGTATTATTGTGGATCCATGGGGAAAAGTAATTTCTGAGAAAACAGAAAATACGCCGGGTATAATTTATGCGGATATTGATTTGGATGAAGTAAAAAGAGTCAGGAAGGTTTTGCCAGTATTATAATTTAATTTTCTAGAAACAACCGGACAAGTCGAATATTAATATAGGAATATTTTCCTTCAAATTTATCATAAATCGGCTTTACTCTTCCGTCTTCCGATAGTTTCAATTCTGTCAAAATCAAATCAAAATCTTTTTGAGGAAGATTATTTTTTAAATACACGAGATGAGTTCGTTCGACTTGTTTTAGTGTATTGAGCTTTTCTATATGGGTTATTATTGTTCCAACTGTCACTTCGCACTTTGCAGCCATTGATTCCAAAGATGCCTCCGACTTTAACATCTCCAACGTTGAAGTTTTGGTAGGAGCGTCCTTTTGTTTTTTTGTTTTCACTTTTGCGCTTATTTTATTTTTTGTTTTATTTATTATTTTCTCGACACAACCTTCAAAACGCTCAATAAGAATTTTACGCTGACGCTCCACTATTTCTTTTTGAGATAAAGACTGTAAATACTCAACAAGAGCCATTGAATGATCTTTAAACACACTATCCTGCAGAAGAATTTTAGGATGCACTTTTAATGCCATTTCATTGAGGTTCATCAGCTTTAAACCCTTTAAACTACGCACCCTTGATAAAGCAACATAACCCATTCCAGGCTCGAAAGCATCGCCCAAATCAATTTCTACCGCATCCAATGTCATACCCTGACTTTTATGAATCGTAATTGCCCACGCAAGACGAAGAGGGACTTGCCGGATTGTCGCACGCACTATCCCATTATCTTCAAATTTCCACTCTTCTGGGTAAGCCACAATGATGTCACCACCAAATGTTTCAACAATAGGCCAACCCTCGCGTTTATCAAAACCCACAACGATGCTACGCGTACCGTTAACATATCGCCCTAGCATATCGTTCTTGATGAACATGACTTCAGCGCCAATTTTTAATTTTAAATTTTCCACCGCAAGGCAATTTTTTTTAAGGCTCTTTAATAAAGTTTCAAAACCTTCTGTGGTCATCATAAAAGTTTTTTCTTCGCCCTGAAGATTTGTCAACTCGAGATCATTAATGATATCCACATTAATATTACGAGAGTAAAGTCGGGTGGGCTTTGTGAAACCTTGGGGTTCTTTTTTATAACGGGTACGCAAAGGAATTTTAGTATGCTCACCTGCTGTACCACTTCGTATATCTTTTAAAATAGCTAATAAGGGATCGTCACCCTGGCGATGTTGTTCATGTAAATAACAAACATGAAAATCTCCTTCTTTCCAGGCAGCACCTTCAAAAGCAAATACTTTTTCTTCTCTTAAAGCATTTGAAGAAACAGGTGGTAATTGAAAAAAATCGCCACACAAAACGACTTGAATGCCACCAAACGGCTTATCACACTCCAGAATATAACGCGCTATCGTGTCGACCATATCAAGCTGATATTGATGTAACATCGATATTTCATCGATGATTAATACCTTGGTTTTTTTGTAATGGCGTTTTATACGATCGTCTTTTCGTAAATTTTCTAAATCTTTTTGAGTAAGATTATCCTTCACACCAATACCTGACCAGAAATGGATGGTTGTTCCCTGCAGATGCGTTGCTGCAATGCCCGTAGAAGCTGTTACCGCAACTTCTACTCTGTGAGATTTTAAATAATGAATATATTGATTTAATAAATAGGTTTTACCCGAACCCGCTTCACCGGTAAGAAATACATTTCTTGCCATTTTTAATACATTCAATGCTTCATCTTGTCGCATAACTATTTATATACCTTATTGTAAACATCACTTGCGATTCACCACCGTAGGCGACGCTTGATCCGTCGGATAAATCACTAATTCAGCAATATTCACATGCGCAGGTCGTGTTGCACAAAAGACAATACTGTCTGCGACATCATGGGCTGTTAGCGGCGTCATATTTTTATAGAAATCATCTGCTCTAGCTTTATCGCCCTTCCATCGCACTTCGCTAAATTCTGTGTGAACCATTCCTGGCGCAATATCTGTTACGCGAATTTTTGTACCGTTTAAATCTAATCGCATACTTTCACTAAGAGATCGCACCGCATGTTTTGTCGCGCAGTACACATTGCCATTAGGGTAATTATGATGCCCTGCGGTAGAACTGATATTAAAAACATGCCCTGCATTTCGAGTAACCATTCCGGGCAAAATCGCACGAGAGACGTACAACAGGCCCTTTATATTGGTATCAATCATATCTTCCCAATCGTCTAATTCGCCATCTTGAATTTTATTGGTCGACAAGGCTTTACCCGCATTGTTAATTAAAATATCAATGTTTTTCCAGTCAGCGGGAAGTTTTTCGATAGTACTGGCAACATTTTTTTGATCTTGGACATCCAGTGCAATACATAAAACAGCCGTATTATGCTTTGCTGTTAATTCAGCGGACAATTGCTCCAGTCGCTCTACACGCCGTGCGGTAAGAATTAATTTCGCCCCTTCGGCGGCAAATTGTTCTGCGCAGGCTTTGCCAATACCGCTGGAGGCACCAGTGATGAAGACGATTTTGTTGTGAAGTTTAGTCATACTTGCCCCTTTGATTTAGGTTTATTTGATATACTACCACGCATTTAAAAACGTTTAATTTAAAAGGAACGACGATGAGAGACGATGAAAAGCTTCAAAAAGCAACTCCCCTGTCGCACCACCTCGAAATCCCCCTCGAAGTGTTACTAAAACTAGAGCTCTCTTTACTGGAGGAAGTAGATAAAAACAGCGGGAGCGTCTACTGGCTCCTAAAATGTGTAAAAACTCTCCCTCTTAATGAACTGTTGTCTTTGGACGCGACACGACGAGCAGCAATATATGAATGCCATCTAGGCACATTATTTAAAGCCAAAATACCTGAACAAACAATACGCATGGCTTTGATTAAATTAGATGTTTCGATATTAAAAGATCGATGGGACTTAATGTGTTTTGTGAAGTGGCTTAATGATTACAAACTACCGCCGGAACCGCTATTTTCTCTTACAGCAGCAGAATGCAAGTATTGGCTAAAGCATATACCTGAAAATGTCCAAAAATTAGTCCAAATAGGCGTTTCATTTGAATATTTATTATCCCTGGAATACAAAAAACGAAACGAGATTCTATCCAAAGCCTACGGCATTGGTGTTCTATTTGAACTAGGCTTAACTTTTCCCGAGATATTGAATCTAAACTCTGAGCTGCAGTCAGAATTAACGGAGAGGGCAGATCAAGTTAGAGAAGCTGTGGTATTAGGCTTACCATTAAACACATTAATGGCATTACACCCTACGCTTAGAACAGCATTACTAAAAGTCTTTCTACCTGACGAGAATTTTTGTAAGGCTGTTACAAATACAAAAGTACCATTGGCTGAACTATTAACCGCAGAATCTCCATCAGATGAAAAAATATTACTTGAGCTTATGTGGAAGCTCTATGAACACCCCCAAAAAGCAAGGGATCTTGTTCGTGAGTTTATTCGGTTGAAACGAGACGCTCAATGTATTGCGTTAGGTTGTCTAGACCAACACGGTTTTTTTGCTGGATTGCCTCGCGAAATAGCACTTCAAATTGCTCATTGCAATGTTGACCAAACCCTTATTTCAAAAGTAAAAGCACGGCAGATAGCAGAAAATGCGATCCACGATGTAATGAAAGTTAAAGAGAACCGTATAAAAAAATAATCTAGGAAGATGGCTTACTTCACACTTGAGATCACAAATTGTGATCTCACGTTCAGAGCATTCTAAGATTCAAGCCATGGGTGAAAAATTTTCCGTCATTATTATTCCTTAAATACAAAATTGATAAGAGCTCTTACTTTATCAAAAAATGCTGGCTCTTAAAATCAGGTCACGCATTGTTTGAGGTCACAATTTGTGACCTCAAGATTTTTCAAACCCTCTCCCACAAAATCTCTCTATTCGTTCCATCATGCGGTTTTAAAGACATGCGATTATCATAAAAATGATATTTTCGTTCGAGAATTTTGCCGAGATAACTTAGATGCAAACTACCCTCGACAAAATGTCTTACTAATTCATTTTGAAGATCAATTTCATAGCGACCGAAATACGCTAAATAATCCTTTTCGTTAAATACTTGACGTTCGCGCCGAGAAATTTGTACGGCCATTGTCCCCGCAGCATCATAAATAATATAACCTATTGCATCTTCTCCAAATGGATAGCGTTTATTGCCAGAATGTTCTATTTCTACTGAATGGACTAATTTCCATGTGCCAATAATTTTTTCTTGGATAACCGACATCACCCACTCCTCTATTGAATTGGCGCTTTAGGCATAATTGATTTGCCTTTCTTTAATTGAAAATCATAATTAAGCTTATAGTGATTGCCTTCTTTAATAAATTGTCCCACCATATTTTCACTCGCTGTAAACACCGCATCACTCTCCACAAGCGCATCACCTTCTACGAATATTTGCGTCACAAATGTTTCGTAATTTGGCGCAGAAACCACAAAATGAATATGTGCAGGTCGATTCGGATGGCGCTTTGCCATTCGTAATAATTCACCGACGGGGCCATCTGTCGGAACAGGATATGGCGTTGGCATTAATGCAATTAATTCATAATGCCCATTTTGATCCGTTTCAAATTTACCGCGTAAATTCATATCAGGCTGACTGGGATCTTGAGATTCATACAAACCATTATTCGCTGCCTGCCAGGTATCTAATATGGCATTCGGAATGGGTTTATTATCTCCAATATCAATCACCTTCCCCTTAATAACAACACGCTCACCCGGGGTGTCAGAACTTGCAATCGACTCGCCATTTTTACGCAATGGCGCATTCGCACGATAAAAAGGACCGACTAATGCAAATCCTGCAGTATTTTCAGGGCGCTGATGATTAAGCGTTTCAATTAATTGGCTTACGCCTAATACATCCGCCAGCAATAAAAATTCATTGCGATCCTCATGCGTAAATTTTGCCATTTTTGCTAAATAATCCCACGTAAATTCCCACTCTTCTGCGGAAAGATGCGTCTCTTTCACATAGGCGTGTAAATACTTGATGAGCACTTGAATTAATTCTTTTGAACGAGGATTTTCTATAGATGCATACGCGCGAAGCACTTTATCCGTAAAATTCATACATTATCCTTTACAAAAATACTTCCCATAAAAAAACTCCGCGCATCCTAAAAATTTGCACACATCAGCACAAATCCTTTAGAGAGAATTTGTTACACCTGGGTTTGAAGAAACACTTGCACCGGGAACATTGTTGTCATTATGCTGCGGCGCACTTCTAGCCGGACTGTCTCGTAAAACTGAAACTAACATAGCGGGAGAGGTAG
>JANRJR010000004.1:0-88366 GCA_033763845.1 Gammaproteobacteria bacterium | reverse complement strand
TGGCAGCAACGATACTAGCCATCGCTGCAATAAACTATTATCACAACAAACACACACGCGAAGCAGTAGATAATTTGCTAGCAAATAAATAAGAGAGGCACCTCTTAAAACACTGAACGGCATAGCATAATCACACTGCTTGGAATTATGCCTAATAATAAAACTGTCATACCCACCATTGATAACGCAACTTTTAAGTTCGTTTTACATTCAAACGCCTGAATATTATCTGGTTCTTCGAAGTACATAACTTTTACGACATTAATATAATAATACGATCCAATGATCGCGAACACTAAAGCTAACGTTGCAAGCCATACTAAGTGAATGCGAATCACGGCTTCGAGCACCCACAATTTTGCAAAAAATCCAACAGTTGGCGGAATACCCGCCATCGAAAACATAATCAATAACATCATGAACGCAAGCCAGGGATTTCTCGAATTCAATCCGCGTAAATCCGTAATATTTTCGATTTCAATTCCACGTTGACTTAATAAAGTTAATAATCCAAACGCCCCTACTGCCATCAGAGTATACGAAAACATATAAAATAACGCGGCTGCATTTCCGTGCGCCACATTACCCGCTAATAAACCTAAACTCATATAACCCATATGAGCAATGGATGAATACGACAACATTCTCTTTAGATTACTTTGAATAATCGCCGCGATATTTCCTAACGCCATTGATGCAATCGCAATAATAATTAATAAATGTTGCCAGTCAGGTTGCAATGTTGGCAAGGTATCGACTAATAATCGAAATGCTAAGCCTAATGCAGCTAACTTTGGTACGCTGGTAATAAATAATGTAATGGCTGTCGGCGCACCTGTGTAAACATCAGGCACCCATGAGTGGAATGGCGCTGCACCGAATTTGAATGCAATGCCCGCCAAAATAAATACTAATGCAAAAATAATTAATAGATCATGTGGAGATTGTGTGACCGGAATCATTTCTAAGGATCCCGTTGCACCGTATAACATAGATAATCCATACAACAACATGCCTGAAGCAAGCGCACCCATGACAAAATATTTCATGGAGGCTTCTGAACCGTAAGGCGAATCATTCCATAACGCAACTAGCGCATACACAGGCAACGCAGAAAGTTCCAACGCTAAAAATAATACAATAAAATTATGTGCCGAGACTAATAACATCATCCCCAAAATGGCAAATAACGATAACGCATAATATTCAACCGTTGGCATTTTGCGATCAGCAACATATTGTCGCGAAAACCAAAATACAAAAAAGCTTGAGATATAAATAAATATTTTTAATAAACTGGCTAAGGGATCTAAAATAAATCCCTGGCTCAATATAGTAATGGGCGCAGTATTGTATAAATAACCTGTGATGAGAAAACTTCCGACCAGGGATAACTGTGATAAAACATACGTAACGGTTGGGAATCGCGAACGTAAAATTAAATCAGTTAATATAATAAAAACAATCATGCTTAGCATGAAGATTTCAGGAAGCAACGGAATTAAATTAGGCATCACGCCACCTTCGTTTGTAAACTTAACGTTAATAAATGTCCCACGGTACCGTGCATCATGTTTAATAACGGTAAGGGATACACGCCGATGACTACGACACCGGCTGCCAATAAAACAAATAAGACTTTGTCTGAAAAGTTAATGTCATGAAATTTTTCAACGGCAGGATTGGTAATACTCCCGAAAAATACGCGCTTATACATCCATAATGTGTATGTTGCTCCTAAAATTAAGGTTGTCGCCGCTGCAAAGGTAATCCAGAAATTGGCTTTGAAGCCACTCAATATAATCATGAATTCGCCCACAAATCCTGATGTTCCTGGAAGCCCTGCGTTTGATAGCGCAAAAATCATAAAAAAGGCCGCGAATATTGGCATCGTATTTGCCACACCGCCAAAATCTTTAATTAAACGACTGTGCATGCGCTCATACAATACACCCACCCCTAAGAACATTGCGCCGGAACTAAATGCGTGAGAAATCATTTGTACCATCGCACCTTCTAAGCTCATGTAGGCATCAGCAATATTATTGGTATTTTTAATGATTAAGAAAATCATAAAACAACCCAAGGTTACAAATCCCATATGTGCAATGGAAGAATATGCAATTAATTTTTTCATATCGGTTTGTGCAATTGCTACTAAACCAATATAAATAATGGCGATTAACGACAATCCAATCATGAATTTATCTAAGACTTGCGATGCATCTGGTGTGATAGGCAATGTAAATCTTAAGAAGCCATACGCGCCTAATTTCAACATCAATGCAGCTAGCACAACTGAACCACCTGCAGGTGCTTCGGTATGCGCATCCGGTAACCAGGTATGTACAGGCCACATCGGAACTTTTACCGCGAAGGCTAATAAAAATCCAAAGAAAACAATAATTTGAACAGGCAAACTCATTTTTAGACTGTAATAATCTATAATATTAAAGCTGTGGTTTAATGATCTTAGATATAATAAAACGACCAATAGTAATGCAGATCCTAAAAACGTAAATAAGAAAAATTTAATTGACGCATATGAACGGTTCGCACTCCCCCAAATTCCTATGCTTAAATACATGGGAATTAACATCCCTTCCCAAAAGACATAAAATAAAATCGCATCAGTTGCCGCAAAAACACCCGTCACCATACTTTGCATAATCAAAAAACTGGCCAGATATTGAGCAACTTTATTGTGAATGGCGTTCCAAGACGCAATGAGCACTAACAATGTTGTAAAGACAGTTAATATAATTAATGGCGCTGAAATGCCGTCGACACCTAAACTGTAATTGATGCCATAGACAGGAATCCAATTTAAATGCTCTTGAAATTGCATCACATAACTTTGGCCATTGAAATTTTGATACAGTGGTATGCACAATGCCATGGTAACTAATGATGTAAACAACGCAATCCACCGCGCAAGCGATGCGTTTTTATCTCCACCCGTGCATAACACCATTATTGCACCAATAACGGGTAACCAGATCAATAAACTTAATAAGGGCATAACATAATCCAGTACAATAAAATAATTAAGCCGAGTAACATTAAGAAAACATAATGATATAAATATCCTGACTGTAATTTTCGTGCGGCTTGAGATAACTTTGTCATCATCCGACCCGAGCCATTCACGAACGTATCATCCACAATCTTCTCATCACCCACTTTGAAAAAGATATTAGCGAGTGTGCGTACACTTGGCATGATGATGTGCTCGTTAAACCAATCAAAGCCATATTTATAAACTAATATTTTATAAATCACGGAGAAGTGTTTTGAAAGTTTGGCAGGTAATAATGGAAAGCGGTTATAAAAAATCCATGCCAAAATAATTCCTGCAAAGGATAATCCTAAAGGCAGTGAATTTAAGACTGGCATGTGAAAATCAATTACATGCGACGGTAATACAAAAATACTTGAGGCAAAATCATGATTAAAAATTAATGGCTTAATTAAATAATAACCGCTTAAGACAGACGGAATCGCTAATAAAATTAAGGGTAATAAAATAACCCATGAAGATTCATGGAGATGATGTTTTACTTCGTCTGAAAAACGCTCCTCACCGTGAAAGGTCATAAAGAACGATCTAAAAATGTACAACGGCGTAATAAATGCGCCTAATAACACGCAATAGTATGCATACGTTGAACCCCAGAGATGCGTATCATTTACGGCTTCGATGACTAAATCTTTAGAGAAAAATCCGGCAAACGGCGGAATCGCTGACAGCGCTAACGCACCCACTAAAAAGCAAATATACGTAATAGGCATGTATTTTTTGAGACCACCCATACGACGCATATCTTGTTCATGATGCAATGCAATAATAACTGATCCAGCTGCAAGGAATAATAAAGCCTTAAAAAAAGCATGCGTAATTAAATGAAATATGGCAACAGAATAAGCAGATGCTCCCAATGCAGCGACCATGTAGCCCAGCTGAGAAAGCGTTGAATATGCAACCACGCGCTTAATATCATTTTGAACAAGTGCTACAAATCCCGTGAATAATGCACCCGTCGCGCCAATAATTAACACAACACTTAATGCAGTAGAAGAATATTCAAATACGGGTGACATGCGGGCTACCATATAAATACCTGCTGTTACCATGGTTGCCGCGTGAATTAATGCAGAAATGGGCGTCGGACCTTCCATAGATTCTGGTAACCATATGTGTAATGGCATTTGTGCAGACTTACCCATCGCTCCTACAAAAAGTAATAAGCAAATTAATGTGACTATGCTAGACGGCAACGTCGGCGCAAAATTAAATAAAGTCTGATAGTCCAACGAGCCCGTATAATTTAGTACCGCTGCAATGCCTAATAAAAATCCAAAATCACCTACTCGGTTTACGATAAACGCTTTAAGGCTACCAAAATTTGCGCTTTCTTTCTTAAACCAAAAGCCAATCAATAAGTACGAAACTAACCCGACACCTTCCCAACCAAAAAATAACTGGAGAAAATTATTGGCAGACACGAGCATTAACATCGCGAACGTAAATAAAGAAATATAGCTAAAAAACCGTTGGTAGCCGTCATCATCTTTCATATAGCCAATGCTATAAATATGGACGACTAGCGATACAAAACTCACAATACCCATCATCGCAGCACTGAGTCTATCGATCATAAATCCAACCGAGAAACTAAAGCTTCCGCTTATTCCCCATGTGTAAATATTTGCATTAACGGGAGCAAAGTTTTGTTCATAAAGCAGATAGCAAATTAACATTGATGCTATAAAAGACAACAGAACACCCAAGATGGTTATGCTGTGTGCACCACTTCGACCGATTCGTTTACCAAAAACACCCGCGATTAATCCTGCCACTAACGGCGCTAAAATAATCAGCAATGTTAAATTGATGAAATTACCCTTTAAGGGTATCCATTGCAGCCACATTAATAGTTCCTCGAGAACGGTATAAGACCATAAGAATCGCTAATCCAATTGCGGCTTCTGCAGCAGCAATCGCCAAAATAAAAAATACAAAAATTTGTCCCGCGATATCATTCATAAAATAAGAAAACGCAATAAAATTGGTATTTACTGCTAAGAGAATTAATTCGATAGACATCAATAATGCAATGACATTCCGTCGATTAATGACAATGCCTGCCATGCCAATGCCAAACAGCAATGACGCAACAATTAAGAATGCTTTTAATGACATCATTTGATGATCCTCAGTCGATCTTCTTTCTTGACGTTGATTTGCTCACTGGCAGATTGTTGTTTTGAAGTAGTTGGTTGGAACAAGGACAAGCTAATGGCTGCAATGATCGCGGCTAATAAAATTACACCCGTAATCTCAAACGGTAACGCATATTCTGTATAAAGCACTTGGCCTAATTGCGTCACATTCGCGAGACTAATCGTATTAACGTTTTGCGCATACATAATAAAAGGTGATTCGGTTTTGAAGAGCGCATAAATTAGAATGCCAGATAACAGCGCTGTAAATAATAATCCAACGGGAATATAAAGTTTTTTATAAGGCTGCTGCAAACTGACTAGATCTATATTCAGCGTCATGACGACAAATAAGAACAAGGTCATCACAGCCCCGACATAAACTAATATTAAAATCAGTGCTAAGAATTCAGCCGTTAGTAATAGCCATAAAACAGTCGCTGCAAAAAACGCTAAGACCAAAAATAAAACACTGCGAACCGGATGCGACAGAGTCACCACCATTAAGGCGGAGAATAATAACAGGGCTGAAAATCCTACAAATAATAAATTAACGATCATCGATACCTCTCATCTGCTGCCCTGTCTTTTGCAATTTGAGCTTCATATTTATCACCCATTGCTAAGAGCTTTTCTTTCGTCATTATCGAGTCTTCGCGTTTTTCAAAATGGTAGTGATGAATATTGGTCTCTACAATAGAATCTACCGGACACGATTCCTCACAAAAACCGCAGTAAATACACTTAAATAAATCAATTTCATATTTGGTTGTGCGACGAGAACCATCTTCGCGCGGTTCTGCTTCAATGGTGATCGCCAACGCAGGACAGACGGCTTCACATAATTTACATGCAATGCAACGCTCTTCACCATTGGGATAACGACGAAGCGCATGTAATCCACGAAAACGTGGAGATAATGGCGTTTGTTCATCCGGAAATTGGATGGTGATTTTTCGCGAAAATAAATGCCGGCCTGTGAGCTTCAAGCCTAGTAATAATTCCCATAACGAAAACGCTTTCAACCATTGCTTGATATATTTCATTGGAATCCCCAATGCATTTGAATACAAAACGCAATAACAATAATCCAAAACAAGGTCACCGGAATCAATATTTTCCATCCTAAGCGCATAATTTGATCATATCGAAACCGCGGGAATGTTGCTCTTAACCAGAGAAAAACAAATACCATAAAGCCCGTTTTCATCATTAACCATGCAATGCCGGGGATAAAATTTAAGGCATCAATCGGAGGCAACCAACCACCCAAAAATAAAAGACTGGCAATCATAGACACTAAAATAATATTGGCATACTCCGCCAAGAAAAATACACCGAAGGTAATACCTGAATATTCAACATGAAATCCGGCGACGATTTCAGATTCGCCTTCTGCGACATCAAATGGCGCCCGATTTGTTTCAGCAACGCCCGCGATCCAATATGCAATAAATAACGGTAAAAGCGATAAGGCATACCAATGCCAAAATCCACCCGATTGATGTTCAACTATAGCCTGTAAATTCATGCTGCCTGTAGCAAGTAATACGCCGACAAACGCAAAACCCATGGCGATTTCATAAGAAATAGTCTGTGCTGCAGAGCGTAACGCTCCTAAAAAGGCGTACTTAGAGTTTGATGCCCAGCCTGCAATCAAAATCCCATAGACACTCAATGAACTCATGGCATATAAAAATAAAACGCCCGCATTAATGTCGGTTAACACTAAATGAGGTTGAAAGGGAATTACGGCCCATGCACTTAATGCAGGAGCGATAGATAACATAGGTGCAATCAAATATAAGTATTTATTGGATGCTTTTGGAATAATAATTTCTTTACAGAATAACTTAATAATATCCGCAATTGGTTGGGCTAAGCCGTACGGTCCAACTCGATTAGGGCCAACCCTGTCTTGAATAAAGCCAATGATTTTACGCTCGAGAAAAGTCAGATACGCCACACCTAATATTAGGGGAATCAAAATCGCAAAGATTTTTAATAACGTAAATGCAATAAATAATAAAGTATCTATCATAATTGCACCTTTTGTAAGGCTTTTCCACGGCGTACGATAGAATCAGACTGATAAATTTTCCACTCTGGAACTTTTATATCGCTTTTTTGCGAGAGCTTAATCTCGGGAAATACAGGATCCGGACGTTTGCTTTTCTTTTCTAACTGTAATAATTCATCTCGAACGGATTCACTGTCCGTATAATCAAATCCGTCTAGTTTAAATAAATTAGCTAACACACGTAAAATTTTCCACGCCGGTCTTGACTCTCCTAAACTAGGTGTTGCAGGTTCAAAACTTTGAACTCTACCCTCAATGTTAATATACGTCCCCGACGTTTCTGCGTAAGGTGAAATGGGTAATAACACCGTCGCAGTATCCAATAGAGTATTAGTCTTATATGCCGTAAGAGCAATCACGCTATCGGCTGATTTTAGATTATCTATAAGGGCATTAGGGTTTGCGCAATCGTGATCAGGCTCAATATTTAATAATATATATGCTTTTAATTTAGCACTTAAACTTTGATGAATATCACATCCAGCAGGCGTAATTTGTTCTCCATAGGGTCCACGGTGGGGAACACATCCTGCAATCCATGCACCTGCAGTGTTGGCTCCTTCCGTTACATAACCTAAAACGGCGTTATGTTTAATGGCTAATTGCTGTACGCGTCGTCGAATGGTGCTTGCATGCGGATGATTATGCGCTTGCGCACCCAATAAAATTAAATTGGGCTCGAAAGAAACTTTTTCAAGATTATCTACATCAATATACAAAACATTGGCGCCATGTGCTGCTGCTTTTCGTACACGATGCGCTAATAACGGTGCTTCATGTTTTAAATTAGAACCAACAATTAATATAGCTTTCTGTTTTTCAATATCTTCAATAGAAATACTTAAGCCAGGAAATAACGGCATAAAAAATTGGTCTGATAAATCTACGGCATGTAATCGATGATCAATATTCGAAGAGCCGATACCACGCATAAATTTTTGTAACAAATAAAATTCTTCCACAGTTGAATTAGGTGATGCAAATGCAGCAATTTCAGGGCCGGATAATTTTCGTAGTTGTTTTGCAGCAGCATCTAATGCTTGTGCCCAATCCACTTCTTTCCAGTGATTATTTTCTTTGATCATCGGTTTTATTAAACGGTCTTCACTGTACAAACCTTCATAGCTAAATCTATCTCTGTCAGAGATCCAGCTTTCGTTGACGGCTTCATTTTCGCGCGGAACCACGCGCATGACTTTTCCACGCAACGTTTGTAAATAAATATTCGATCCCACACAATCGTGCGGTGCAATAGACGGAGACTGTGTTAATTCCCATGCACGTGCTTTGAATCGAAACGGTTTTGATGTCAGTGCACCGACGGGACATAGATCAATGACATTGCCTGATAATTCAGATTTTAAACCATTATTTTTTAAATAAGTCCCGATTTCCATTCTGTCATGTCGACCAATGGTTCCTAATTCACGTAAATCAGCGATTTCTTGACCAAATCGCACACAACGTGTGCATTGAATACATCGTGTCATGTCTGTTGCGACTAAAGGCCCTAAATTTTCATCTTTAACAGAACGTTTAACTTCTTCGTAACGCGAAAAATCTTGCCCATAGCCCATAGAAATATCTTGTAATTCACACGCACCACCTTGATCACAAATCGGACAATCTAATGGATGATTAATTAATAAAAATTCCATGACAGATTTTTGTGCATCGACGGCTTTGACAGAATTCGTAAATACTTTCATGCCAGGTGTCACGGGTGTTGCACACGCGGGTAAAGGTTTAGGTGCTTTTTCAACTTCGACTAAACACATGCGACAATTTGCTGCGATGGATAATTTTTTGTGATAACAAAAACGCGGAATTGGAATGCCCGCTTTGTCTGCGACTTCGATAATCATCGAGCCTTGTGTGGTTTCCAATATTTTACCGTCGATTTCAATTTCAATCATGTTGGTGTTTCTCAATGTGAGCCGCGAATTCATCACGGAAATGTTTAATAAAACTCATCACTGGCATTGCAGCTGCATCACCCAATGCACAAATTGTTCGTCCCATAATTTTGTTAGCGACATTTGATAATAAGTCTAAATCTGCGATTTTACCTTGACCATGTAAAATGCGATGTAACACTCGCGCCATCCAACCGGTTCCTTCTCGACACGGCGTACATTGCCCACACGATTCTTCATGATAAAAATGCGCAATGCGTGTCAGGATTTCAACCATAGACGTGTCTTCATCCATAATAATCACGGCACCGGATCCCAGCATTGATCCTGCTTTCGCTAACGCATCATAATCCATGGTGATATTCATCATAATATCTGCGGGTAAAACAGGTGCAGACGATCCGCCAGGAATGACTGCTTTTAGTTTCTTGCCATTTTTCATGCCACCCGCTAATTCCAATAAATCTTTAAATGGCATTCCCAATGGTACTTCATAATTACCCGGTTTATTGACATGGCCTGTCACGCTAAATATTTTACATCCGCCATTATTCGGAATGCCTAAATCTAAAAACCACTGCCCACCTTTTTCTAAAATAACGGGAACGGATGCAAACGTCTCAGTATTATTAATGGTAGTGGGACGTCCATATAACCCAAAATTGGCGGGAAACGGCGGTTTAAATCGTGGCTTGCCAGGTTTACCCTCCAGTGATTCCATTAATGCGGTTTCTTCGCCACAAATATATGCACCTGCACCTAAATAATTATATAAATCAAAATCTAATCCTGAATTTAAGATATTCTTACCCAAATAACCGGCGTGATACGCTTCTTTTAATGCATTTTCAGTCACGTCAAATGGCTCGTCATATTCGCCACGAATATAATTATATCCAACGGTCGCACCCATCACATATCCCGCAATAATCATGCCTTCAATTAATTGGTGTGGATTATGGCGTAATATTTCTCTGTCTTTACACGTACCAGGTTCGCCTTCGTCAGAATTACACAAAACATATTTTTGGCCCGGAGCATGACGTGAAATAAAACTCCACTTTAGTCCTGACGGAAATCCTGCACCGCCACGTCCACGCAATGCAGATAATTTTAATTCAGCAATAATTTCTTCCGGCGGTGTTTTCTCTGTCAGAATTTTGCGTAAAATTTTATATCCGCCATTTTTTTCATAGGCTTTAATATCTTTGGCTTGATGACGAAAACAAACTTGATTAAATTTATCATGATTTATTTGGGTCATTTTAATTCCTCGAGAATCTTGTCTACTTTCTCAGGCGTTAAATCTTCATAATATTTGTGACAAACATGCATCACCGGCGCATTGGCACATGCGCCTAAACATTCAACCTCTTTTAGAGTATATGTTTGATCAGTCGTTGTTTCGCCAAATTGAATGTTTAATTTTTTATTTAAGTGCTTAACAATTTTATCGCAACCCGCCAACATGCATGAAACATTTGTACAGACAGATAATTTATGTTTGCCTACGGGTTTTAATTCATACATAGAATAGAAACTCGCGACTTCATAAACCGCGATAAATGGCATGCTTAAATATTCAGCCACAGATTTCATGATTTCATCGGTTAGCCATCCGCCATTTTCTTCTTGTGCAAAACGCAAAGCAGGTAATACCGCAGATTGTTTTTGATCTACGGGGAATTTTTTCACCCAGTGGTCTATTTCACTTTTTAATTTATCAGAGATCAACGGTCAATTTCTCCAAAAACAATATCTTGGCTTGATAGAATTGCAACAGCATCGGCAATCATATGTCCACGTGACATTTCATCCAGGGCAGCTAAATGTGGAAATCCTGCAGCACGAATTTTGACGCGATACGGTTTATTTGCGCCATCAGAAACTAAATACACACCAAATTCGCCCTTAGGATGTTCAACGGCAGCATACGATTCTCCAGCGGGTAAGCAATAGCCTTCAGTGAATAATTTAAAATGGTGTATTAGAGACTCCATATTTTCTTTCATCTTCACACGCGAAGGCGGAACAATTTTGTGATCATCGATCACAACAGGTCCTGGATTTTTTCGCAACCAGTCTACGCATTGAGAAATAATATGATTAGACTGGCGCATTTCTTCAACACGGACTAAATAACGATCATAACAATCACCATTTTTACCAACAGCGATAGCGAAATCTAATTTGTCGTAGACTTCATACGGTTGTTTTTTACGTAAATCCCATTCGACATTTGAGCCCCTTAACATAGGTCCAGTAAAACCCAACGCTTTTGCACGCTCAGGCGAAACCACACCAATATTAACAGTTCGTTGTTTCCAAATTCTGTTGTCCGTTAACAAAGTTTCGTATTCATCGATACAGCTTGGAAATCGATTTGTAAAATCTTCAATAAAGTCTAATAAACTGCCTTCTCGTGTTTCGTTTAATTGCTTAATAGCTTTTTCGTTGTGCCATTTTGACGGTTTATATTTTGGCATTGTGTCAGGCAAATCGCGATACACCCCACCCGGTCGGAAATACGTTGCATGCATGCGTGCACCCGATACCGCTTCATAACAATCAAATAAATCTTCGCGTTCACGAAACGCATATAAAAATACACTCATTGCACCTAAATCTAATGCAGATGCGCCTAACCATAATAAGTGATTTAAAATTCGGGTAATTTCATCAAACATCACGCGAATATATTGCGCGCGAATCGGCGGTTGAATGGCTAATAAATTTTCAATGGCTAAGACATACGCGTGTTCATTCGACATCATCGACACATAATCTAATCTGTCCATATAACCAATGCTTTGATTATACGGTTTCGTTTCAGCTAATTTTTCTGTAGCGCGATGCAATAAACCTATGTGTGGATCGGCACGCTGAATCACCTCTCCTTTTAATTCTAAAATTAAACGCAATACACCGTGTGCAGCAGGATGTTGTGGTCCAAAATTAATCGTAAAACTTTTCAGTTCAGACATTGCGGATCACCTTAGGCACCAATACACGCGGGACAATTTTTACGGGTTCATAAATGACGCGCCCTAGTGTTTCATCATAACGAACTTCTACAGTGCCACTTAAGGGAAAATCTTTTCGAAACGGATGTCCAATAAAGCCATAGTCCGTCAATATTCGGCGTAAATCAGGATGGTTGTTGAATAAAATCCCATATAGATCAAAAGCCTCGCGTTCATACCAATTTGCGCTAGGCCAAATTGAAACAACTGAATCTATAATTGGTGGATCATGGTCTAAAAAAACTTTTAATCTTAAGCGTTGATTTAAAGAATAAGAAAGTAAATGGTATACGACAGCAAATCTAGGTTTGTCCCAGGTTACTTCTTTTAAATTTCCTGATTTATCTACCGCACGATCAAAACCTGTTCCGGTTGCTTTCGTTGTTTGCCATTCAGATTGGCCATAATGCAAATAATCCACGGCACACAAATCTATTAAAGCATCATAGCGATGTTCAGGATCATCGCGTAATTTTTTAGCTGTACTTAATAACTCTTCTTTAGAAATTTCCAGGGTCTTCATTTTTTTTCACGCCTCCGAATTTTATTCTGAAGCTGAATAATTCCATAAATTAACGCTTCAGCTGTCGGAGGACATCCGGGAACATAAATATCAACAGGAACAATACGATCACAACCGCGCACAACGGAATATGAATAATGGTAATAACCGCCACCATTTGCACATGAACCCATAGAAATCACCCATTTTGGTTCTGTCATTTGATCATAGACTCTTCGTAATGCCGGCGCCATTTTATTGCACAATGTTCCTGCAACAATCATGACATCGGATTGCCGTGGGCTGGGACGAAATATCACGCCCAATCTATCTAAATCGTATCGTGATGCACCTGCATGCATCATTTCAACAGCGCAACAGGCTAATCCAAAACTCACGGGCCATAATGAGCCACTGCGTGCCCATGCCGCTAATTTTTCAAATGTTGTTGCAGCGAATCCATTTTCTTGAAAGCCAGGAATTACTAGCGCCATTCCAACGCTCCTTTTGCCCATTCATAAATAAATCCCACTACCAACAAGCTTAAGAAAATCATCATGGAAATAAAACCAAACCAACCAATGTCTCGTAATACAACAGCCCAGGGAAATAAAAAAGCAGTTTCAAGGTCAAACAAAATAAATAAAATAGCAACTAAATAATATTTTACGTCAAAGGGCAATCGTGCATCTTCAAATGCAGGAAATCCACATTCATAGGCAGATAATTTTTCAGCGGTAGGTTTTCGAGGACTGATAAGACTTCCTAATACAATAGGAAGCACACCAATAAAAAGCCCGATGGCGATAAAAATCAATATCGGCAAATAATTTGTTAACATACAGTCAACCTTTTAAAAATATGGTACCGATGGCCGGACTCGAACCGGCACGGTTTTACCCACTACCACCTCAAGGTAGCGTGTCTACCAATTCCACCACATCGGCTTATTTATTTCCTTGTTGTTGTTGCTGTTGTTGCAATAACACAGATGGCGTATTTGCTATTTGTTGTTCTTTGACGCTATGCGCCATTAAATAATTGAGTACAAGACTACTAATAAAAAACACTGCGACTAATATCGTAATTAATTTCACTAAAAAAGACGTTGTACCTTGGCTTCCAAAAATGGTTTGAGATGCCCCACTTCCAAATGCGGCGCCGACATCAGATCCTTTTCCGCGTTGCACTAAAATTAAACCAATTAATAATAACGCGACTAATAAATGGATTAATAAAATTACTTCTTGCATTTTTTATCACCCTATCATGTGACAAATTGTCTTAAATTCTTCGCCATTCAGCGATGCACCACCAATCAATGCACCATCGATATCTGGCATCTCAAACAAATGTTGTGCATTATTTCCTTTTACGCTACCGCCATACAAAATTGAAATCTTTTCAGCCAGCGTTTTATCTTTTTCGCGAATCGCACCACGTAACATTTCATGTACTTTTTGTGCTTCTTGTGGTGTTGCCGTAAGTCCTGTTCCAATCGCCCAAACGGGCTCGTAGGCTACCGTCATTTGCGGTAAAAAGCTTGCAACGGCGGGCAAGTTTAACACACTCTCTAATTGCGCCAATACTATTTGTTCGGTCTTATGTTCGAGTCGTTGCGCTTGTGTTTCACCTACGCAAAGTACAGGTTTGAGACCTGCCAGAACAGCTTTAATAAATTTATGCTGAAGAGTTTCTCCTGTCTCTCCTCTCTGACGACACTCAGAGTGGCCAATCAATACGTACTTACATCCAACATCAACGAGCATTTCGGCTGAAATTTCTCCAGTATGGGCGCCGTTCTCGTCTTGGCTCAAATTTTGGCCGCCGACAGAAATAGGCGAATTCCTGAGCTCATAGGCCACTTTTTCGATATATACAAAGGGCGGAAAGACAACGATCTCAGAATCTGCGACAGGTTTGATACCTTTTATGTGTTGAACTAAAGCATGAAGGGTTGTTCTATCCCCATTCATTTTCCAGTTACCCATAATCAATTTTTGTCGGGACATAAGGCTCCTACTGTTTTAAATGACCCAAAAACCAGTATCCTGTCTTTAGGTCCCATTTGTTTTAATGCAGATTGATACGCTTTACCAATATCACTAAATAATACGCTATCAGGTAAATAAGCTCCAATGACTTGGCTCCCGACAAACCATCCGTCGACCATGTTTAGTAAGGGCCTTAGCGTACCAGAAATGTCCTTATCTTCTCGGATATCTACAACCGCAAAAGTTTTGCCTTCGCACGGTAATTGCTTAAGTTTTTCAGCAAGTAATAACGCTGATGCTGGATTATGTGCGACATCAAAGATTTGCATGACCGGTTCCGTAATTATTTTAAATCGTCCGGGTAAATTAGCTAATCTCAATCCTTCGCAAATAGCATCATAATTAATATCTAACGGTAAATATGATAAAGCTTCTAATGCAATGGCTGCATCATGTAATGTCAAAATGGGTAACGGTAAATTTTTATAGGTAATTTTATGACTTGAAAACTCCCACTGATTTCCATAAATCTTATAATTAAAATCTTTTTTATAGCATGATAATTCAGTCTGAATTTTTTTTGCGTAATCTAATACAGATTTGGGAATGTTTTCTGCGCCAAAAATAGCAGGTTTGTGTGGACGATATAAATGGGCTTTTTCGAAACCAATGCTTTCTAAAGTATTGCCTAGCCTATCTTGATGATCGAATTCGACATTTGTTATGCCTGATACATCAGGCTCTATTAATAAATTTACGGGGTCTAATCGCCCGCCAATTCCCACTTCTAAAATTACAGCATCTAATGGCGTTTCGTTAAATAAGTCTATGGCCTGTTGCGTAAATTCCGCAAAATTAAAATTATCTGATGTTGGTAACGTAATAGGCTTGCCATTTATTTTGACGCGTTCGCTGATATGAAAAACATGGGGAGAATAATAGGCGCCAACCCTATATCCTGCCGCCAATAAAATAGCTTCACAAAATGCAACGGTTGATCCTTTTCCATTGGTGCCTGTTACGCTAATAACAGATTTAGAGTGGATCATGGTGAAGTAATTTCGCGAGAATTCTCGCTAAGGCATCTCGCATGTCTGCACGGTTAACGATCATATCGATAGCGCCGTGTTCTAATAAAAATTCGCTACGTTGAAATCCTTCAGGAAGTTTTACACGTACCGTTTGCTCGATGACACGTGGTCCTGCAAAACCGATTAACGCTTGTGGTTCTGCAATAATGATATCCCCTAACATTGCAAGACTCGCAGAAACACCACCCATTGTTGGATTAGTTAATACGGAAATAAATGGTAATCCCGCTTCAGACAGTTTTGCTAATGCCGCAGATACTTTTGCCATTTGCATTAATGAAAATAGAGCTTCTTGCATACGAGCGCCACCACTCGCTGAAAAACATACCAAGGGAATCTTTTTTTCTAACGCTGTGTTTACAGCAATGACAAAGCGTTCACCTAATGCAGCACCCATTGAACCACCCATGAAAGCATATTCAAACACTGCAACGACTAATGGCAATGTTTTAATTTGACCTTCCATAACTAATAACGATTCACTTTCATTGGATGATTTTTCTGCGTCTATTATACGGTCCGCATATTTTTTGAGATCTTTGAAACGAAGCCTATCTACCGCTTTGACTTTCTCAGCCAATTCGACACCACTGTTTTCATCTAACAATTTCATTAAACGAATGCGAGCAGGAATATTTTCATGGTAATTACATTTAGGACACACATATAAATTACGTTCTAATTCTGCGGTGTATAAAACCGCTTCACACCCTTTGCATTTTGTCCAAAGACCTTCTGGTACACCTTTGCGTTGTGCACTGACTTGCGTACGAATCTTTGACGGTAACAATTTTTTAAACCAACTCATGCAGTTTCCTTGACGGCAAATGCCGTAATTAATTCATCGTCTAACCAGCGTGCAATTTGTTGAATCAAGTAATTTGCGACTTCGTCCTCAGACATGGTTTCATTTAAGCGGCTACAAATTTCACCAAAAGTCTTTTTATTTTGAATGTCTTTTAACACATTTTTTTCTTGAGCTGTCATTTCCACATAATAAACCTGACGATCTTTGCGATAAACCCTCTGGTTGTCCACTATTTTCAACGAAGGATGCAATTCAAACACCACCTTTTCCCAGTGTTCTTCGGGAATGGTTTGAAAATCTGCACGCGTTAATATTTTAACGGTTTTAGCTTCAACCGAATGATTGATGGCCCAATCCAATTCAGCGATATGCGCTAATTCAAATTTCCCATCTTCACGAAGATATTGGCTTAATCGCTGACCGAATCTTGCGATAGAAAAATTTTCTGATGGATATACATCAATATAATCTAAAGCCAACTGACAAAACGCATCATCACCCATTTTTTTATATAACAGTAAAAAAGTTTTCTCCAGTGACTCTATAAGTCTGGCTCGATAACTGTCGACATAAATCAACGCCCTGTCTTCACAGTTTGTGATTTGCTGAACGATAGGTTCTGCGCTTTCCTCAAACACACCTTTTTGCCAATTTATTTGAGATTCACGCAGCGACATATTTTCTCACCAACGCTAACTCATCTAAAAGCTCGGAAAATGGCGGGAATTTATCGTCGCGTTCTATTAGAGTTGATACTTTTCCAAAGCGCTTTAACGCCACTTCAAATAATTTCCATACAGGACCTATAATAGCTGCATCATGCGTATCCAAAATTACATCGCCTTTATTGGTATGCCCGGCTAAGTGAAACTGCTGTACGCGTTCAACCGGAATACCTGCAATAAAATCGAGTGGGTCAAAATTGTGATTAAAGCTATTCACATAAACATTGTTTATATCAAGCAGTAATAAACAGTCTGTTTTTTTAGACAGTTCAGCTAAAAACTCCCATTCAGTATATTCAGAACTTTTATAGTTGACATACGAAGAGACATTTTCAATAGCAATTTGTTGTCCCAGAAATTCTTGGACTAGTTGAATTCGGCTTGCGATATGGTTTATCGCTTCTTTTGTGTAAGGAACAGGTAATAAATCATGCATATTTTTGCCATCTACACCTGTCCAACAACAATGATCGGAAATCCATTTGGGTTGCACACGCTGAATTAATGTTTTTAATTTTTGTAAATAATCTTGATTTAAGGGGTCAGTGCCAGCAATCGACATTGAAACACCGTGCATAACAATAGGATAGTTTTCGCGCACCTTATCTAAGTAATACAACGGATTTCCACCATCAACCATATAGTCTTCTGAAATAATTTCAAAAAAATCGACAGAGGGACGCTGAGTCAAAATATCTTGATAGTACGGTGAACGTAATCCTAAACCACATCCGAGGAACTTATGCATAACTAAGAACTGGTATTGAAATAAAAGACGGGGAAAATAAAAATGAGGCTGATTTTATAGTCAGCCTCATTAAACCAAAACAATCCAATATTAATTGGTTGTTGTTGTGGTGTCAGCTGCTTTAGCGGCTTCTTTCTTCGCAGCATGTTTTGCAGCGTGGTGCTTAACAGCGTGATGCTTTGCTTTATGTTTGCAAGAGCTTACGTTCTTACAAGCATTCATTGGAGCAGGAGCAGCAACTGGTGTCGCTACTGTGCCACAAGCATTGCTACCTTCGCTTGCACAACTTGCTAACGCTAAACCTGCTGCAACAACAACTGCAATTTTTGCTAACTTTGCCATGTGGATATATCCTCATATCAATTGATTGTGAATAAACTTAAGTTTTTGACCAATACATCATCGCTGATAAATTGATCGCATATATTAACGCCTATCTTGAAAAAGAATGCAAGTCTTTTTTATTGGTGGGCATCTAGTGTACAGTTCGATGTTTCGCGTGGAGATTCCATGGAGCAAAAAGCAAAAAGATTCTGGCTGGTGTTTGCTGGCATTGGTGTAATTGTTTTTGCCGCTCACAGTTACAGTCTTTACAACACTTATTTTCCATCAACAGATGATGCTTATCTTCAAGCCGATGTGGTCAATATTGCGACACAAGTGTCAGGCCCCGTTGATCATATTTATGTTAAGGATCACCAAACAGTTTATGGGAAACAATTATTATTTACGATAGATCCCACCCCATTTGCAGCTGCATTAAGACAATCCCAAGCAAATGTTGCACGAGCACAAGCACAACTTGATACGCAAGCTAAAAATACTGCGCGTATTTTGCCCCTCGTTAAAAATGGACAATTATCCAAATCAGCAGGCGATGATGCACAAGGACAATTGGACCAATTAACAGCAGCGCTAAATGTTGCTGAAGCAGAATTAGCGAGTGCGCAATTAAATTTGTTGTATACACAAATTTATGCGCCCAGTGATGGATTCATCACAAATTTTGTTTTGCGTGCGGGACAATTTGTCCAGGCGGGAAATCCACAATTTGCGTTAATTGAAAATCATCATTGGTGGGTGAATGCCAATTTCAAAGAAACAGATATTGCGCGCATTAAAATAGGACAATCCGCAAGCATTTATGTAGACACATATCCAGATGTTAAATTTAAGGGTACCGTGGAAGGTATTAGCCGAGGTAGTGGCGCCGCGTTTTCATTATTACCGCCTGAAAATGCGACAGGGAATTGGGTCAAAGTCACACAACGCTTTCCGGTACGTGTAGATTTCGTGAACCCTAATCCAAAATATCCGTTACGCATGGGCGCGAGTTGTGAGGTGACAGTTAATACACAATAGTGAGCATGTCATCCCGACGGAGCGAAGCGACGGGGGACCTCACGATTACCTCTCCGCTCTCTTCCGATCAACTTCTTTCAAAAACTTTTTGCGCAATCGAATTGAAACAGGAGTAATTTCAACTAATTCATCATCTTCAATAAATTCTAAAGACTGTTCCAAGCTGAAATTAATCGGCGGTGTCAAAATAATGCTTTCATCGGATCCAGAAGCACGCATATTCGTTAATTGTTTTCCTTTAGAAACATTCACGACTAAATCATTATCACGCGAATGAATTCCGACTAACATACCTTCATACACTTCGACTTGAGGACCAATTAACATACGTCCGCGTTCTTGCAAATTAAATAACGCAAACGCCGCAGCTACACCCACCGCATTGGCAATTAATACGCCGTTTTGTCGTTGCGCAACGCCACCCTTCACCACAGGGCCATAATGATCAAACGTATGATGCATTAATCCGGTTCCAGAGGTAGACGTCATAAATTCAGTACGAAATCCCATCAAGCCACGCGCAGGGATCATATATTCTATTCGTACACGACCTTTTCCATCTGGAACCATGTCCAATAATTTCCCGCGACGTGCGCCTAATTTTTCCATCACAGAACCTTGATTGGATTCTTCAACATCGACCGTTAAAGATTCATAGGGTTCACACGTTTCACCCTCAATTTCACGCATAATCACTTCAGGTTTTGCAACGCACAATTCAAAACCTTCACGACGCATCGTTTCAATTAAAATAGACAGATGCAATTCACCGCGCCCAGAAACACGAAACTTATCCGGATCTGGCATGTCTTCCACACGCAATGCAACGTTATGAATTAATTCTTTATGTAAACGTTCCCGAATTTGTCGTGACGTTACATATTTTCCTTCACGTCCTGCAAACGGAGAATTATTCACTTGAAAAATCATGCTAACGGTAGGTTCATCAACCGTTAATGAAGGCAACGCTTCTGGTGCCGATGGATCGCATAATGTATCGGAAATACGAATATTATCGATGCCTGTTACAGCAACGATATCACCTGCCATAGCATCTGGAATTTCTTTGCGTTCTAATCCGTGATAACCCAGAATTTGCAGTATTCTTCCCTGGCGCGAACTACCGTCAGCCGCAATATCAACCACAGGTGTATTAGATTTGATTTTTCCACGTGTGATTCGACCAATTCCAATCGCACCGACATAGCTGGAATAATCCAAAGAAGTAATCTGCATTTGAAACGGACCATCAAGATTTACTTTCGGGGGATGAACGTGTTTTACAATCGCTTCAAATAAAGGCTCCATGTTATTGGACTGTTGATTGTAATCTAACGTTGCAAACCCCTGTAATGCTGAAGCATAGATAACAGGAAAATCTAATTGCTTTTCGGTTGCCCCCAAGCGGTCAAACAAATCAAAAATTTGATTTAATACCCAATCCGGTCGTGCACTAGGTCTATCGATTTTATTGATCACGACGATAGGGTGTAATCCACGAGCAAAGGCTTTTTGGGTAACGAATCTCGTTTGAGGCATTGGGCCGTCGACAGCATCGACTAATAATAGTACAGAGTCGACCATAGATAAAATACGCTCAACTTCTCCACCAAAGTCAGCATGACCTGGGGTATCCACGATATTAATGCGGTAACCGCCCCAATCAATGGACGTGTTTTTAGCTAAAATGGTAATTCCACGCTCTCTTTCAAGGTCATTGGAATCCATCACGCGTTCGACGCGTTCAGAGGTTGCCCCTGATTGCTGAAGCAATTTATCAACGAGAGTGGTTTTACCATGATCTACGTGGGCGATGATGGCAATGTTTCTGATATTTTCTACTTGATTTTGCATGATGATAATCTATCCTTTGGGACTTGAGCGATTTAGCGCGCATAAAAAGGGAACCATTGTAACACATGAAAACGACCTCTCGAACATTATTAGTGACCATGGCGCTACCTTATGCCAATGGTCAGCTTCATTTAGGCCATCTTGTTGAAGCCATTCAAGCCGACATTTGGGTCCGTTTTCACAAGCTTCAGCCACAAACAACGTGCTATTTTATTTCAGGCGATGATGCTCATGGGACTCCCATCATGCTTAGCGCAGAAAAATTAGGCCTGAAACCCGAAGATTACATCCAACATATTCATGATCAGCGTAAAAGAGATTACGCTAATTTTCACGTCAATTTAGATCATTACGGAACAACGCACTCGGTTGAAAATAAAACATTTGTCGAATTAATTTATAAAAAGCTCAAAGACAGTGAATCTATTTTTAAAAAAGAAATTGAACAATATTTCGATACTGAAAAAAATTTATTTTTGCCTGATCGTTTTATTAAAGGAACGTGTCCGAAATGTAAAAGCGCTGATCAATATGGCGATGCCTGTGAAGTATGTGGGACCACCTACTCGCCCACTGACTTAATTAATCCCGTTTCAGTATTGACACAAACTAAGCCTGTGATTAAAAAAACAGAGCATTACTTTTTTGATTTGCCCCAATTTGCTAAAAAGCTAAAAAAATGGATGTCAGATGAAACACTACAACCTGAAGCATCTAATAAATTAAACGAATGGTTTGAGCAAGGACTCCAAGCCTGGGATATTTCTCGCGATTCGCCTTATTTTGGATTTAAAATTCCAGGTGAAGAGGACAAATATTTTTATGTATGGCTTGATGCACCCATTGGTTATATTGCAATTTTCAAACAACTTTGCGATCTTAAAAACATTAATTTTGCTGACTATTGGAAAGTAAACAGTAAAATGGAGCTCTATCATTTTATTGGCAAAGACGTCATGTATTTCCACACGTTATTTTGGCCAGCCATGTTAATGGGGGCAGATTTTCGCACACCCACGTCAGTATTTGTGCATGGATTTTTAACCGTCGATGGACAAAAAATGTCAAAGTCGCGCGGAACGTTTATTGAAGCGCATGATTATCTCAAGCATTTAAACCCTGAATATTTACGATATTACTTTGCGGCTAAATTAACAGATCGCGTCGAAGATATTGATCTCAATCTCGATGATTTCATGCAGCGGGTCAATAGCGATTTAGTTGGTAAAGTCATAAACATTGCCAGTCGTTGCGCTATGTTTATCAATAAGCATTTTAATAATCATTTATCAGAATATTGCATAATTCCAGAATTGTTTGATGAATTTGTTGCTACTGGCGAAGCCATTGCGCTGCATTATCAGCGCCGGGAATACAGTAAAGCCATTCGCGAAATTATGTTATTAGCAGACAGAGCCAACCAATATATCGACGATAAAAAACCCTGGGCATTAATAAAGCAGCCTGGCCACGAAACACAAGTGCAAGAAATCTGCAGTGCAGGTTTAAATTTATTTTTATTACTTATAACTTATTTAAAACCTGTCCTTCCTGAAACTGCTAAAAATGTCGAAGCGTTCATGAATATTAGCGAAATTAATTGGCAAGACAGCAAATCACCCTTAGTTAATCACACCATTTTATCCTTCACACCACTTTTACAACGCATTACTTCTGAACAAATTAATGCGCTTAGAGAGAAACCCATGACCACTGAATCACACAACAATACTGCTTCACCACAATTTGACCCACTATTTCCTGAAATTGCTATCGATGAATTTGCGAAAATTGATCTCCGCATTGCGAAAATCATTAACGCCGAATCCGTCGAAGGTGCGGAGAAATTATTAAAATTAACCGTCGATATTGGCTTTGAAAAACGCCAAATTTTTGCGGGCATTAAATCCGCCTATAATCCTGAAGATCTTGTCGGAAAATTAACAGTCGTTGTTGCTAATCTTGCGCCACGCAAAATGCGTTTTGGAATATCCGAGGGCATGGTATTAGCGGCAGGTCCAGGCGGAAAAGATCTTTGGATTCTTGAACCCCATGACGGTGCACAACCAGGTATGCGCGTAAAATAATGTCATTTAAATTAGCTGTTATTGATGAAGACGTTTGTATTGGTTGCGCAAAGTGCCTTCAATTTTGCCCGTTTGACGCTATCATAGGAGCAAACAAACAAATTCATACGGTAATCAAAACAGAATGCACTGGCTGTGAATTATGTGTCGCACCCTGCCCTGTAGATTGCATCAACATGATCGATATTCCCGAAACGTTATATGATCCTGAAAAAGTAAAAATTCGACGACGACAACATCGTGAAAGAATAGAAAATCATGAGAAGCGGCTACAATCCCTTGAGCGTTCCCGGGGAAACCTCTAAAACATATTGCGCCGGCATATCTGGTGTAAATTTTGGACAAGAAAAAAGCGTACAAGGCTGCGCATCTTTTTTCACATACACAATTTTATAATCTTTATTCATCCAAATAATATCAATCGGAAACAGCATATCTTTCATCCAAAAAGAATAATAATCTTCTTTCGGAAAAACAAACAACATCCCCGTGTTTTTCGCTAAATATTTTCGCCCAGATAAACCTCGTTGTTGTGCCTCCGGACTTTGAACCACTTCAACCTGTAAGGGTACATGATCCAGCGTAAATATCATCGTAATTTCTCCGCAATTTCAGCGACACGCTTACCTAATGCTCGACATAATTTCTTTTCTGTTTCTGAAAGTGGCAATTTACTGTCCGGCCCAGCAAGATGACTAGCACCGTACGGAGTACCACCTTCTTTAGTTGTCGTTAATTCAGATTCTGTGTATGGGATTCCAACCATGATCATACCGTGATGAATGAGTGGCATCATCATGCTCATCAGTGTTGTTTCTTGTCCACCGTGCATGCTTGCGGTTGAGGTAAATACCGCAGCAGGTTTATTGACCAGCGATCCTGCAAGCCATAACTCAGAAGTAGAATCTAAAAAATATTTTAACGACGCAGCCATATTTCCAAATCGCGTTGGACTTCCCAAAATCAATGCATCGCAATTTTTTAAATCGTCTAACGTTACAAACGGTGCGCCTTCAGTTGGAACTGCAGGTTCTGCGACCTGTGTGACAGGCGAAACCGGTGGAACCGTGCGAAGTACTGCTTCCATTCCTGACGTTTCATTCACTCCACGCGCAATCTGCTGTGCCATTTCAGCAACAGCACCATATCGACTATAATAAAGAATTAAGACTTTGCCCATATTGAATTTCTCATTCGTACATTTAAGGTAACTGGAACGCCCAATTCTTTCTCATAAAAAGTCATTGAACCCATAATATTGCGCACATAATCTCGTGTTTCATGAAAGGGAATTGTTTCAATCCAGACATCCGCTGGCATCGGTTGAATTGGCAGCCATTTCTTTACATTCCCCGGACCTGCATTATACGCCGCTGTTGCTAAAATCATATTATTACTAAACGTTTGCAGCATATTATGTAAATAAACACTGCCTAAACTTACATTCATACGAGGATCCAATAAATTTGATCGTTCAAATGGCATGTGTAATTGATTAGCAATCAATAACGCTGTATTAGGCATTAATTGCATCAAACCTAACGCTCCTGCGCTGGATTTAACCTCAGGCATGAATAAACTTTCTTGTCTCACAAGCGCAAATACCCATGCCGGATCTAAATTATTTTTGAGTGCGGCATCAAGTATAGGCTCACGATACGCTAACGGAAATCTCAAAGGGATATCTGCACCATCATTAATTAAATTAACGGTTGCGATCGCTCGTTCAAACCATCCCCATTGAATCGCTAATTCCGCTGCTGCTAAATAATCTTCTTGCGGCATATGATCAATGGCCCACTGCCATTCTTGGGTCGCTTCAGGCAACCATTTTAATTGATACAGTTCGTATGAGCGTTTAATCGCGGGAATTGTTCCAATCGCATTAATTTGCGCGGCATTGACTTTTAAACTTGCCACTGCCATTAAGGGTTGTTGATTTAACTGAACACTGGCCAATTGACCATAAAAATCACCATGTAAAGATAAATCACGGTAAATGTTTTCTGCTTCTGAAGTTTGATTTTGTACAGCCAGCGATCGCGCTAACCAATATCGCCATTGCGGTAATTTTTTTAAGTCGACCGGCAAAGCACTCACGCCCAATTGCACTTGCTTCCAATTTTGATCATAAAGCGCTGCACGAACTCGCCAAATTCGCACATTATTATCAGCATATTTATCCGGAACAGAACTTAACCAAGAAAGCGCCGAAGGATCATGCGCATGCGCTAATGCCAGCCCTACAATTTTCAATGCTTTTTGTTGCGTATCTAAATCAAATTTATATTGTTTATTTAGCACATCCCACATCATAGCACTTTGATGTGGATTGGTTTCACTCAAACGCATTAATCCTGTTAGGACGATAAAGCCCGTTAGTTTTTGAGCTTTTAACATTAATTTAGGTTTATTATAAACATCCAACCAAATTTTGAATATTTTTTGATCAGTAGGCGGTAATAATACTGAAAGTTGTTCAGCTAAATCAGGATTATGATTTTGAAACGCGAGTGAGATGCGTTCCCATACAATACCTTGCGCGATATTACCTTGATGTAATGCTTGAGCAAAAACCCACAGACACGATTTAGGCATAGCAGAATTTTTATTGAATAATTCACCAAAATTTTGCAATGCTAAGTCTGGCTGATTAGTTCGCCATAACGCTTCACGCTGATCGCATTGTAAGCCCAACATTTTAGTTGGCTTATAGACAGTCAAAAATAACTGCCATTGTTGTTCTTGTGCTAATTGTTGTAGCCATAAATGGCGCAAATGATCGGCAAGTGGTGTATCGCGGTACGTATTCAAAAATCCCTCTAATTCTTGTGGGGTTGCGCGAGGTAAATTCATGACGAAATCAGAATAAAGTAAATAAGGATACAAAGGATAATCTTGGAGATTTTCAGTGATGGTTAAAAATGCTTTTTGATCGCGGTGTTGTAATTCAGACAACGCCGCTAGAAATGCGGTTCTATCATTGACGGCGTTATAACTAAAAAGTGATGCAGAAAATAAGCTTAAAAATATGAGCAATCCCAAAACATATTTTCGGCGCACAGGGGAATCCTTTGAGCTGTTTATTTCTTCATGGTGAGTGTAGCTGCCTGCTCATTCTCTTTATTCGCTGATTGATCAATTCTATTTTGATTGGCGGGATTTACACTCGCTTGTACAGAAGCATCTTTTCGTGGTTTTCCATCGCGATCATTCTTGTAGTCATCAATCTTATCGCGCAATTCTTGCAACTGTTGAGCTTTTAACCTATCTTCTTTGCCACTTGTTAAAAAGTGCGCACGTGAATTCAAGCTTGGCCCCGTGAGCGCCTCTACTAGTTTTTCAATTTCTCTTTCTGGATATAAGCCAGCATCTAGCGCAGCAAGAACCCGTTCATGAAAATTATCTTTAAGTCCGGCACTTTCTTTAAGTTGTTGAGCACTAACAGCTGGTCTGCCAAATGTTACATTGCCATATTTTCGAGGATTGCCATTTTCATCTTGACTATTTGCGTAATGTTCTAAGGCCTTTTTAAATCCTTCAATCGTATTATCCGTTGACATTACACCAAATGTCTTCTCACCCTGCTCTGTTTTATTGTATTGATAAAGATTAGGATTACCTTCAACAAAACCAGGGGTAATTGGTGTGCGTTTTTGTTTTTGATCATTGTCCTCAGCGCTATCATATTCTTGTTCAGCGGTTTTCGTTTCCTCGATGAGCCCCTGAAATTTTTGTTCCATTTCTTTTAATTTGTCAGCTGCAACACCTTCTGCTAATTGCTTTTTCTGCAAATGGGCAGCAAGTTGAGTCATTGCTCCAATAATTTCTCGTTCTTGCTTGCGTTTCGGAAGCGCAGCATTATCGACAAATCCTTGGAGTATTTGATAGGGACCGTTTGCATTGGGATCTTTACTAATTTGAGAATCGTGTTCATTAAGTGCTTCAACAAAAGATTGAACTTTTGCGCGGAATTTTTCTCTAGCTATAGTAACAACGTTACTTTCTTGGTTAACTTCACTGGGAGCTGTCTCAGATACCATTTCATCAACTTTAGGCTTCAAATCATCTATTTTCTTTTGTTGTTCAGCAGCACGCTCTTGCTGCTCAGCCAATGAGTTATTCATTTGATCATTATCGTTTTTGAGCCGCTCGTTAAGACCATTGACAAGATCTTCAGGTTTGTCGCTACTCATAGTGCACCCCTTTTAAAAAAACCTACAATCCAAGTATAGCACCCTCTGACCGACTTTTTTCAATAAAATCCATTAAATCACTCACCAGAGAAGCCGTTCCAACGCCCGCCAATGCCGAAATACGGTAAACAGGCCCTTTCCAAGCTAATTCTTTAATAATGCGTTTTGCCTCTTTTTCGGCCTCGTTTTCGGGCAATAAGTCGATTTTATTAAGAACTAACCAGCGAGGCTTTTTCACTAAATCAGAATCAAATTTCTTCAATTCATTAATAATTTGTTTTGCAGACACAACGGGATCCGTATCATCTTGCGGCACCATATCCACAATATGCAATAACACGTGTGTGCGTTGCAAATGTTTTAAAAATTGTATGCCTAAGCCGGCACCTTCCGCAGCACCCTCAATTAATCCGGGAATATCTGCAATCACAAAACTGCGATGCGTGGAAACGGATACAACACCTAAATTGGGATATAACGTTGTAAAAGGATAATCTGCGACTTTCGGCTTTGCCGCTGAAACCGCACGAATAAACGTTGATTTCCCTGCGTTAGGTAGCCCTAATAATCCAACATCTGCTAAGACTTTTAATTCTAACTTTAATTTTCGAATTTCGCCGGGTTTACCTTTTGTGCACTGACGAGGTGCGCGATTTACAGAACTTTTAAATCGCGTATTTCCTAATCCATGAAATCCACCTTGCGCCACTTTTAATAATTGATTTTTTTTCTTTAAATCACCCAATAATTCTTGAGTCTCGATGTCATAGACTAATGTTCCAACGGGAACAGAAATAATTAAATCTTCACCGCTGCGGCCCGTACATTCTTGACCACCGCCTTTTTCACCTGATTTTGCACGATGCTCACGCTGGTAACGAAAATCAACTAATGTATTGATAGAGTCGTCTGCTTTAAGAAAAACACTACCACCATCTCCACCATCACCACCATTGGGACCACCAAAGGGAATAAATTTTTCACGACGAAAACTGGCAACACCATCGCCACCTTTACCCGCAGTCACTTTAATAATGGCTTCGTCAACGAATTTCATAGGATTTTCACACTGTAGGGGCGCGATGTATCGCGCCCGCAAATTACATCAAGAGGATTATTTTGCAGCAGAAATTTCTTCAGGAATAATATTTACGTACTGCTTGTTTAATTCACCGCCTACTTTGAATTCAACGCGACCAGATACCAAAGCATACAATGTATGATCACGTCCCATACCGACATGTTTACCAGGGTGTTTTCTCGTTCCGCGTTGACGAACAATAATTTCGCCTGCGTTTACAAATTCACCACCATAACGTTTAACCCCAAGATACTTAGGATTGGAATCGCGACCATTTTGTGTACTACCACCGGCTTTTTTTGTTGCCATGACCTATACCCCTATTTGATGCTCTTAATTTCTAATTTCGTAAAATACTGACGATGACCTTGTTGCTTACGGTAATGTTTACGACGTCTAAATTTGATAATTCTGATTTTGTCATGGCGGCCTTCACCGATGACATTCGCAACCACTTTCGCCCCACTTACAAAAGGCGCGCCAATCTTAAGACCTGAGTCATCAGAAATCGCTAATACATTGCTAAACTCGACCGTCTTTCCAGCTTCGACGTCTAATTTTTCGACCGTTAAAATCTGACCTTCTGATACACGATACTGTTTACCACCGGTTTGGATCACTGCATACATGAGGAAAAACCATCCTATTTATATGAAAATTTGAGGGGTAGATTCTACGCAATCACCCCGCTTACTGCAACTGTTGATAATATTCACATGTCCTGTGGATAACTTTGTGGACAAATATCAAAAATGCTACGAAAATCATGATAAAACAAAGGTTTAAAACAAACTGGCTAGAAATTAGCCAACCCTGTTTTTCTCTATATATATCAACAGGTTATTGTGTTTTTTTGCCATTATGGCGGGTGTTATTCAAAAATGTAAGGAAAGTTATGGATTTTAGTGGATATGATTTGATTTTGACCCCCAACCACCGACTTTCTGCCGTGTTAAAAAAATCGACCCCGGTGTATTCGCTGTCTCAATGGCTTGAAAAGGCCCATGCTGAATTTTTTTCTTCCAAAACGCTACTCAACCCTCATCGACAACTATTCTTGATATCCACTCTCATGAAGGAACATTTCCCGGACTATGCTGGCCTTGCGTCTCTCGTTCAGTCAGCTTGGCGTACATGTCTACACTATAAAGTAGATCTAGAAAGTAGTACTTTTGACAAAAACGATGATACTCAACTCTTTCAATCCATAGCAAAGCTTATTAGTAAGTACTACCGTAAATATAACCTCATGGATCCAGAGCATCTCATGAGTCAATTGAATCTGCCACCCAAAACAGGCTTGTACGGATTTCAATCAACCACGCCTTTAGAACAGCAACTGCTTTTGGGGGGAATAGCCATAAATCCCCCACTTTTTGTTGATAAAACTAAACAATCCGTTTTTACCGATCCTGAAATTGAATTTAAAACGATGGCGCTATGGTCTGCAAAACAATCGAAAAATAAACAGATAGCTTGTGTCATTCCTGACTTAGATGCACAACGAAATAAGCTTGAGTATTATTTTGATGCAATTTTAGGTAACAGTACTTCCGTTACATTTTCCGCTGTAAAAAAATTATCAGATTATTATTTTATTGAAGATATACTTGAATTACTGTCTTCTCATCACAACGATTTAAATCAGAAACCCAGTGAATGGGCTAATACATTTCAGCATTTCCTTGTCCGTGATGTTTTAACCAGCGAGGAATATCAACTCAAAGAAAAATTCAAAGAAATCTTAACTTTATATAAACAATATGATTTTATCGGAAAAAATCTGACGCACGAAGAAGCCATAGGAGAATTAAAAATATTATGCGATCGGACTCCGTTTCAAATACAAGCATCTGAACATGCGCATATACACGTCATTAGTGTATTAGAAAGCAAAGGTTTATGGTTTGATGCCGCATGGATTACGGGGTTGGATTCACGTCATTGGCCACGCCAGTCAAAGCCAAATCCATTTTTGCCTTTTCCACACACACCCAGAGTTGAGCCCGATTTTAATTCTATTGCAAACGAAATTATTTATAGCTATCCGTTACAAGCTCAAGATGTTAATGTTATTCCACATGAATTACTCAACAGCATTCCAGTTGAAAATATTATTTTGAATTGGCCGATGCCGACCGTAGGCGCACGATTCATCGCGCCCCTTATAGATAATCTCCCCGTTGACTTAAGCTTTTTAAAACACCACGGCAGTCAAATATTTAAAGATCATATAGCCTGTCCTTTTCGTGCTTTTGCAAAACATCGACTTCATGCGCTTAAAGTTGAAGAGCCACAAATGGGTTTAAATGCGCTTCAAAAAGGCAATACGGCACATGAAATATTGGAAAATATTTGGAAAGCCCTTCAATCCAAACAAAACTTGATTATCGTTGAACCTGAAAAATTAATTTTATTAGTCAATAAAATTATCAATAATAGTCTGAAAAAATTCGATAAAACAGTTCAACCTATTTTTATTCGCGCCGAAAAATCACGATTAGAAAAATTGGCCTTAGATTGGCTTGAATTAGAAAAATCTCGCGAAAATTTTACGGTCATCGCAACTGAAGAAGTGCTTGAAACAGGGTTAGGACATTTACCGCTTAAATTACGCATTGATAGAATTGATAAAATAGGCGAGAACAAATATTTAATTATTGATTATAAAACCAGTCAATATGATATACGTGGAGACTACCTCGACGAGCCTCAGTTACCCCTTTATGCAGTGGTTAGTGGGAAGTCTGTCGATAAAATAGCTTATGCGTATTTGCGTACGGGAAATAGTAAGTTAAAAGAAATTCCTGTTGGTGATTTAAAACAACAATGGGAAAGTGAATTATTAAAAATTGCTGATGATTTCTTAAAAGGTAATGCTGAAGTTAAGCCGAAATATGGTGAAGAAACCTGCCGCATGTGTGATTTACATTCACTGTGTAGGATCAAGTCATTTCCCAGCGAGCACGAGCTTTAATCTGCAATGAATCATCTTGAGCCAGTTGTAAGCGTTTATATCCAGCAAACGCAATCATTGCACCGTTATCAGTACAAAACTCAGGTCGTGGAAAAAAAACATTGCCCTCTAATTTTTTCATGAGATGGTTTAACCGTTCGCGTAACAAATGATTTGCGCTGACACCACCTGCTACTACTAATTGATTGGTATGATTTTCTTCCAAGGCACGTTTGGATTTTATAACTAAAGTATCTATTACTGCTTCTTGAAAACTTGCAGCAATATTTTCGGGTGAATAATTTTTAACTTGATGTAATACCTGTGTTTTAAGACCACTGAAACTAAAATCTAATCCCGGACGGTCTGTCATGGGACGACTAAATTTATATGTTGATGAATTGCCTTTTTTGGCAAGCTGAGAAAGCGCCGCACCACCGGGATAATCTAATCCCAACAATTTTGCAACTTTATCAAATGCTTCACCGACAGCATCATCTAACGTATCACCTAAAATTTTGTAGTCACCGATATTTTTTACATGAATTAATTGCGTATGCCCACCAGATACTAATAATGCAATAAAAGGAAATTCAGGCGCAGGTGTTTCTAACAAAGGTGCTAATAAATGCCCCTCCATATGATGAATTGCAACAGATGGAACACCTAAGCTCCAGGCTAAACTTTTTCCAAATGATGCGCCGACTAATAATGCACCAATTAGTCCAGGGCCTGCGGTATACGCAACGGCTTCGATATCTTTTAAAGTTAAATTTGATTTTCTTAATACAGAATCTAATAAAGGCGTTACTCGGCGAATATGATCACGTGAGGCTAATTCAGGGACAACTCCACCGTATTTCGCATGCATGTCGGTTTGCGAATACAAATCGTGCCCGAGCAAGCCCTTCTCGCTATCATAAATAGCCAAGCCAGTTTCGTCGCAGGATGTCTCTATACCTAATATACGCATTGCTTTATCATCGACATGAAATATTCCAGGAGATTATGGCATGAAAACCATCGCAGTTGTGCTATCCGGATGCGGCGTTTCCGACGGAAGTGAAATATATGAAACCGTTTGCACCCTCATTTCGATTGAAAAAGCTGGCGCCAAATACCAATGCCTCGCTCCGAACATTCCACAAACACGCGTAATTAATCATCTCACCAAACAAGAATCCGAAGAAAAACGTAATATTCTCGTTGAAGCCGCGCGTCTTGCCCGTGGTGAAATTATCGATATAGCAGACGCTGATCCCTCAAAATATGATGCCGTTATTTTCCCTGGCGGATTTGGCGCTGCAAGCAATCTCTCCGATTTTGCGGTAAAAGGCGAAAATAGCACCATGGAATCGCACACCCTTCTCTTTGCAAAACAAATGGCTAATTTGAACAAACCCGCTGGATTTATTTGCATAGCACCCAATCTGATTTCACATATTTATGGGAAAGGAATAAAAATGACAATCGGAACTGATCAGGGAACTGCAAAAACGCTGACGAACATGGGAAATCAACACGAAAACTGTGAATGCGCGGACGTTATCATTGATGAGAAACACAAAGTGGTTTCAACTCCGGCATTCATGCTAGGCAAATCAATCAGCGAAATTTCAGTTGGAATTGATAAACTAGTCCAAGAGGTTGTTCGTCGGACCTGAAATGCCTTTCATGCGCAACGCACTGCCTGAATCTTTCAAATAAACCCCACCAAATTCGGGATCACGATAGTAATAAACTGTTGCGCCTCCCACGGACTGTGTACCCAGGGCAGATTTTACGTTAACCCCCACATCGGAACGTCCCAATGCGGTTACATATGAATCGTCTGCTCGCAGGTATTTGCCATTCACTTCAGCACTATCCATGGCCGTAATATCTAAATGCGTGACAACACCCGCTAAAAACAATTTACTTTTATCCTTGGCAATAATATTTAAATGAGACGTATTTAACCAATACAGATGTGACTGTGAATTACTGGTCGCAATAATTTTTTCAATTAAAAAATCTTGGTTGTCAGAAGACAAATGAACATTTTTTAATACAACTATTGTCAAGGGAGTTGAAGTTACTGCCTGATCCACTTCGATATTGATGCGTTGACGTCCTGATGCTGTAATTAACAACTCATCCTTACGAGGAATGACGCTTAAATGATTTAATACTTTTGGACTTGCGCTTGCACGAACATTATTTTCTGATTGATGACTCTTTAATGTTACATCAATGGGACCTGACAACACTAATTTATCGAAAGGCGCTAAAGGATAATTTCCACTGGCCTGGTTGAGCGTGTATAGCTGATCAATAGGAAATTGTGAAGTAAGTTTGGGTCGATTGTAGTCACAGCCAACCATCATGATTCCTAAACTTATTACGCCAGCAAAACGCAATGTGTGCTTCATCGTTTACGCTCCCTCTATTCCCTGCTCAAGAAGTACGAACAATATCATAAAATCGCTTTTGAAGGCGAGCATCATTCACACTGGTTTGCAGTGTTGAAAATACAATGAGGCTTAGCAAAAAAATGAAGAGCAATACTGTGAGTAAGATAAACCCCTTGGGTTTCATTTTGATTCTCCGGTAGGTAGACGAGGACACTGACCTCAAGTTGTGAATGATGCAACGCGACACTTAAATTTTTTACATCTGGAATCAATTCAACAGCAACATCCTGAGCTTTTTTAAGATACAGATTATTTTTATTAATATAAAATAACGTATTGTCTGCTTTAAACTCATGGTTATTATTTAAAATCTGAATAACCTTTGCTGATTCAATTTCGCGAGTGAGGATTAGCCTTGTTGTTAATGCATGACGATTGAGAACGCTGAGATTATTTACGTCCTGATGAAGTGTTTCTTGAAGGGAAAACAATTTAAGCAAGAGACTTGCAAGAAATAAACCTATAGATAAACTTAATAGTAGTTCTAATAGCGTCATGTTTTTATTAGGTTTGAAAAATTCTTTTCGGTTTTTAATGCATATACTTCAGCTTCGGCAAACCCCAATAACGTTATTGAAATAATTGATAATGCTATCAACACTTCTAGTAAGGTATAACCGTGATTTGAAGACGGGCGAGGCATGGCCTCGCTCCTACAATTATTTGATAACGGATTTAATAATCCCCATTGCTTCATCGATTTGTTCCTTTGTTATGATTAATGGCGGTGCTAAACGAATCACAGTGTGATGTGTTTCCTTGCTCAGCAAACCTAATTTCAATAATTCTAAACAAATTTCGCGCGCGGCTTTTTTCTGCGTATCAATTTCAATACCAATCAATAGGCCTTTTCCACGTACGTCTTTAATTAAAGGCGATTTAATTTTTTTCAACTCGCTCATAAAATATTCGCCTATCTTATGGGCATGCTCTATCAAATCTTCCTCAACTAAAACATTTAATGCCTCATATCCTACGGCTGCGGCTAACGGACTACCGCCAAATGTACTACCATGATCGCCTGGCGTAAATACATCCATCACATCTTCTCGCGCTAAAAATAATGAAACGGGCATTAATCCTCCACCCAATGCTTTACCCAATGTAATGCAATCTGGTTTAACATTTTCGTGTTGTGAGGCTAATAATTTTCCCGTTCGCCCCAAACCCGTTTGAATTTCATCCGTAATGAGCAACACATTATGCTTACGACAAATTTCTTCACACGCTTTTAAATACCCCATAGGCGGAACAATAATGCCTGCCTCACCTTGAATCGGTTCCAAAATAAACGCAGCAGTATTCGGTGTAATTTCTTTTTCTAAAGCTTGCGCATCCCCGTATTGAACAATTTTAAATCCCGTGGGAAAAGGACCAAACCCCTCGCGGTATTGTGCTTCTGTCGACATCGACACAATTGATATTGTTCGTCCGTGGAAATTATTCGTACATGCGATAACTTCAGCTTTATTCTCAGGAACTTTTTTAACTTTATAGGCCCATTTGCGCGCCGCTTTTAATGCAGTCTCAACCGCTTCTGCACCACTGTTCATCGGAAGTGCTCGAGGCATTCCCGTTAACTCACAGGCTTTTTGTAAAAATTTCCCTAAGGTTTCGCTATAAAAAGCGCGCGAAACAACAGCAACAGTCTTGGCTTGATGCGTTAACACTTCAACTAATCGCGGATGACAATGTCCGTGACTGATTGCAGAATAGGCACTCATCATATCCATATAGCGTTTATTATTTTCATCCCAAACGTAAATTCCTTCGCCAAGCGTGATCATAACCGGAAGTGGATGATAATTGTGTGCGCCATATTTATTTTCAAGTTCAACTGGGGTCATCATTTTTCTCCAATCGTATAAATTGATTTGACTAAATTGCGGATAACTTCTCGTGTTTTACCACTCACATCATGGTGCGGATTAAATTCTGTTATTTCGACACCTATTAATTTGGGATCACGGTGACAATATTTCGTTAACGCATCACACAATTCTTGCGAGGACAAACCATTTTTTTCTGGCGTTCCAACACCCGGGGCTTCACTGGGATCAATTCCATCCAAATCAATGCTCACACCGTAATATGGTGTATTTTTCGTCACAATTGTTTTGGCTTCCTTAAATACACCATCTAAACCGCGTGATTTTACTTCATCAATATAAAATACTTTGATTCCTAGTCGCGTCACTAATTCAAACTCACCTTCTTCAAAACTTCGAACACCAATAAAACACATGTTTTCAGGTTTAATCTTAGGGCGCACGTCCAAAATAGACGATAACAAGTTATTTCCATGGCCCAATAAACTGGCCACAGGCATACCATGAATATTTCCCGAGGGTGAAGTTTCAGTGGTATGCGCATCCAAATGCGCATCTACCCAAATTAAGCCAACATCTTTTTCTAATGCAGAAGTCGCGCCACTCCATGTGCCGATCGCGCAAGAATGATCGCCGGCAAAAACAATAAAAGGTTTTTTATCATAGACCGATTGCTGTACACGTTCTGCTAATCGTTGAGAAAGTTCCGCAATAATTTTGTATTTGTCTTTGCAGAATATATCCGGGTATAAAAGTGAAATGGTTTTAAATTCAGATTGCAATTCTACAGGACCATCTGCACATCCTGCATCACCTGCTGCGAGTCCGCACGCATAGCCTAAAAAGCTAATATTGTCGGGTGTCATAATGCCCTTTTTCTCCCTTGCCTTATCAAGCCAGAGATAATAGCATACAAGGTATGACCCAACGAAAACGCGGATTAATTCTCCTTCTCACACTTGTTTTGATTATTGCTATCTCTGCTTGGAAAGGATGGCAATGGTTTGTTGCATTAAAAACAAAAGAATATATGGCTAATATGAAAACCGCCGTCGAAGCAGCTGTTGCAACTCCGAAAGATTGGCAAAATAAAATTCAGGCAAGCGGAACATTGAATGCCATACAAGGTGTCATGCTTAAATCACAAGTTGCAGGCAATGTAACACAAATTTATTTTCATTCAGGCGATGAAGTTAAATTCGGCGATGTTCTATTAGAAATTAACCCAGGGATATTGAAAGCCAATTTAATCTCAGCACAAGCCAAAGCGAATTTGATGTCAGGTGATTACGACAGGGCGATTGCGTTATTTAAACGTGGTGCATTATCTAAACAAGATACAGATACTGCCTTAGCGAACAAAGAATCTGCGTTGGCTGATCTGGCGGCTGTAAAAGCACAGTTGGCTGAAAATGTTATTACCGCACCCTTTAGTGGAAAATTGGGCATTACACAATATAATTTAGGTGATTACATCAATATCGGGCAAGCACTAGTGAATTTACAATCGATTGATACACTGCGTGTAGATTTCTCTGTCCCACAAAATCAATTTTCTGACATTGCACCGGGTGATACCATTAAAATTCGAAGTGATTCTCTTCCCGGTCAGGTATTTGAAGGACAAGTCAGCGCAATTGATACTGCTGTGAATGTTGATACGCGAACCGTCGCAATCAGAGCAGAAATTCCCAATCCTGAACATAAATTACTCCCAGGAAGTTTTGTACAAGTAACTTTATACGCGGGGTCACCTACACCATTAATAACAATCCCCCAAACGGCCGTGGTTTACGATGCAAATGGTAATTATGTATACAAAATAGTTAATGATGTTGCTGTTAAAGCACCGGTCACAATTTTGCAAACCAGTAAAAAAGAAATCGCTGTCTCTGGGCTTAAAGAAGGTGATGTTGTAGTCACCGAAGGTCAATTAAAAATTTCTGACGGCGCAAAAGTTCATGCAACTCACTGATATTTTTATTCGTCGCCCCGTTTTCGCAACAGTATTAAGCTTAATTATTTTACTGGTTGGTATTCGTGCTTTTATGGCTTTACCTACACGCGAATATCCTCAAATTGCAGCATCCGTGATCAATATTTCAGTGAGTTATCCAGGGGCAAGCCCGCAAATCATGGAAGGATTTGTTACAACTCCTATCGAAAATGCGCTCTCCGGTATTGATGGAATTGATTATATAAAATCTGCTAGCACAACGGGTTCAAGCAGCATTTCGGTGGTATTTAATTTAGGTTTTGATATCAACAAAGCCGTTACCAATGTCAGCAATGCGGTAGCTTCTGTGCGGTATTTATTACCCAAACAAATTCAAGACCCTGTAGTTTCTGAAAAAGATCCCAATGCTCAACCCATTATTTATATCCCCTTTGTCAGCGGTTCATTATCACCAGAAAAAATTACCGACTATATTATCCGTGCAGTGCAACCACAAATTGCAACGCTTCCCGGTGTCGCACAAGCGGTTATTTTTGGCGAACGTTTATACTCGATGCGAATTTGGTTAAACCCTCAACTCATGGCTTCTCATGGTGTTACTGCCAATGATGTATCTACTGCATTATTAAACAATAACGTTCAAACGGCTGCGGGATATATTGATAGTGACCTACAAGAATTTGACGTTACTGCTCAAACTGATTTAAAAACTCCTCAGCAATTTAATAATTTGGTCATTAAAAATAACAACGGAAACTTTGTTCGCTTAGGCGCTATAGGCAATGCAGAATTAGGACCTGAAAGTGATCGTGTAGCAGTTAATGTTAATGGTAAAAACGCCATTGTATTGGCTGTGATTCCTCAACCTACAGCAAATCCCCTTGAAGTCTCAAGAGCCGTTAATAAAGTATTACCCTATATTGATCGTGCCCTTCCTTCCGGATTGTCGTCTATTCTCATGTGGGATACTTCACGATTTATTGCTGCATCGATAAAGGAAGTTTATCAAACCATTATTGAAGCGACGGTATTTGTTATTCTTGTGATCTTTTTATTTTTAGGCTCCTTTCGTAACGCACTCATACCTATTATTACAATTCCATTATCTGTTATCGGCGTGTGTAGCATTATGTTGGCGATGGGATACAGCATTAATGTACTTACATTATTAGCCTGGGTGTTAGCCATTGGATTAGTAGTAGATGACGCTATTGTTGTTGTAGAAAATATTCATCGTCACATTGAAGAAGGTTTGTCTCCTTTTGACGCAGCAATAAAAGGCGCACGCGAAATTGGTTTTGCCGTTATCGCAATGACGTTAACATTAGCTGCTGTTTACGCACCCATTGGATTTGTATCAGGATTAACCGGTGCGCTGTTCAGAGAGTTTGCGTTTACATTAGCAGGTTCTGTGATTATTTCTGGATTTGTTGCGTTAACACTTTCACCGATGATGTGCTCAAAATTGTTGAGCCACTCACAAAAAAAAGGCTTGCCCGAAAAAATTGATGAAATATTCAATCGTTTTATGAACAAATATAAAATTATTTTACGTGAAACCTTGGACCGTAAAGGTTTAGTTTTAATTGTTGCGGGAATTATTTATTTCAGCTGTTATTTTCTCTATAGCAGTATACCTGCTGAATTGGCACCCGCTGAAGACCAAGGCGCAATTTTAGCCGCCGTTATGGGCCCAACAAACGCTAACTTAAAATACACTGAACAACAAACACAAAAAATTCAAGGAATTTATAATCATCTTCCTGAACAAATTGGTTATGGAGTTATTAACGGCTATGCAGGAACACCGTCCGTAAACAGTGCATTTTCATTTGTCGTCTTAAAACCGTGGGGTGAGCGTAAGCGTTCATCACAGCAAATTATTGATAGTTTATTTCCACAATTCTGGGGCATTCCAGGTGTAAAAGCATTCCCCTTTAATTTACCGCCTTTGCCAGGCAGCTCGGGATTCACACCGGTTCAGTTTGTTTTAAAAACAACCGGAAGCTATCAAGATTTAAATAATGCAGCACATAAGCTCATGTCTATCGTTCAAAAGCAAAACCCAATGTTGTTAAATATAGACAGCGATCTCAAAATGGATACTGCTCAAGTAGATATCAACTTAGACCGAGATAAAGCCGCTGTTCTTGGCATCCCAATGAGCGAAATTAACAGCACTTTAAATTTAGCACTTGCTCAACCATTGTTAGCCCAATTTAATATGGGCGGCCGAAGTTATAATATTATTCCACAAATTATGCCGCAGTTTCGTACATCTCCCTCACAATTAGGGCAATTAAATGTACGAACAGGATCCGGCCAATTAATTCCTCTTTCTAATATTGCAAGCATTGATCAAACCATTGAAACTCAAACATTAAGCCATTTTCAACAATTGAGAGCTGCAACCATCACAGCGAGTTTAGCGCCTGGATATACCCTGGGTCAGGCGTTAGATTATTTAGAAAGTACAACACAAAAAGAACTTCCTAAAAATATTCAATACGATTTTGAAGGCCAATCTCGCCAATTGGTTCAAACCTATGGGACTATGGAGCAAACATTCATTTTTGCAATTATTTTTATTTTCTTAGTATTAGCCGCACAATTTGAAAGTTTTCGAGATCCCTTGATTGTGATGATGAGCGTACCTTTATCCAGTGCAGGCGCATTAATTGCATTACACCTTCTTCCACACGCGACTTTAAATATTTATACCCAAATTGGATTAATCACATTAGTTGGCCTCATCAGCAAACACGGAATTTTAATCGTCGAATTCGCCAATCAATTACAAGAAGAAGGTCATAACAAATTAACGGCGATCATTCAGTCGGCGTCCATTCGCTTACGGCCAGTATTAATGACAACGTTTGCCATGATATTAGGTGCATTTCCTTTAGCGCTTGCTTCAGGTGCAGGTTCTGCAGCACGCACACAATTAGGTTGGGTTATCATTGGCGGAATGTCGTTTGGTACCTTCTTTACCCTTTTTGTTATTCCCACAATGTATATGTATTTAGCGAGCAAAAAATCCCATGGATAAAAATACGGTTTTAGATATCATCGAAAAATTAAACGCAGGCCAACTTCGTGTCGCCGAAAAAATAAATAACGTATGGATCACCAATCAAACCGCTAAAGAAGCGATTTTAAATTATTTCAAATTATTTCCGAATGATATTCAACCCGCGGGCTTTACGAATTTTTATGACAAGATCCCCTTAAAATACAAAGATTATTCACAGGAGCAATTTCTACAAGATAAAGTTCGTGTAATTCCTAGCGCGATTGTTCGCAAAGGCGCGTATGTAGCACCTAATTCTGTATTAATGCCCTCTTACGTTAATATTGGCGCATATATTGATACAGGGGTGATGGTTGATACGTGGGCGACGGTAGGATCGTGCGCACAAATCGGTAAAAATGTTCATTTATCTGGTGGTGTTGGAATTGGTGGAGTTTTAGAACCTTTACAAGCAACGCCAACTATTATTGAAGACAATTGCTTTATTGGTGCGCGTTCTGAAATAGTTGAAGGCGTAATTATTGAAGAAGGCGCAGTAATTTCCATGGGTGTTTATATTGGTAAAAGCACCAAAATTTATAATCGCCTTACAAAAGAAATTACGTATGGAAAAATTCCCAAAAATGCCGTTGTCGTTCCAGGTTCACTGCCTGCACAAGATGGATCACACAGCGTTTATTGCGCGGTAATTGTTAAATTTGTGGACGAACAAACGCGTGGCAAAGTTGCGTTGAATGAGTTGCTGAGAGATTAATTAAATCAATCCCAATGCATAATCACTTTACCGGACTGCCCTGTCGCCATTGCATCAAACGCTTTTTGATAGTCTTTATAACTAAATTCATGTGTTAGTACTGGCGCGACATTTAATCCACTTTGTAACAACATAATCATTTTGTACCACGTATCAAACATTTCGCGACCATAAATGCCTTTTAGTATTAATCCCTTAAAAATAACATGATTCCAATCGATCGCAATTGGCGTAGAAGGAATTCCTAAAATAGCAATTCTTCCGCCATGATTCATATGCTCTAGCATTTGATTAAACGCCGCGTCATTTCCTGACATTTCTAATCCCACATCAAAACCTTCTGTCATGCCTAAGTCTTTCATGACATCTTTTAATGATTTATTTTTGGGATTAATGGCCACCACATCGCCAATCTTTCTCGCTAAATCTAATCGGTATTCATTTACATCCGTAATAACCACAAATCTTGCACCCACTTTTTTACAAATCGCGGCAGCCATAATGCCAATCGGGCCGGCACCTGTAATTAAGACATCTTCGCCAACCAAATCAAACGACAATGCCGTATGCACTGCATTTCCTAAGGGATCTAAAAACGATGCAATATTATCCGGAATATTATCTGGTAAAGGATATACATTTTTAGCGGGAAAACTTAAATATTCAGCAAAACAGCCATTACGATTTACACCCAATCCAATGGTATTGCGACATAAGTGTTGATTACCTGCACGACATTTGCGGCAATAACCACAGGTAATATGCCCTTCGCCAGAAACGCGCTGTCCTATTTTTAATCCTGTAACTTCATCACCGATTTCAACAATTTCACCCATAAACTCATGACCAACTGTCATTGGAATTTTTATGGTTTTTTGTGCCCACGCATCCCAATTATAAATATGCGCATCGGTTCCACAAATCGCCGTTTTTTTAATTTTAATCAAAACATCATTGTGACTAATCGTGGGCTTAGGAACATCTTCCAACCAAATTCCCTTTTCGGCTTTCGATTTAACTAACGCTTTCATGCTGAATCACTCCTAATGTATTACCGACTTTTGCGAAAGCCGCAACTGCTTTATCAATTTGCTCACGCGTATGACCTGCTGACATCTGTGTTCGAATTCTCGCTTGACCTTTTGGTACGACGGGAAAAGAAAACCCAATCACATAAATATTTTCTTTCAACAATAAATTAGCCATTTCAGTGGCTAATTTTGCATCACCCAGCATTACGGGAATAATCGGATGCTCCCCTGGTACTAAATTAAAACCTAATTTTGTCATTTGAGATCTAAAATAATTTGAATTTTCAGTGAGTTTTTTACGTAACGCATCACCTTGTTTATTTAATAATTCTAGTACATAAATACTGGCCCCAACAATTGCGGGAGCTAAGGTATTAGAAAATAAATAAGGTCTAGATCTATTTCGAAGCCATTCAATAATTTCTTTTTTGCCAGATGTGTATCCGCCTGATGCACCACCTAATGCTTTACCCAACGTCCCCGTATAAATATCAATTCTCTCTGCGACACCGCAATGTTCAGGCGTGCCTTTACCTGTTTTGCCCATAAATCCAACAGCATGTGAATCATCAACCATCACCATGGCGCCATATTTATCTGCGAGATCACAAATGGCTTTTAAATTCGCAATAATGCCGTCCATCGAAAATACGCCGTCAGTTGCAATTAATTTGTACCGTGCATCTTTCGCCGCAATTAATTGCTTTTCCAAATCAACCATATCGTTATTGGCATATCTAAACCGCTGTGCTTTACAAAGTCTAATACCGTCAATAATACTGGCATGATTTAATGCATCAGAAATAATTGCATCTTCTTCTGTTAATAGCGTCTCAAATAACCCGCCATTCGCATCAAAACAAGAGCTATATAATATAGTATCTTCTGTGCCCAAGAATTGGCTAATTTTATTTTCCAATGTTTTATGGATATCTTGCGTGCCGCATATAAATCTTACTGAGGCTAATCCATAACCATGTTTATCGAGCGCGTCTTTACCAGCCTGAATTAATTCAGGATGATTTGCTAATCCCAAATAATTATTCGCACAGAAATTTAAAACATGCTGGCCATGATTAACTTCAATTTCCGCTTGTTGTTGTGACCTAATCACTCGCTCTGCTTTATATAAGCCTTCGGTTTTGAGTTCAGCAATTTTTTCAGATAAATATTTTGTAAAATCATTTTTTGACATCTTATACTCCTTCTAAAAGAATTCGACAGGGTCTACATCTATCGACCACCTTACTCGTTGTTTTACCTGAATCTCCGACAAATGGTCAATCAGTTTATTTAAGTGGTTCTTAATGGCACTTCTACTATTGGCTTGTAACAATAAATTCGCGCGATGCTTTCCTGCCTTTTTTTGCATGGGTGCTGGCAAGGGACCTAAAATAAAAATATCTTTATTGTGATTTAAATAGTTTTTCGCTTGATGTAAAAATTCCATCGCCAACTCTATTTTTAAACCTTCTGCTTTCACTAGCGCTAAAAATTGATACGGCGGCAATAAAGCCTCTTGGCGTTCTTTTAATAATACTTTCGCAAAAGCCTCATAGCCTTGTGTGAGTAACGTTTGCAATAAAACATGACCAGGATGGTACGTTTGTAAAATGACTTCGCCCGGCTTTTCTGCACGACCACTGCGCCCAGCAACTTGTAAAATTAATTGCGCGGTCCGTTCCGAACCACGAAAATCACTGCTAAACAATCCTGCATCAGCATTTAATATTGCAACCAATGTGACATTCTTAAAATGATGACCTTTCGCTAACATTTGTGTACCCACTAAAATACACGCTTCACCTTCGTGAATATTCGCAAATTTTTCTTCAAGGGAGCCTTTTTTGCGTGTGGAATCTCTATCAATTCTGATAATAGGTACCTCAGGAAAATATTCTTTCAGGGTTTCTTCAATTCGCTCTGTTCCTGTTCCCATCGGTGCTAAAGAAGTTGACTGACATTCTAAACAATTTTTATCAACGGGCCGGGATGCACCGCAATGATGGCATTGCAAGTGTGACGGTGATTGATGAATCGTCATGTTGGCATCGCATTTTCTGCAGGTTGCTATCCATCCACATTGATAACAAATTAACGTCGGAGAATATCCACGGCGATTCAGAAATATTAATACTTGATTATTATTTTTCAAATGCCTTTGAATATTTTCTAATAATGCAATTGATAATCCTTTCGGTGCTGCTTGTTTCTTTAAATCCAATAAAATAAATTCTGGATGAACCGCCTCACCTGCTCGCTCGGGTAATTTCAAACATTCATACCGTCCTAATTCGACATTATGCAAGCTTTCTAAACTGGGCGTGGCTGAACCCAATATAATTGGGATGTGTTCATAATTCGCACGTAACACACCCAAATCTCTTGCAGAATATTTAAAACCTTCTTGCTGTTTAAACGATAAATCATGTTCTTCATCCAAAACAATAATGCCTGGATTTTTTAACGGCACAAAAATGGCGGACCGTGTACCAATAACAATTTTAGCATCGCCATTTTTTGCTTGAAGCCATGCTGTATGTCTTTCTGTATCTGTTAAGCCTGAATGTAATACCGAAATTAATACAGGAAATCGCTGTTGAAATCGCATGACCGTTTGCGGCGTTAATCCAATTTCAGGAACTAATATTAAAGCCTGCTTATTCTGCTTGATCACTGCATCAATAATTTGCAAATAAACTTCTGTTTTACCTGAGCCTGTTACGCCAAATAATAAATAAATTTTAAATTGATTTTTTTCATGCATTATTCTGTCAACCGCCACCCTCTGATGCTCTGTTAGTGCGGGCGCGACTTCGGGTAGTGATTCGAATTCATTTGCATGATGTTTATATTCTGTGTTTCTACCCTGTCGCAATAATGTCGGAAGTGCGGCTGCAAATACTTCACCAATAGGATAATGGTAATACTCTGCTGCGAATAAAATTAATTTATATACGCTCTCTGAAAATAATGGTTCTGTGTCTAGTATTTCTATCGCTGGTTTTAATTTATGGATTGGAACTTCAGAGTGGAAACTAACAGATAAAATAATTCCAATTAATTCATGATCACGCCACGGAATTTTTACGCGCAAACCCGGTTTAAAATTTTCAGCAGAAAAATTATCCGGCGCAATGTAATCAAATGTTTTATAGAGCGGCGAAGGAACTGCAATGTTTAAAATTAACATGAGAAAGTGGCGGAGAGGGAGGGATTCGAACCCTCGTGGGACGTTAAGCCCCCGACCGATTTCGAGTCGGTGCCGTTATGACCGCTTCGGTACCTCTCCAGGTATTTGATCATACATGTGTGCGCAATTCTAGTGGGAAAGCTGCTGCGAGAGAAGACTTCCAGGTGGAATTTTAGATACCGGCGTAAACGGTGGTTTTGTCGTATAAACATAATCATTTTCGTGTGCACGGACGCCTACGGTAGAACAAGCTGTCAAACCCAAGACTAATATAAACATCACTAAATTTTTCATTTAAACTTCCTCTCCTACGGCTTTAAATGCCGTTCGTAAATCTTGATGATATTGTTGTGACAACGGACTTAATGGCAAACGAATTCCCTCAGGAATTAATCCCATATCATGCAATAACCACTTACACGGAATCGGATTACTTTCTACAAAAATATGATTATATAAGGACAACAATTTTTTATTGATGGCACGCGCTTCTTTTCGATTTCCCGATAGCGCAGCTTGACTCATCGCTAATAGGGTTTTTGGTGCAACATTTGAAACAACGGATATCACTCCTTTAAATCCTAACAACATCGCTGCCAATGCATCTTCATCATTACCCGTAAACAAATCCATTTTATCACCAACGCGATTCAATACATCTTCGATTTGCGCCAACGACATATTGGATTCTTTTAGGGCAACGATATTGGAAATCTCAGACAGACGCTCAATAGTTGAAGGACTGATATTGGTTCCTGTTCTGCCCGGGTGATTATAAAGAATAATCGGTAACGGCACGCTATCGCTAATGGCTTTATAGTGAGCGTAAATTCCCGCTTGCGTCGGTTTATTATAATAAGGTGCAATGATCAAACAGGCATCAGCCCCTAGCTCCATAGCCTTTCGGGTACTTTCAATGGTTTTCTGGGTTGAGTTGCTACCTGTGCCTGCAATTACCGGCACTCTCTTGGCCGTTTTTTTCACAACCACACTCACAAGCCGCTCAAATTCATCATGGGTTAAGGTCGGGGATTCGCCAGTAGTACCATTGACCACAAGGCCCTGAACACCCGCCTCAATCTGGCGTTCTACCAACTTCTCCAGGCTTTTGAAGTCTATCTGTCCCTTCACGTCCATAGGGGTAACCAGAGCCGTAATTACGCCTTTAAACATCTTGTGCCCTCCTCAACTTTCCTGCATAGTACTGCTCTGGCAACCCCGTGACAAGCAAGGAAATCGTCATAATGCAAGACAAACAATATTTAAGCATAGCCGCCATTTTTCCGAATGAGACCGAGACTCTTCGCGAAATAGCACACCTCATTGCCCATCACCAATGCGACATTTTAGATTGGCGCCTTTATCAACATGGCAATCGCTACAATCTACATTTTTTGATTGGCGGAACCTGGGCTGTCATTGCCAAGTTAGAACCCAAACTCAGCACGCTCTCGAAGAAATCCAACATGAAACTTTTGATGGAGCGAACCAGCCTTACGCCGCCGAAGAAAAATTTTTTCCCCTACAACCTTTATATCATCGCAGAAGATAACCCTGAAAATTTCCATCAAATTATCCGTTATCTAAATCAGCCCGACATTTTCATTCGTGAGATTTTCATTGACAGCTATAAGGCTCGTTACACGGAAACGCCAATGCTCTCCATTACGATTAAAATTCAATTTTCAGTGAATCTCTCTATTTCAGACTGGCGCGAACATTTTATGTTGTTCTGTGATGAAATGAACTTTGACTCAATTATGGAACCGGAGAAAACTTAACTTATGGCGAAAGGCAAAGCCACGATGGCGGACAAACGACTGTTTGTTTTGGACACGAATGTCATGATGCACGACCCCTCTTGTTTACTTCGATTTCAAGAGCATGATATCTATTTACCCATGGTAGTTCTTGAAGAACTCGATGCCAATAAAAAGGGCTTAAGTGAAACCGCGGTTAACGTTCGCCTAACAAACCGTTTCTTAGACGAATTATTAACCGGCAAAACGCATAAAGAAATTGAACAAGGTATCGTTCTTCCCAGTGAGGGACGATTATTCTTCCAAACAAGCGACATAAACGCAAAATTGCCTGAATTATTACCGGGCGGCAAAGCGGATAATTCCATTTTAGGCATTACGCTCTCCTTACAAAAAGAAAAACCCAACACCAAGGTTACACTGGTTTCGAAAGATATTAATTTGCGTGTCAAAGCGGGGATCTTGGGTGTCAATGCAGAAGATTATTATAACGATCAAGTCTTAGAGGACTTATCGCAGTTACACACAGGCATTCATATTTTACCTAAAGATTTTTGGGATAAGCACAGTAAAGATCTAGAATCATGGAAAGAAGAAGGCAAAACGTTTTATAAAATTAAGGGCCCTGAAGTTTCTTCATGGTTCCCGAATGATTGTTTATATTTACAAGATCCTTCACAGACCTTTATGGCGATTGTGCGAGAAATAAAAAATAATTATGTGACATTTCAACATGCACATGATTATCAAGCGCCTAAGCATACCATCTGGGGGATTAACGCACGCAATCGCGAACAAAATTTTGCACTGAACGTGTTAATGGATCCGAATATTGATTTTGTAACTTTACAAGGCCCGGCGGGAACGGGAAAAACGCTACTAACATTAGCAGCTGGTTTGGCGCAAACTCTGGATCATACACGTTACCGTGAAATTTTAATGACACGCGTGACTGTTCCGTTAGGTGAAGACATTGGATTTTTACCCGGAACAGAAGAAGAAAAAATGACGCCGTGGATGGGTGCGTTAATGGACAATTTAGAAGTGTTGCACAGCAATCAACATGGTGATTCATGGGAACGTGCTGCAACGCAAGATTTATTACGTAATCGGATTAAAATTCGCGCGTTGAATTATATGCGTGGGCGAACATTTTTAAATAAATATTTAATTATTGATGAAGCACAGAATTTAACCTCAAAACAAATGAAGACATTATTAACACGCGCGGGTCCGGGTACCAAAATAGTTTGTTTAGGTGATTTACATCAAATCGATACGCCGTATTTAACAGAAAGAACTTCAGGATTAACTTACGCAATTGATCGATTTAAACATTGGGCGCACAGTGCGCACATTACGTTATCGCGAGGCGAACGTTCACGCCTTGCAGATTTTGCTTCGGAGAATATGTAATTATGTTTGATGATGGCATTTATTACCTTAGCGGAAATTATAAACAAACATGTGACGCTTTTACGAGTGAGACTTTTCCCATTTCAGATTTTTATAAACCAGGGCATAGCCAAAAATGGCTTAGTGACCTAATAGCTAGAGATGTAAACCTTGGAACGCCTTTTTTTGTTGAAGATGAAAATGAATTGAAAATTTTACAGGAGCGATGGAATGCTACAAAGATTGAAGACATCGAAACCTATATGCAAGGCGACACCTTTGGCTCATTCGTCGCAAAATTCATCTACGAACTTCGCTTACAAGATGATGACGCTAACCCGGAAGTTTTCTTTAGGAACAAGAAAGACATATCCTTCGGATATATAGACGATAACAATAAGCTATCAGGCGTCAGTATTCATTACTCCACTGACAAGGATGAACCTTATTGGATAATAAGTGTATTAACCAATGCTTCTGCTAAATCAGAAGATCGCAAACTTCATACCTTCACTCATCTTCCGGGAGGTTTACAACCAAGATTTTACGATAAAGAGAAGCTCTCAGCACTTCATCCTACTAAAGTATCAAATCAAATTACATCAAAAAAAATATTTCCACGAAAAATTCTACCTTTTCAGCAAACACTAAAAGATGCATTAAATTCAGAAAGAGTATTTACACTTATAGGAAATATGCTTAATCCTGATGGAACAATAAAACCTGATTTTTTTGATAAAGTAAATCTCGAGCAACGTGGATATAAAACAGAAGGTTTGATGATCACACATCCTCCTGTGCCTAAAAAATCTGAAGACACCGTTACCACCTCCGCTACACCCGTCAACCCAAAACCTAACACCAACGTCACAGAGTTTATCAAAATACCACGTATTGCCGCCGCCATTAATAAAGCAATCGCTGACAGAGTTTATGTATTATCTGAAGATAGACACTTTCTCGTAAACAAAAACGACCAACGCGAAATTCTTATTGGACCAAAAGGTGAAATGAAGACAGACCCCATTAATACAGCAGAAACACCAAATCCAACAGCTACGATTGAAGATATTTTTATTGTTATGATGCGGACTTATTCTATTGTTTTTCGTGAAGGAGGCGAAGCCAATTTTCCTAGCGAAAAAATAAACTTAAATTTCCAACAAGCAAAAGGCGCATCCGAAACACAAAAAGAAAATTTTTTACGGCTCGAAGCTGATATAAGAAAACGACTCGTTGCAGAAATTGAAAGAAACGCTGAACAAGGGCATTATCCTGACGCTTTTTTAAATAAAATAACATTCAACGGAATGAAATTGAATTCTAATCCGTTAAAACGTCCTGCTGATAATGTGGAGTCTGAATCCGCAGAAGAAACTGAAACGGCAAGTAAACGACCACGATCGAGCACAAGATAAAATTTAACCTATCGATTTACAATGCGTTTCACGAATAAAAAACGTCACGCCCAGAGCTATTATCATCATCACAGGCATAATTAACATTGCAACATGATAATCCCTTGGTGTGTACACATGAATATTATTCACAATACTAAAATCACCAATTTTATCCATGATGTAACCAAATACCGAAGGAAATACCGCTCCACCTGCTAATGTCGTAAATGACACAACACTCACTGATGTCGCTGTAATAATTCTTGGATTACTCTCTGCCACTGTTGGATAACTGATAATTTGTGTGCTGCTCGTCAACCCCAACAAGAAAAATAAAACGGCATACATAAATAAAGACGCAGAAGTATTAATTAAAATAAACATGATCATGATTGAAATAATAGCGCCAATTTGCATGGGCAATCTTCGAAGCCGCATTACATCTGATATCCAACCTGCTAATGGCGAACCAATGACCGTTCCAAAAAAGATCATCATCGGAGGAAATGAAGCTTGTAAGTTTGATAAATGCTTAACTTGTTCTAAGTACAAACTCCCAAAACCACCGCCCCCAATTAAATAAATCGGTAAATTCATGAAGGAGGTGTAGCATCCACATAACCAATTTTTCCATTTTAAATACGACGTCTGCATCGCGCGCCAATAGCCATAATCTTCTAATAATTTCTGATCTGTATCACACGTCTTTTCACTACCTTCAGGATAATCCCTCACAGTAAAAAATATGATAACCCAAAATACTAATCCAATTGCTGCATCAATCGTAATCGCCTGACGCCAATTACCACCTAAATAATCAATTAATATTGTTAAAGGCGTCTGCGCTAATGTACCACCCAACATCGCCATCATCACAACAAGACCTGACACCAATGCTAGCTTTTCATTTGGAAACCAACGCGAAGCCAATCGAATACAGCTTAAAAAACAAAATGCACTTCCAATTCCCGTCAGTAATCGACTTAATTTTGCTAAATAAAAAACCGTCGTAATCGCAAAACAATAGGTCCCTAATACACAAATTAATAACGCTACTAGAATAACTTTACGTGTAGAAACCCTGTCTAAAATTTGTCCCGCAGGCAACAAAAACAAAATGGTCGAGTAAAAATAAGTGGCCGTCAGATTACCTAACTTTGTCGCATCAATTGAAAAATCATGCATCAAATACGGAGCCAATGAACTAATCATGTTCATTTGGATGAATTCATAAAAGAAAAATAATGCTGCTGAAAAAACAACTATCCACGGCTTCAGACTTGTTTTCATATTTATTTCCCGCGAGCAAATGTTTCTCTGACACACAGCGATGAAATCAACGCTGCAACTAAAATTCCGAATAGCATTAACATTGAACTATGATAGGCCTGTGCATTATAAACATGCACGCCATTCAAAACCGTTCCGTCCCAATGCTTATCCATTAATTTTCCGTATAACGGTTCAAAAATCATAGGCGCAGCCATGATTAAAATCGCTGAAAATCCCATTGCCGTTCCTGTAATACTAGGATCATTACTTTCTGAAATAGCAGGATAACCAACCGTTTGTGCACCCATGACAAAGCCAAATAAAAAATATAATCCCATCAGTGACCAAAACGATAATGATGGGCAGTAAATAATCGCTAACATGATCGGCAACAAAAACAATCCGAATAAAATCATGGGTAAACGACGACGTTTAATTTTATCGGAAAATGCACCAACGACGGGACAACCTACCATCGTCCCTAAAAATAAGACTGAAATGACATAGGATGCTTGAAGTGACGTTAATTGATTAACCGTTGTTAAATACAAACTTCCCCATAAACCACCCAGTAACATTAAGGGAACATTCACAAAACTGATATAAAATCCGGCTAACCAATTTTGAATATTGGATAACGCTAAAATAATACTTTTCTTAACGCCTAACGTACGAAGTTGCTGACGCTGATTACGGTAAAATTCTTCTTGCCCGGGCGGAATATCCCGCACTACACTCCAGACTAATATAATCACCAAAAAACCAAGCGCAGCGACAACCAATAATGCATCACGCCACGCAATTTTTGCAATCAACCATGTCAGTGGTGTTTGTGCAACCATTCCACCTAACATCGCCAATGCAATGACTATACCCAATACTAATGCCATTCTTTCCGCAGGGAACCAACGGGATGCAATACGAATACAGCTTAAAAAACAAAACGCATTTCCCATCCCTGCCGCTAAATGACAAAGACCAATCATTAAAAGTGAGTGGGATTTAGCAAAAATTATGGTACTGATAACAGTAATCCACATCGCCGTTAAAATAATTTTTCGAGTGGAAAAACGATCTAACAACATTCCGGCGGGAAATAACAATAAAACATTACCGAGAAAAAAGCTGGAAGCAATATAGCCTAACGTTGTAGCTCCGATATGAAAATCATTTAATAGTGATTGACTTATCGCATTGAACATCTGCATCTGGATAAATTCATAAAAGAAAAACATACCAGCAGAAAGAACGACTAACCACGGAAGATACTTAGGAACCCGAACTTTGTTTACGCTCATCGTGTCCATTTTTTCCTCCGTATGTTGTTATGCCTCCTGGGAAACTTCTTTCATACTTAAACGAATTTTACCTTGCCTGTCAATCTCTAGCACTTTGACTTTAACTTTCTGACCTTCTTGTAATTTGTCAGAGACTTTTTCGATACGTTCATTGCAAATTTGAGAAATATGAACTAACCCGTCTTTACCTGGCAAAATGGTTACAAATGCACCGAAATCAACAACTTTAGAAATGGTTCCTTCATAAACGGCACCAAGTTCTACATCTGAGGTTAAACGCGTAATACGTTTAATGGCTTCTTGTGCCGCTTCATTATCAGTCGATGCAATTTTAATTGTGCCATCATCGGTAATATCAATCGTTGTGCCTGTTTCTTCGGTCAACGCACGAATCGTTGCACCACCTTTACCAATGACTTCACGAATTTTATCCGGATTAATTTTGATGGAAACAATTCGCGGCGCATAATCTGACATAGTTTCACGCGGCTTGCTAAGCGCAGTATTCATTACGTCCAAAATATGCATACGACCTGTTTTAGCTTGCGCTAAAGCTTTTTCCATAATTTCTTTGGTAATGCCATCAATTTTAATATCCATTTGAAGTGCAGTAACACCTTGCGAGGTACCCGCTACTTTAAAATCCATGTCACCTAAGTGATCTTCATCACCTAAAATATCCGTCAAAACAGCATATTGCTCGCCTTCTTTAATTAACCCCATGGCAATACCCGCAACCGGAGCTTTGATCGGCACACCTGCATCCATCAATGACAAACTTGCGCCGCAAACGCTAGCCATCGAACTGGAACCATTGGATTCAGTAATTTCAGAAACGACACGAAGTACATACGGAAATTGCTCTTGTGTAGGAAGCACGGCTTGAACACTACGACGTGCTAAACGACCATGACCAATTTCACGACGCTTAGGACCTGTCATTGGACCCGTTTCACCTACAGAATACGGAGGAAAATTATAGTGCAACATAAATTGATCTTTGATCTCACCACCTAATGCATCGATCACTTGCGCATCTCGACCTGTACCTAATGTCGACACAACTAATGCCTGCGTTTCGCCACGCGTAAATAAAGCAGAACCGTGCGTGCGAGGTAAAATTCCCGTTTGAATGGTAATCGGACGAACCGTTACAGTATCGCGACCATCAATACGAGGCTTACCATCTAAAATACGTTGGCGAACAATTTTCGCTTCTAAATTTTCAAATGAGGTTCGAATCATGTGTTCAGAGAATTTTTCATCTTTCGTTAAATTCTCAATCACTTGTTTACGTAATTCATTAATTTTAGTTAAGCGCTCTGCTTTCGCAGGAATATTCGAATAAGCGGTATCTAATTCTTTCTTTGCATGATCATGCACTGCTTTTTCTAATTGATCATGTGTTACAGGAACTTGCCATACCATCGGAGCACGATTGACTTCTTTTGCAAACTCTTTGATTGCTTTGATAGCACCTTGCATTTGTTGATGCCCAAAATGCAGCGCACCTGACATAATTTCTTCAGATAATTCTTTCGCTTCTGATTCAACCATTAATACCGCTTTTTCGGTACCGGCAATCACTAAATCTAAATCCGAGGTTAAAACTTCTTCTTGACTTGGATTTAACAAATAGACGCCATCTTTATAACCGACACGTGCTGCACCAATAGGACCATTAAAAGGAACACCCGCGATGGATAATGCAGCAGATGCCGCAAGCATAGAAATGATATCAGGATTAACTTTTTTATCTAAAGATAATACTGTCACCACTAATTGAACTTCGTGGTAAAAACCTTCCGCAAATAACGGACGAACAGGCCTATCAATTAATCGAGAAATTAATGTTTCCGTTTCTGTGGGACGCCCTTCACGCTTAAAATAGCCCCCGGGAATTTTTCCTGCTGCATATGTACGTTCTTGGTACATAACGGTTAAGGGTAAAAAATCGATGCCTTCTTTCATATTTTTATCTGCTACTACCGTGGCAAGTACCACGGTATCGCCCATGTGCGCCATAACAGCTGCAGTGGCTTGACGTGCGATGACGCCTGTTTTGAAGGTAACGGTGTGTTCACCAAACGAAAAGGTTTTTTCAATGCTCACAGGAATGTCCTTGTGTGGAGTAATTTTTACTGATCACGTAAATTTAATTCAGCGATCAATTTTTTGTAGATCTCTGCGTTCTCAGATTTGAGATATTTCAAAAGACTTCTACGATTACTGACCATCTGTAATAGACCATGGCGGGAATGGTTATCTTTAGAATGGGTTTTTAAGTGTTCGGTTAACTCATTAATACGGCTGGTTAACAATGCGATTTGAACTTCAGGTGAGCCAGTATCTTTGGGACCACGTTGAAACTTCTTAGCCGATGCTTCTACTGCTACTGTCATCTAAAACTCCTCAACTATCATCATTTCATAAAGGACGCCATTGTAGACGACAGCCAAGACCATTGACAAGCTTTATCCAAGGCGGCATCATTCCGCCCTGAATTTTAACAGGAAAATGAAGGAGTACCCTCTCTTGGCCAATACAAAACAGGCAAAAAAACGTGCCCGTCAAGCGGAAACCCGCCGACAACGTAATACCGCCCAACGCTCAGAAATGCGTACGCACATCAAAAATCTTCTGAAAATCATTGAAAAAGGTGATTTGGCTGAAGCCAATGCGACACTTCGCAAAACCGTGTCTATCTTGGATAAGTCTGCTAAAAAGGGTTTAATTCACAAGAACAAAGCATCACGCACCAAGAGCCGTTTGAATGCTCGCGTAAAAAAGCTGGTTAAGAAGTAAAGTAACCGCGGGGACGTAATATATCACGTCCCGATGACTAAATTGCTTCAGCCAATACTTCTGCATATCCTACATACTCAGCAGGAGTAAGCTTTTTAAGCTTAGCTTTTACCTCTTTTGATAATTCTAGATCATCAATAAAATCATGCAGAATTTTTTTAGTAATTGCTTTACCACGCGTCAGCTTTTTGAGCTTTTCATAAGGCTCATCGATGCCCTCCATACGCATTGCCATTTGAATCGGCTCAGCTAACACTTCCCAGGCGTCGTCTAAATCCTGCTGAATTTTTTCTTTATTAATTTCTAATTTAGATAAACCCTTCAATAAAGATTGATATGCAACTACAGCGTGACCTATTCCGACACCCATATTTCTTAACAATGTCGAGTCAACTAAATCACGTTGAAAGCGAGAAACAGGCAATTTGTCTGCCAAACATCCTAAAATACTATTTGCTATATACAAATTACCTTCGGCGTTCTCAAAATCAATTGGATTAATTTTATGCGGCATCGTTGATGAACCTACTTCTTTTGCATTTGATTTTTGTTGAAAATACCTCAAAGAAATATATGCCCACATATCTCTACAAAAATCGACTAATATAGTATTAATACGCATAATTGCGTGAAATAATTCTGCGATGTAATCATGCGGTTCAATTTGCGTTGTGTACGCCTGATAATGTAAACCTAAATTTTCAACGAAATCTTTTGTGAGCTGCAACCAATTTTTTTTAGGCATTACAGCGTGATGCGCGTTCATATTTCCTACAGCACCATTTAGCTTGCCCATAATTTGCACTGATTGAAAACGCGAAACTTGTAATTCTAAACGCGCAACAACATTTGCAAATTCTTTACCAACTGTTGTTGGCGTCGCTGATTGTCCATGTGTACGCGATAGCATGGGAATTTTTGCATAGCGATGAGAAAACTCACGGAGCTGATCAATCAGATCATGATAAAATGGAAGCAACACTTCATCACGTGCCGTTGATAACATTAATCCATACGCTAAATTATTAATATCATCGGATGTACATCCAAAGTGTACCCATTCTGTATGTTTCTTAAATTTGGGATTTTTGGCCATTTTTGATTTAATAAAATATTCGACGGCTTTGACGTCATGGTTAATTTTAGATTCAATTTTTTTGATTTCAGCTGCGTCATCTTCATCAAAATCAAGAAAAAGCTTTTCGAGTTCTATATCAGGCTGTAAATATTCAAGCCAACAAACTTCCACTAAAAGGCGGTAACGCATTAACGCAAATTCACTGAAAACACCGTTCAGTATTTTTGTTTTTTCAGCATAACGCCCATCGAGTGGCGAAATCATCATTAAAGAAGAACTTGTCATTTGATTCCCCAAATATAAATTACCGCGCCTATACACACTGCACTGTCAGCAAGATTAAACGTCGGCCAATAGTGATTTCCGATATGCCATTGAATAAAATCCGTAACCACGCCTGGATGAATACGTTCAATTAAATTACCAATTGCACCACCCAAAATTAATGCCAAACCCGTATTAGCTGCCTTGTGCTGAGGCGAAGATCGTTTCAATAAAAATAAAATTACAACTGAAATTACCGCTGAAAACCCTGATAACACCCAACGCTGCCAACCCGATTCATCCGCTAGAAAACTCCACGCAGCTCCGTGGTTATAATCTAAATACCAATTAAAGTAGGGATTCACTTCAACGGGTATCTGTAATTGCAAATGCGCTACTGCATACCACTTTGAAAGTTGATCCAATACAATCACTAAAAAACTTAACAATAACCAACGTGCATAGTGCAATTTAGGCATACTGTCTCACTTCTCCTTTACCTTCAGGCAAATTATCTACACAACGCGTACAAATATCAGAGTGCGATTTATCGTATCCAACATCCTCACGTCGATGCCAGCATCGAGAACACTTCTTATAATCTAAACCTGTTACCGTAATTTTAAGTTCAGATGCTTTTTCAATAGTCGCTGCTGAGGTAATCCATACAAATCTCAACTCGTCTTTTAATTTAATTAATTCAGCATAATATTCTTCTGGTGCAAGAATATGCACAACAGCTTCTAATCCTGAACCAATAATTTTTTCATTACGTTTATTCTCTAACTCCCTATTTACACTCTCACGCAACACTACTAATTTATCAAAGTTAATATTATCTACCGTAAATTCTGGGAAATTATAATATTCTGTTAGGAATACCGACTCAGGCATATCTTGAGCAAAGGGCATAAATGACCAAATTTCTTCCGCCGTAAAACTCAAAATCGGCGCGATCCACCGAACCAACGCATTTAAAATATGAAATATTGCAGTTTGCGCAGAACGTCTGCCCTGACTATTTTTTTGCATCGTATATTGGCGGTCTTTAATGATATCTAAATAAAACCCGCCCAGCTCGACAATACAAAAATTATGCAACTCTTGATAAATAATATGGAATTGATATTCCGTATAGGCTTGTTTAATTTTTGCTTGTAAATCTTTGGCTTTTTGGAGAATCCATACGTCCAAGCTTAATAGATCTGATGATTCTAATAAATTTTCAGCAGGATTAAAGTCGTGCAAATTAGCGAGCAAAAATCTGGCGGTATTTCTAATACGGCGATACGCTTCACCCGTGCGCTTCAAAATTTCATCAGACACCGCCATTTCTGAACGATAATCGGTCGCCGCCACCCATAAGCGTAAAATATCTGCACCCAATGTACCGATCACTTTTTCAGGTGCAACCACATTGCCGATAGATTTCGACATTTTGCGGCCTTTTTCATCGACCGTAAAACCATGCGTTAAAACTTCTTTATAAGGCGCTTTATTTTTCATCGCAACTGACGTTAATAATGATGACTGAAACCAACCTCGATATTGATCAGTGCCCTCAAGATATAAATCCGCTTGATGATCATGCAGTACCGCATAATGTGTCACACCTGAATCAAACCAAACATCCAAAGTATCATTAATTTTTTCATAGTTGTTATCAGGACATTTCCATTCGTACCATGCTTCAATTCCCGACTGTTCTATTTTAAGTGCAATTTCCTCAGTAAGCTTGGCCATTTCAGGATGTAATTGTTTGGTTTCTTTATGCACGACCAATCCCATCGGCACACACCATTGTCGTTGACGCGAGACACACCAATCCGACCTGTCTTGAATCATACCTTCCATGCGTTGTTCACCCCACGCTGGTAACCATTGTGTTTTTTTAATTTCAGTCAAGGTATTATCACGCAATTTATTTTTATCCATGCTGATAAACCACTGCGGCGTCGCTCTAAAAATAACGGGTGTTTTATGTCGCCAACAATGCGGATAGCTGTGTTCTATTTTTTCTTCAAAAATTAAATTATTTTTTTCTCTTAAAAGTTCAATAATGTCTTGATTGGCCTTGAAGATAAATTTCTCTGCAAAAACAGGCGTTGAATTTACAAAACAACCGTTATCACCAACAGGATTATTCATCGGTAATTTATAATGCTGCCCCACTTCATAATCTTCGATACCGTGTGCGGGTGCAGTATGCACAGCACCAGTACCTGTATCCAATGTCACATGGTGACCAAATATTACAGGAACGGTTTTATCATAAAATGGATGATAAACTTTTAAATTTTCTAAGTCTGGCTTTTTCAGCTCTTGAATAATTTTGAAGTTATTCACGCCAAATCTATTCATACAACTTTCAAGTAATGCTTTAACGATAATTAATCTCTCAGCCCCTGTATCGACTAAAACATAAACATGATCTGGATTCAGTGCAACGGCTTCGTTGGCTGGCAATGTCCATGGTGTTGTTGTCCATACAGGGATAATCCAATCTGAATCTACAACACGGAATTTAATATCAATCGCGGGAGATTGTTTGTTTTGATATTCCACTTCGGCTTCAGCTAATGCAGAACGACAATCAATACACCAATGAACAGGTTTAAAACCCTGCACCAGATGATTATTTTGAATAATTTTTGATAATGCGCGCAAGATATTCGCTTCGAATTTAAAATCCATGGTTAAATACGGATTTTCCCAATCACCCAATATTCCCAGTCGCTTAAACTCTTTACGTTGAATATTCACTTGCTCTTGTGCATATTCACGGCATTTCTGGCGAAATTCTGTTGGGTTTAATTTTTCACCTGCCTTGCCAAATTTTTTCTCAACGTTTAATTCAATCGGCAATCCATGACAATCCCAGCCCGGAATATAGGGCGCATCACATCCTTCTAACGTTTGAGATTTGACGACAATATCTTTCAGAATTTTATTAACCGCATGACCAATATGAATATTGCCATTCGCATACGGAGGACCGTCGTGTAATACAAACTTTTTTTGATTCTTTCGTACTTCACGAATCTGTTGATATATTTTTTTCTCTTCCCATTGTCTTAAAAATTCCGGCTCACGCTGGGAAAGACTGGCTTTCATGGGAAATTCAGTCGTCGGTAAATTTAGTGTTTGTTTGTAATCCATTGTCATAAGTCTCTGGCTAATTGGATATCTAGTTTAATCTGCTCTTGTAAAGCGTTCAATGAATCAAACTTCTTTTCATCTCGAATTTTATGGACAAACTCAACTTCAATGTACTCGCCATAGATATCTTTATCAAAATCAAAAATATGAACTTCAAGAAAGTGTCGTCTTCCATCCACGGTTGGACGTGAACCAATATTCGCTACCCCCTTTAAAGTATGATTGATGTTAACGGCATAAACACCCAGTAATGGTGGCAAGCGTTTTTGTAATGAAATATTTGCGGTGTGAAATCCCATTTGTCGCCCGCGGCCATCGCCCTTCACCACACGGCCTATTATAGAATAATAACGGCCTAACAAATCCTTTACTGTATTTACATCACCCGTTTGTAAACACTCCCGTACCCATGTGCTACTAATGCGTTTTTGTTGATATAAGACAGGATTTACAACATCTAGATCAATATAATTTCTCAAGGTATTGATATCGCCTTGACGCTGATAACCAAATCTAAAATCCTCGCCAACAATAATTTTTTCAGCGTGTAACTGACTTATTAATATCTTTTGAATGAAATCATCTGGCAATAATTTCGCGGTATTTTGATCAAACGGCAGAGCATACAATGCCTGGGGTCCCATTTTTTCGAGAAAATGGGATTTTTCACGCAATGTCGTTAATCTTGGTAGTATTCGTTCTGGATGAAAATACGTTTGAGGATAAGGTTCAAACGTTAAAACAACTGACGCCTTTTGAAGTAGTGCTTGATGTCCAAGATGCAGCCCATCAAAGTTGCCAATTGCAACCACTGGTCTTTGATAATAAGATGAACTCGGTCTACGGGCCAAAACCACGCTCACAGCATTTCCTCCTCAACCCGGAGATTATACGCGAACTAGGGACGATAACGATGCAAAATGTGCAAAAAATGCGACAACTCCTTAATGTTAAAAAGACACTCGTAGCACCTGGCGTCTATGATGGCCTCTCAGGACTTCTTGCAAAACAAGCAGGCTTTCCCCTTCTTTATGCTAGCGGAGGTGCTATCGCCCGAAGTGCTGGCTACCCTGATTTAGGACTTTTAACCCTCAGTGAAATCATCACACAAGTTTCACACATCGTCAGTGTCACTCAACTTCCTGTCATCGCCGATGCTGATACCGGCTTCGGGAATGCTATTAATATGGCTCGCACAGTCAGAGAATTTGAAAATATTGGCGTGGCAGGTATTCACATCGAAGATCAAACTTTTCCTAAACGCTGTGGCCATTTGGATAACAAAACACTGATTTCAAAAGAAGAAATGTGCCATAAAATTAAAGTGGCTCAGCAATCCAAAAAAAATCCAGACTTTTTAATCATCGCCCGAACTGATGCAATTGGCGCAGAAAATATTGATTCAGCAATAGACAGAGCACTCGCCTATCAAAATGCCGGCGCAGACATGATTTTTATCGAAGCCCCTACTTCTCTTGAACAGATTGAATTAATTGCAGTAAAAATTAAGGGCTTTAAATTAATTAATATGTTTCACGGCGGTAAAACGCCAGTTGTTCCACTCAAGACATTAGAATCATTAGGATTTAGTATCGTCATTGTTCCTTCGGATCTACAACGCGCGGCTATCAAAGCCATGCAAAAAACACTTGGCGTTATTCATAAAACAGGTAATTCTATGGAAATAGATAAAGAATTAACCAGTTTTGATGAGCGTGAAAAAATTCTCGGCACTGACACCTATCTTAAGTTATGACATTTATTTTCCCTCACAAAGGATCTCGTTATGGCATTTAAACGCTCAATCAGTATCTATGCGTTATTATTTACGGCAATTGGCGGAATCATGGGATCCGGTTGGTTGTTTGGCCCAATGTACGTCGCAAAAATTTCAGGTCCTGCAGCAGTACTTGCTTGGGTAGTGGGCGCAATATTAATGACTGTCATTGGATTTGCGTTCGCAGAGCTGGCTGCCAACTCCCCTGTTGCTGGCGGCATGGTTCAATATGCTGAAAAAAGCCATGGCCCACTAATGAGCTTTACCGTAGGTTGGTTAGTATGGGTTTCGAGTGTCGTAGTTGCGCCCATTGAAACATTAGCGCTTTTAAAATATACCGCTGAATATTTTCCTTCTTTAGTGCAACGCGTTCATCATGCAACGGTGCTCACACACAAAGGCTTTTTTACCGCAGCTTTTTTAATGTTTTTCATGGTGTACATTAATCAGTTCGGTGCAAAATTATTTAGCCGTTTAAGCTCAGGATTTGTAATCGTGAAACTCGCTGTGCCATTAATTGTCTTAACAACGTTATTATTAGTCCATTTTAATGTTAATAATTTTCATCATTTCAATGGTTTTTTACCTTATGGATGGCACGGTGTTCTCGCTGCTCTACCACTGGGTGGTGTTGTGTTCTCTTACATTGGAAATAGCCCTGCCATTCAAATGGCAGCCGAAGCTGAAAATCCTAAAAAAGCATTACCGATTGCGATTTTAGGTTCGGTATTTATTTGTGCCATTATATATGTATTACTCCAAGTGGCGTTCATTGGAAGTCTTGATGGAAGTGATGTTGCGAACGGTTGGGCACATTTAAATTTTGGCGCAAAAACAACCGGTCCTTTTGCTGCCATTGCAGATGCATTACAACTGACCTGGTTAATTGTATTTATTTACATTGGCGCGATTATCTCCCCATTTGGAACAGCGTTTATTTACACCGGAGCAACAAGTCGCGTAAATTATGCGTTATCAAAAATAGGATTTTTCCCTGATTTTTTTGCACACCTTAACAAGAGCGGTGTTCCTTGGAGAGGCTTGATTTGCAATTATTTAATTGGTTTATTTTTATTTCTACCCTTTCCAACCTGGCAAAAAATGATGGGATTTATTGTGTCGTGCTTTGTGATTTCTTACAGTATAGGTCCGCTTGCATTAATTCCATTGCGCAAACAGTTAACCACTAAAAACGCGTTTGAATTACCGTGCGGAAATCTTTTTGCGCTACTGGGATTTTATATTTGTAATTTATTGGTATTTTGGACAGGTTGGGAAACAGTGTGGCGTCTCATGGTAACGGTATTAATTGGCGCAGCAGTTTTCTTGTATCAACTACGCTCACAAAAACATTTACGAACGAAGGCTACAAAAAATACAGCAAAGTGGTTAATCCCCTATTTACTCGGATTAACCGTATTTTCTTACTTTGGAACATTTGGAGGGGATAATAAATTAAGCTTTGGTTGGGATTTTGTTGCCATATTTATTTTCTCAACAATAATTTATATTGCTGCCATTCGAAGCGCACCGTCTAATCGAATTACTTCACCATTAAGATAATGATTCTCAACAATATGTTGAACTAACAGCGCAAACTCTTGAGGCTTTCCTAAACGTTTAGGAAACGGTACGTTATTAATTAAATTATTTTTGACGGCTTCTGAAATTTGATTCGACATCGGTGTATCCATTACACCAGGTGCAATTGTCACCACACGAATCCCCAATGAAGCTAGTTCTCTTGCAAGTGGCAAAGTCATGCCTACAACACCCGCTTTAGATGCGGAATACGCGACTTGCCCAACCTGACCTTCGGACGAAGCGATCGATGCAGTATTAATAATTACTCCACGTTCACCATTTTGGATTTCTTCTAGAGACGATAACTTATTTACCGCACACTTAATTACATTAAACGTTCCAATCAAATTAATATTAATAATATTTTTAAATTCGTCAGGCGACATTTTAATCACACGTTTCGCATGAACAACACCTGCGCAATTGACCCAAATACGCGGAATTTCAGGAAGTGAATCAACAAATTTTGAAACCGTAGAAAAATTAGTCACATCACAATTATCAATATCTGCGGCAAAAACTCGAGCACCCAAAGATAAAAAATGCTCTGCTGTTACTTTCCCCAGCCCTGATTTCGCGCCCGTGATGAATACGCTAGGTAGTAGTGCTTCCTTTTTCTGCATTTTCACGTTCCTTGATAATGCTTTTCACTAACTCATTAATCACACTAGTTAACTCAGAAGCAGTAATTTTATCTTGAATAATCGGCGGATACACAGTTGCACTTTCGATATCCTTCACAACCTCATCGGCTATACTTAATGAATACTTGTCAGCTTTTCCAGCGGCGCGTTCGAGTGAAACCACGAATTCATGTGTTTTTTTCTTGCTTAATAACGGCTGACCAAAGCGCTCCATATCATCAGTAATAATAAAACGCTTATCCGATTCAATCACTCTTAATTTAGTAAACATATTAAGCTTAGAGAGATCAACATCCACTTCTTCAACTTCAGGTGCTCGCGTACCATGTGCACGATTAAAATGCGCTAATAACGCTGAGATTCCACGTTCAATCGGATCTTCAATCCCACTTTCAGTTAAGTCTTGAACAATGGTATTAATTTCATCACTGGGTGCGACACCTTTTGAATAATAACTTTGTTTTTGAGCAACCGCTTTAAACTTCTCTCGACGCGCTTCCATTTCCAGCAAGACATCTTCACTGGGCGGCGCAACCTTTAAAAGCTGATTTAAACGAGATGATTTCGTCGGTGTTGGATCAGCATAAAACATTTTTGCGCGAATAATACGTGACTTAAATAAAATGTGGGCTTCACCCACTCCTTGTTCTTTCAAATCCAACAAATCAATTCGGGAACGTTTTTCAGCAGAAGAGCTTCGCGTATCCATATAGGTATTAAAAATACTGTCCGGCCGCGTTTGGAATGCATCAACTTTCGTCACATACGCTTCACCCGCAGATTTCATGAAAAATTCCCATGTTTCTGTGGGATCTTCTAGCTTCATACAAATTTTAATATTGGTATTAGCACCAATAGATGCCGCTTCTTCTTTAGACGCCTTTTGGAATGCAGGTAAATCTTGTCCGGCAAATACCGCAGAAAATCCTAGCGAACGTGCCTGAGCAGGAACTACAGCAAAACCTTTTACGGCGTAATAACCGTATTCATCCATAATCGAAACAAATGGCGTAGGAGAATTCGTTGGTTTTCGTTTAATTAAATCACGGTATTCACCTTCTACGGTATCACCTAATCCTGCTGCCATCATGGCTTTCAATGACGCAATAATAATTTTTCCTAAGTTTGCTAATTCGTCCGGAGATTTTTCCAATGCGGGTAATAACACCACCAAAATACGACGATTTAAAACAATATCTTTAAAATCCACTTCAGCCAAATTTGTTCGCATAATATGACCATATGTATCAGCAAACGATCCAAACACACGGGTTAACTGCATCGTAATAAATCCGTGCTGTTCTAATACTTGCGAAACCTGTTTTCCTTTTCGAGATTTGTCATAACCTGGTAAGTTAATTACATAGTTAATAATGGGCTCTAATACAGTTGTTGGTGCATCAGATAAATCAACAGGCTCTGCATTATCTCGAATAAATTGTTTATCCATTGCCATGGCTTCAAGACGTTCAAGAATAAAATAGTTACGAATTGTGTTGGCATCCAATAATAAATGGCCCTTATCACGCATATACACCAAAACTTTCATTAAAGATTCAACGAATACGATTGCACGACCTTTCCACATATCACCATCAGCTGATGCACTGCTTGCATCCATCATGCTCACCGCTAATTGTGACAACATACTTGATGAACCACTGGCGAAAGGATTCATCGTATTCGAAATACGCGTTAATTGAGGACCAACAATATCTCGCGCACCTGTCATAAAATTGACTAACAACATGTCATCTTCTCGTCCCATGGAACGAACCATGCTAAAAATTTTATAAAATAATGCGTTATCACCTTTACCGTCGATGTAAATGAAACCACTTCCTTGAAGCAGTGAATTGTAGGCTAATGAAACTAATGCTTCAGTTTTACCACTTCCGGTTGAACCAAAAATTAAGACGTGAGTTCGTAAATCCTCGTTGTTAAACCATAATTCTTCTTTCGTTTCGATGTCATTACCAAAAAAACTAATACCCCGTCCTAAACGAGGTTTACCTGTTCCTGGTAATAAATCATTGTAATCTGGCAAATGTGAACTTAGTGGCAAACGAAAAGGTAAACTGGTTCGACGAAAGTAAGCACCAAAAAAAGAAAGCGTGCCAATTAAAAACATCAGATCCACCAATGCCGGCATAAAAAATCCAATGATGGCGCATCCAAAAATCAGAATGAACACACTCGCAGGATTATCATAAAAATCGACAAACCGTTGCAGCAATGTTCGTGTATCACGAATTAATTGCCGCTGATCTTGTTCGTGTCGTTGCTGTAAACCACGTGCTTTATATTGTGCCATGACTATTGTTCCTCATCTGGAACATAAATGCTTTCCTTTAATGCTGCCTCTAATGCTTTTACTGCTTCTTCGACCATGGGAACACTAATGCGATGTCCCAGCTTTTTCTCAGCTAACCAATGCGCAAATGCACCGGCTACTTCCGTAGGTGGTGTTTGACGTCCAACGGCATTCAACATAAACCACATCGGTCTATCCACAATTTTTAACCATAAAAAATCGGCTGACGCTAATACACCATCTTGTCTGGCTAAATCCAACATCGATGCCATCACAGTCGTCACAAACGCATGTTTTTCGATTACACGCTTAATTAACACAGTATCTTTATATTTATTCAAAATTTCTTCAACCATTGAAAAATCTAACGAACCTGATGAGGATGAGCGCGCAATATTATCCAAAATAAATTTGGCATTCTCTTGATCTCGATTTGCACGGCATGCAAATACCGCAAATAACGCTTTCACATGCATAGGCAAACGCTCAACACCCTGCCAATTTGCACCTAATTGCAGTGCAAAAGCCTGGTGTGCCTCAGATCGCATCAAGCCCACGTTGATTCTTCCACGGCTTTCGCCCAATTGAGGCTTAGCACCTACTTCACGCTCTTCGTAAAGTAGTCGATACTTTTTAGCAAACTGCATTGGCGTCAACGACATCGCCCAAGGACCTTTTTCAATGGGTTCTTTAACTAAATTGACTTTCTCAACAGGCATCACTTGAGGCCAATTATATTTCTCCTGCTCATAAAGCGTTTTCATTGTATAGATATGCTTAAATCGTAAAGCCGGGTGACCAAACAACAAAACTCCCGATAAAATAGCCAAGATTGCACAAAATGGGTAACGAATATAGTTCCCTACCAGAGTTAAAATAGTCCCTACTTGCTCTATGCTATTGATACTGGAGGGACGCATTCCCCCTAACGCTTTAACAATGGGAACGGTATCCGATAGAAATAAACTTACGAATGAAATCTCAAGGTACTTCACTTGAATCAAAAACCACGACAATTGATAGCGAAAAAGATAGATAACGGCGGCCAATGCGGCAACAAAGAAAACCGTAATCCAGAGGGCTGCAAGCGAATTGTCACCCTGCTGTTGCGATTGCGGTTGTGCTCCCATAGTTACTTACCCTCCTATCCATTCAGAATGGCAGTCTAAGGTGCAAAAGAAGACTTTGCAACCCACACGATTTCACGTAGAATTCGCAGTCTTTTTACATAAAACAGAGGAATGAGGTTAGATGCTTACAATTCGATTATCACGTGGCGGCGCAAAAAAACGTCCCTTTTACACTATTGTTGTGACTGACAGTCGCCATCCGAGAGACGGTAGAAACTCAGAACGCATCGGTTATTTTAATCCTATGGCAACAGGCGGGGAGATTCGTTTGCACGTTGAAAAAGATCGCGTGAACCACTGGATTTCAAAAGGAGCTCAATTATCTGAGCGCGTTTCGCACTTGTTAAAAGAGCATGAAAAAGCTGCAAACTAATCACTGGGTCCTTGTCGGAAAGATCGGTCGCCCTCACGGAATTAAAGGCTTTGTGAAGATTCACTCTTTAACAGAACCAGCGACAAATATTATTAAATATTTGCCATGGTACGATAACAATAAAAAATCACTAGCTGTTTTAAAATGTGAGAAATTGGGCAATAAAGTGATTGCTTTGTTTGATGAAAAAGAAAAACCGGATGTTAATACTGAACTTTGGATTGAGCGTAATCAGTTACCTCCGTTAAAAGAACATGAGTATTACTGGACAGATTTAATTGGCTTAAACGTATATAACCAAGAAAATCAGTATTTGGGTGAAGTGACGGAAATCTTTAACACAGGCGCTAACGATATTATGAGCGTTGAAAACAAAGAAGACAGAAAAAAAATATTAATTCCGTTTTTATTCAATAATTATATTATAAAAATTGATTTGGCTGAAAAAATAATGCGGGTAGATTGGCATGAAGATTGATGTTCTTACGCTTTTTCCCGAGATGTTTTCAGCGCTCGACTATGGCATTGTGGGTCGCGCAAAAAAAAATAAACATATCAACGTAAATCTTTGGAATCCACGAGATTTTACAGAGGATAAAACAGGCCGAGTAGATGATCGCTCTTACGGTGGTGGTCCTGGGATGGTAATGCAAGTGCAACCATTACGGTCAACACTTAAAGAGATAAAAAAAAATAATGGCGGCAAAGTGATTTTTTTATCTCCGCAAGGAAAATTAATCACACAAAATGCGCTACAGCATTTTACAAAACAGGCTGAGTTAATTTTGATTTGTGGTCGTTATGAAGGCATCGATGAACGATTGATTGAACATGACATCGATGAAGAATGGTCTATTGGTGACTATGTATTAAGTGGTGGCGAATTTGCAGCAATGGTAATGATTGATGGAGTAACACGATTGTTACCAGAAGTATTGGGGGATCCAGAATCTGCTTCACAGGATTCATTTTGTGATGGCTTGCTGGATTATCCGCATTACACACGACCTGAGGAAATCGATGGCCAACGCGTACCAGAGGTTTTGCTAAGCGGAAATCATCAAACCATTTTAAAATGGCGTAAAGAACAAGCTTTATTGAAAACAACACTAAAGCGACCCGATTTGTTAAAGAGGAGTAGTAAAAATGAGTAAAATTATTGATGCAATTGAAACCGCTCAATTACGTTCTGGTATTCCGACATTTCGCACTGGCGATACGGTTTCCGTTCAAGTCAAAGTTAAAGAAGGCGACCGCGAACGTTTACAGGCGTTTGAAGGAATTGTGATTGCAAAACGTAATCGTGGATTAAACTCAGCATTCACTGTGCGTAAAATTTCGTATGGCGAAGGTGTTGAGCGTGTTTTTCAAACACACAGTCCGTTGATTTCTTCCATTAAAGTTGTCCGCCGTGGTGATGTAAGAAAAGCAAAACTGTATCACTTACGTGAATTAAGTGGACGTGCTGCACGTATTAAAGAAAAATTGTCAAAACGGAAGTCTGACAATGCCTCCGAAAATACAGATAAGTAACCTCAACGGAACAGACTTTCAAAAACGTGTGTGGGCGGAACTCTTAAAAATTCCGCCCGGCAAAACGGTAACATATTCAGATCTCGCAAAAAAATTACACTCTCACCCACGTGCTATTGGTCAAGCCTGTAAAGCCAATCCACTTCCTGTTACGATTCCTTGCCACCGTGTTGTCGGTAAAAATAATTTGGGTGGCTATTTTGGAGAAACTCAAGGTAAATTACTCAGGCGTAAACAAGCATTATTGAATGCTGAAAAAGTTAACTGATAGCAAGGAGCAGTTTTAATTATGGAATCAAAATTACTTCCCACTCGCAGTGTCAATATTCATTATCTTGAAGAAGGTAAAGGAAAAAATGTTTTGTTTCTACATGGGTTATCCTCGTCGAGCTATATGTGGCGCTACATAATTCCTACTCTTGCTCAAAAAGCACGCTGCATTGCTATGGATTTTGTAGGAATGGGCGAATCTGATAAGCCCAAGATCGATTACGACACAAACGATTATCTTTTTTATTTAGAAGCGTTTATTGAAGGATTAGATCTCACCAACATTACACTCGTCATGTATGGTTGGGCTTCCATCATTGGCTTTGCGTACGCTGAAAGACATTCTGATCGTATTAATGGCCTTGTTTTTGCCGACCCGTATTTACATCTTAAAAAAAATCTGCTGGACATTCCGATTGTACTCCAAGAAATCAGTGCACTCGCAAAAAATAATCCTGATGAATTAAAAAAGAAATATATTGATGAGAATAGCCACCAAATTGAAAAAATTCTCCGTGATTCTCGCATGAATAAATTATCTAAAGAAGCCATGGACTATTACGCTAAAATGTATTCGACTAAAGAGAGCCGAGAAGTCTATATTCGTACGATGCTGGACAATCCTTACGTTAATCCCAAAAGCACTGCTATTCCATTTATTGAACGTTATTCTACTTGGTTGATGAAAACACCTATTCGTAAATTAATGCCTTACGTAAAACCCGGCTTTGTGGGAAGTAGTGATACGCTAGCATGGGCAAGAAATAATTTACAGGAATTCACTGCTGTTGATGTCGGTTCAGGAATTGCCTTTTTCCCTGAGCTCTCACCCGAGCCTTTCGCCAAAGCATTATTAGATTGGCTGTGAGGAGGAATGTGTATAAAACTCTTGGATCACTTTCCAAGCTTCTTCTGCATTTTCAACAAACGTAAATAATTTCAGGTCGTGTTGATCGATGGTTCCTTCATCCACCATGACCTGAAAATTAATGATTCGTTGCCAATAATCTTTACCAACTAAAACAATGGGCATGCGTTCAATTTTTTTAGTTTGAACTAATGTTAAGGTTTCAAATAACTCATCCAGCGTTCCGTAGCCACCCGGAAAAATTACCAACGCTTTTGCACGAATTAAAAAATGCATTTTGCGAATGGCAAAGTAATGAAATTGGAAGCAAAATTCAGGTGTAATATAGGGATTCGGTCCCTGCTCCATCGGAAGAACGATATTTAAACCAATATTTTTTGCGTGCACATCATGTGCGCCACGATTTGCACCCTCCATAATTCCAGGGCCACCACCCGTAACAACTACATAGGGATTCCCGAATTCATCTTTTCCTTCCGTAGAAATCAATCGCCCTAATTTTCGTGCTTCATCATAATAGTGGCTTTTTTTAACCAAGCTTTCTGCTATACGAACATTTTGCTGCAATAAAATATCATTCGGTTCTTTTAATAATAATGCACGCGAAATTTCTAAACGATTTTTAGCCACCGCGGGCTCAGGAATTCTCGCACTTCCGAAAATTACGACAGTAGCTTTGATTTTAGCATCGTGTTGAATTAATTCAGGTTTGAGCAATTCGAGCTGCAAACGAACTGCACGCAATTCTCGTCGAAGTAAAAAATCTTGATCAATAAAAGCTAATCGATACGCCGACGAATCTGCTTGGGCACTAGGATAGGTCTTAACATGTTTTAATTCCTGTTTCGCGGATCGAAACAAGCGTTTTACTTTTACACGCTTCTTTTTCGCTTTCATCTTCGGTATCCTTAAAGAAAATGTTCCATGGAAAAGGCCTATCATACAATGACTTATTTACTTTCCGCATCTATTCTTTCTGCTAACTTTGCAAATTTAGGGGAAGAATGTAAAAACGTTCTTCATGCAGGCGCTGACCGAATTCATTTTGATGTCATGGATAATCACTACGTTCCAAATCTCACTGTCGGCCCATTGGTCTGCAAAGCCTTGCGAAATTATGGTATTGACGCACCGATTGATGTTCACCTCATGACAAACCCCGTTGATAGGCTCATAGAAGATTTTGCAAAAGCGGGCGCCAGCGTTATTACTTTTCATCCCGAAGCGACAGAAAATATTCAACACAGTTTAGACTTAATTAAAAAACATAAATGCAATGCAGGATTAGCCATTAATCCCAATACGCCGTTCAAATATCTCGAGGATTATATAGATCATCTAGATGAAATATTACTGATGTCTGTTAATCCGGGTTTTGCAGGCCAAGCCTTTATTCCTGAAAGCGTGGAAAACATCAAAAAAGCAAAAGCTATTTTAGATAAACATAAAAAACAGATTCCCATTGCCGTTGATGGCGGCATAAAATTAGATAATATTTCCACAGTTGCAAAAGCTGGTGCTTCAATTTTCGTTGCAGGCTCTGCGATTTTTAATACAGAAAATTATAGTGCGACCATCAATGCTTTTCGAGAAAAATTACTTATCAGGTGATGTGCTAATCGGCGGCGGAGATAATGATAATAATTGCTGACCAATGTAATTTCCGTCTTTGTCAAAATTAAATCCGACATTCGCAATTCCCGCTAATTCACACGCATGGCAGCCATTTAACAGTGAATATGTAAAAATTAGCTGGGTAATTCCACCGGCTAATTCTTCATTTTTGGGAAATGTATGATTACCTGGCCAGATTCCGATATTCGGAAACTTCTGTGCGAGTTGCGCATAATTCACTTGGGATTTTATATTTAACTGAGAAAGATTCGCATAATCATCGACATTAAATATGCGATTTTTTGCCATAATAAAAAAAGCCTCGCTGTGATCTGCCCCCATGACTTTTGCGCGCACAACCGTTACGTTTCCATAGATTTTTGTATCAATCACTTTTCCGTTCACGGGTTGAAGTGCGGCGGCAAGGGGTTGTGTCATCACAAATTTGGGCTCTGATTTTGTGTCTTGCGCATACGCGGTACCCAGAAATACCATAGCAAGTACTGGAACAATCACTTTCAACATCAGCGTCTCTCCTTAAAAAAACTCTTCAATAATTCCCCTGCTTCCTCAGCTAAAACTCCACCATCCCGCTTTACATCATGGTTGGTAATATTTTGTGATTTCTTGGGATCATGGGCTCCATATACACAACGCGTTATGCGAGCGTGCACCATGGCAGACATACACATCGCACACGGTTCCAACGTAACATACAAGACAGCCCCCGTTAATCGATAATTACCGATTTTTTTTGCAGCCGCTCTGAGCGCCATGATTTCTGCATGGGCTGTTGGATCACTTCGCGAAATGGGCGAATTAAATCCCCTGCCTATGATTTTATTCTCGTAGACGACGACGGCCCCTACCGGGACCTCCCCCCTAAACTCTGCCTGTTTTGCCAAAACAATGGCAAATCGCATCCAAGCTTCATCATTCATCACTTTACCCATTGCCAAACCCCAAAATACTGTTAGAATCGCCTTAGTTTAGCCCCAAGAGGCAATATTAGGAAACGCACAAGTTTCACGAAAAAATTGAAAGATTTCTAGACACGCTTTACGTAAGCGAGTCATTTGCGCGGTGCTTGCCACGACGCGAGCCGCCTAAGGTTGTCCCTTGTGTGGATTACATCCATAGAAGAGGATATATATCATGCCGAAAATGCTGATGAACGGCGCGATCTCTGGTGACGGTAGCCATGAAGAATTCCGCGTAGCCATTTTGACCGGTACAACACTCGACAATTTATTTATCGAACGACCAGACCAAGAACAGAAAAAATCAAATATTTACAAAGCCACAATAAAACGTATCGAACCCAGCTTAGAAGCCGTATTTGTTGATTATGGCTCTGAGCGTCACGGCTTCCTCCCCTTTAAAGAAATCGCAGAACATTATTTGAAACCAGGTGCTTCTTTACGTGAACGCGTATCGGAAGGCCAAGAATTGATGGTTCAAGTCGATAAAGAAGAGCGCGGCAATAAAGGCGCTGCCCTTACAACGTTTATTAGCTTAGCTGGCTCGTATTTAGTCTTGATGCCAAATAATCCGGAAGCCGGTGGAATTTCTCGCCGTATTGAAGGTGAAGAACGTCAAGAATTGCGTGAGGTTATTGCAAACCTAAATTTACCTGAAGGCATGGGCGTTATTATCCGAACCGCTGGCGTCGGCAAAAGCTCTGAGGAACTACAATGGGATCTCAGTGTTCAATTGAAACTATGGGAAGCCATACAAGAAGCATATAACACAAAATCTGCACCCTTTTTAATTCACCAAGAAAGCAACATTATCGTACGGGTTATTCGGGACTACTTGCGTGATAATATCGATGAAATTCTTGTTGATAACGATGAAGTCTTTACCAAAGTTCAAGAACATCTACAATTAGTTCGACCTGACTTTATCAACCGCGTAAAACTATATAAAAGCAATATTCCTCTTTTTTCTCGATATCAAATCGAAAGCCAAATTGAAGCTGCACTTCATAATGAAGTACGTTTACGCTCAGGCGGCGCGATTGTCATTGACAGAACAGAAGCGCTAGTTTCCATCGACATTAACTCCAGTCGCTCCACTCGCGGTGGAGATATCGAAGAAACTGCTTTGCATACTAATCTTGAGGCCGCCGATGAAATCGCCCGTCAATTGCGTTTACGAGATATTGGTGGGCTGGTCGTCATTGATTTTATTGACATGAATTCAAGTCGAAATCAGCGTGAAGTTGAGGATAGATTACGTGTTGCATTGGAAGCCGATCGCGCTCGTGTACAAATTGGTCGAATTTCTCGTTTTGGTTTGCTAGAGATGTCGCGCCAACGTTTGCGTAATTCGTTAGGTGAAGCGACTCAACAAAACTGTCCACGTTGCAAAGGCCATGGCAGTATTCGTGCTGTTCCTTCTGTAGCGTTATCTATTCTTCGATTAATTGAAGAAGAAGCAATGAAGGACAACACCGCTGAAGTTCACGCCCTCGTTCCAGTTTCCATAGGCGCCTTTTTATTAAACGAAAAACGCAGCAATATTTCCAGTCTTGAAGAACGCCATAACGTTCGCGTATTAATTGTTCCTAACGAAAACATGGAGTCACCACATTATAGAATTGATCGCATTAGAACTGGTGATGCAGGACAAAAAGAATCCATTAAAAGCTATGAAGTTACGTTTACACCAGAATCACAAAATGTCGTAACACATTCTACGGAAAAGAAAGATAGACGATCGCACGAAGAACCCGCGGTTAAATCGATTTCAATTACACAACCCCATCCCTCGGCATCTAAAAAAGAAGAAAAAGGTGTGATGAGTCGAATTTTCAAATCGCTCTTTGGCAAACCTAGTGAAGAAGAGAAAAATCCTTCACAAAAGGCAGAAATTTCAACCCCACAACCACAATTTTCACAGGCAAAACCGTCCCGACACAAACCGCCACATCACCGCCATAAAAAACGTCATCACCATAAATCACGCGGACCGAAGCCTTCTCAACAACAATTCGAGGCAGCCCCTCCTGTTTCACAAGAAAACATTGTTCAGCCGACACCCCCTCATGAAAATCAGAGTCGTGAAATCATGCAGGGGGAATTGATTCCTGCGCCACCTTCTTATCCAAATCCACGTCCTAAACGACGTCGCCGACATATGAGACGAGGTGGATTTAGACGCCCCAAAAATACGGAGTTGCCACCAAACAATGATGCTCAATAGGACTTACCCTGTTGTTGAAATTATTGCGCCGGCAGGAAAAATCAAAAATCCTGCCGAATTAGAACATATTGATCAGATGTTAAAATCATGGGGATATCAAGCACGCTTTGGGCAGTACCTTTTAGGTGAGCATGCCTTTTTATCAAATACCGCTGAAAATCGATTTAAAGATCTTAATACCGCATTACGAAATCATGACAGCAATATTATCTGGTGTCTTCGCGGCGGGTCAGGCGCGAGTGAATTATTGCCTTATTTATCAGCGGCTAAAAAGCCTTCCCACGCTAAATTATTTTTAGGTTTCAGCGATATCACTGCATTGCATCTTTTTTTCACCCAAAAATGGGGTTGGACAACCTATCATGGACCAAATGCACGACAAACAGCGATGAATGAAATTGATAATGAATCTGTGAAACGCGTGAAAAATTTATTTGAAAATACACTCATCCCTCCTCCACTGTTAAATTTATCCGGAAAATTCACGGGTGGAAATTTATCTATTATTGCCAGCACATTAGGTACGCCCTATCAAATTAAAACAGATAATAAAATTTTATTTCTCGAAGAATTAAACGAGCCAGCGTATAAGATTCGTCGTATGTTAATTCAATTAGAGCAAGCGGGATTGTTTGCGCATATCAAAGCATTGGTGTTGGGTGATTTTATGCATAACGATGTAAATGAAAGAAAATTGATTCAAGCTGAATTAGAAGTTTTCATCAAAGACAAACATATTCCCACACGCGTAACATCTTACATTGGTCATGGAAAGACGAATTATATAATACCCATTAATTAATACCCTTCCGCCGTGAAATCTACCGTACTTTCAAAATCCTTCACACGCTCTACACCCGTTTTAAATGTTCCACTTGAGTGTAATTCAAGCCAGCGATATCCCGGCGCTAACGTGTCTAACGCAAATTTTTGACTGTGTGGTAAAAATTGAATACACGTAGAAGGCGCAGACAAAATAGAAACACTCTTACGATGTGCTTCATACGCTTGATGTACATGACCACATAATATTGCACGTACACCGGAATGTTTATCAACAATATTAAACAACGCATCGCCATTAATTAATCGCGACTGATCCAACCATGCTGAACCCAGCGGAAGCGGAGGATGATGTAAAAAAATCAGCGTATTTTTACCCGAATGTTCATGCAAGTAATGCTCTAAGCGAGATAATTCAGCTCGACTCAGTAATCCAGACACATGCCCAGGATAGTGAGAATTTAATAATACAAAAAACCAATTTTCTATTGAAAATACTTTTTCTGATTTAAATTTTGATATAGCGAAAGTCGATGCCAATAATGCAGGCTCATCATGATTCCCAGGAATCCAATAAATTGGACAGAGGAAACCAGCAAAGATATCTAAAATTCTTTCATACGCTTTGCCTGAATTATCTTGAGACAGATCACCCGTTAAAATAATCACATCGGGTTTTCTGGGATCAGCATGAAGTAATTCGACTACCGCCTCCAGACTTTGCTGTGTATTTAATTTCAGCAAAGTCTGTGAGGGATCTGCATAAAGATGCGTATCCGAAATTTGGACAACGCGCATGAACCTCTACCGTTGTTGCGGTTGGCGTTGTTCTGCCAAGCAATTTCCGGCTAATTCAGCTGGCGGATGTAGTAATCCAACAGGTGCTTGATTAGGGCTGACTTCAGAATAGTTATAGTCATTACCTTCACCTAATTGAATCGTTCCCTTGGTATTTTCAACAATAATATTTCCTTTCCACACACCGGTGAAAAGTTTGCCCCGTGCTAACACTGCACCCAAATTTGTTCCTCGCACACCGATCACAGCAACTGGCGTTTGAATTTTATAAGAAGATGGCTCTTCTTTGGCAATTAAACCTGTTAATGCACGAAAACCACCTTTTATTAAGGTTGCAACACTTTTATCGGAAGAAGAATTTTTTTCATAATGGTATTCATTGACTTTGATTTGACTGTTTTCAGTCAAAGCCATTACACCACCATCTGTAAAACGAACTTGCGCCGTTCCCTTTCTTCCTGTGATCAATGTATCGCCACTGTAAAAAGTATCACCTCGTCGAGGGGTGACTGAAACATTATTGGCGTGAAGAATTCTAAAAGGGCCTGCAACGATGATAACTTGACCAGCCGGATCACCATCAGCAGCGAATAGTGAAAATGAACATACACAAAAAACAACTCCTAATAACAACGCTTTGAGGCGCATATTTTAACTCCTTTCATGTTCGTGATTTACCGATTTTGGTTTCAGTCCCTTTTATTAGACGCCTAATATTATCTTGATGTCGCCAGAGAATCAAAAGAATTATCACCACTACAGGCTCAAGATATTCCGGCGCTAACCATTCAACCAAAAATGGCGTTACACATAATGCAACCACTGCACCCAACGAAGAATAACGCGACAGCAAAACCACTAAAACCCAGCACAAAATAACAATAATTCCAATCGACCAGATCATGCCGACTAATACACCTGCACCCGTTGCAACACCCTTGCCACCCTTAAAACGAAAAAAAACAGGAAAGACATGACCCAAAACAACGGCTAAACCTATCCAGCCAACATACATCGGCATCAGAAAATATTTACTTAAAACAACAACCACAAGTCCTTTTAAAAAATCACCGCACAACACAATGGCAGCCAATTTTTTTCCGCCTATGCGTAACATATTGGTTGCGCCGGCATTTCCTGAACCTGCTTTTCGAGGATCAGGCAACCCCGTTAATTTCGAAACGACAATAGCGAGAGGGATAGATCCCAACAGATAAGCAAATACAAAAAAACTCAGCGCAGTAATAAATTGAATCATGTTACTATTACCCCTTTTGAGGATTGCACTATGACAGTCAGTGACAATAACCTGATTTGGTTAGATTTGGAAATGACCGGGCTCGATACCCAAAATGATGTCATTTTAGAAATTGCTACCATCATCACTGATTCTCATCTAAATATTCTTGCCGAAGGTCCTGTCTTAGCGATTCATCAATCCGATGAAAAATTGGATGCTATGGACAAATGGAATCAGCGTCAACATAAAAAATCCGGTCTAATTGATCGTGTGAGAGCCAGTCGAGTTACAGCAAGTGAAGCGGAAAAAATGACTTTAGAATTTGTGAAGCATTTTGTCCCTTCCAAAAAATCCCCAATTTGTGGGAACAGTATCTGCCAAGACAGACGATTTTTAGCGCGATTAATGCCAACACTAGAAGCTTATTTTCATTACCGTAATTTAGATGTCAGCACTGTAAAAGAATTAGCGTTACGCTGGTGTCCAAAGTTACAAAAATTCAAGAAAAAGCAACAGCATTTGGCGTTACAAGATATTAAAGATTCGATTGAAGAATTATTGTTCTATCGTGAAAAATTTTTTCGACTTGATTAAAAAATGGAACACTTGGTACATGAACTACCTGTGCTACTCTCCTCTTGTTCATGATGATCTGTAGGTAAAAAGGATTTTATCTGTTTTATCAAATCAGACGACATAATGGGCCGCTCGATTGGATCCCGCTTCCAAAACGATTGAAAAAAATCAATTTTATCTTGTGCACATTCTGGAAAATGGTCGGGTGGTGTATAATCAATTTGTGGTTTTCTTGGATCTTGATAAACAATTAACCCCCACATCATTATGCCAAAAGACCATACATCCGTTTTAAACCCATACTGCGCATATTGACACTCTGGTGCCATATAACCAGGCGTACCAAAAGTACACTCACCCTGATAAATCTCTTCCGAATGTTTGAGCTGAACAGCCCGTTCAAAATCAATTATCTTTACGGTTTGACCACCCTGCATCACTACAACATTTTCCAGATTCAAATCCAAATGTGCGATTTTTTTACTTTGGATATAAATTACCCCTTCAGCAATTTGAACTGTATATTTCATGCGTAAGTCAACAGTAACGGGCCCCAATTGTGCTTTATCAGAAAATAATCGCGAACGCAGCTCTCTTTCACCAACCTCTAGTATCAACGTTCGCTTATCATCAATCGCGTAAAGTAATTGAATAATACTAGGATGAGAACCCAGTAGAGTAAGGATAGTTTTTTCAGTGATAAATTTTTGGCTATTTTTAATTATCTGAGTTTCTGAATCAGGATTTATTTTTTTAATAGCAACCTGTTTTCCGCTCCAGATCCCATGAGAAACCCAAGAAGAACCACCGCGAGAAATTAACCTCCCCTCTACGAGACTTCTTTCTTCTTCCATAAAGCAACTCCTTACCAACAAGATGGCTGAGATACAACCGTATGATTTCGTAATATTCCCTTTTGACCCAGCGAATTTATCGCTAACACACCGCACACTTTATCATTTAATTGAGATTTCAGGGGATACGCTGCCAATAAAAAATAATCGGGATTTTTTTCCAGAATAAGTAATTTATAAAAACCTTCCGGTGAAACTTTTGAAACAGTGCGGCACGCGTGTTCCATTTGAGCCGCCAACTGAAGCAAACCAATTTTACCATCCATACGACGCGCATGAAGCAAAATATGATTATACGTAGGCAATGCAATACTCGTGAGAATTGCAATTATTATTAACGTAAATAATATCTCGAGTAAACTAAACCCGCGATTGCTCCCGAACACCTTGCCCTGCCCCTAATTCTTCACTCAAATGAACGGCCATACTTGCACCAATACGCGAAGCAATTCTGTCGAAGAAATCAGTCTTCTGCGTAAAATCTTTCATGCGTTTTACCTTAAGGACATTTCTCGCAACATCACGCACACTTCCAAATCCATCAATTAATCCTAAACCAATCGCTTGAGAACCTGTCCACGGAATTCCCGAAAAAGTATCTTTATCAATTTTTAAACGTGTACCACGACCTTTTTCTACATCTGCAATAAATTGATCATGAATTTGATTCAACATATCTTGTGCGATACTTTGATCACGAGGCGATAGCGGTGAAAATGGATCTAAAAAACCTTTATGGTCACCCGATACTAACAACCGACGCTGAATACCTAACTTTTGCATCGTATCTACAAAACCAAAACCTTCAATTAAAACACCAATCGAGCCTACTAAACTTGCTTGGTTCGCATAAATCTCATTTGCAGATGAGGCAACATAATAAGCCGCAGAAGTGCACGTATCCGTACAGACAGCATACACTTTTACTTCAGGGTATTTTTGACGTAAGCGCATGACCTCATTGTAAATTTCAGACGCGTCAACAGGACTTCCACCAGGACTATCAATTTTTAAAATCACACCTTGCGTTTTAGGATCTTTAAACGCTTCATCTAAACTGGGAATAACAGCATCCGCGCTCGCATCAGAACTAGGGCCAATCACACCATGAATATCCACCAACGCAGCATAATTAGGGCCTTTAGTCGAAGATTTATCTGATCCACTCAACCACATAGAAAAAATAATAATAAAGAACGTAAGGAAAAATAGACTCTTAAAGAATATTCCCCATCTTCGTTTTGCACGCTGCTCTTTAATTGACGCTAACAGAACATCACGAAAAATATCATCGGAATTAACAGGCATTATTTCACCACTCCCTTAAGAACATCATCAATACGTCGAACAAAAGGCTTTTGCGTTTTTACCGATGAGGGTAAATCCTCAATCGCTTTATTTGCCTCGTCAACCGTTAAAAAATCACCATACAATCCAATGTACCACAATTCTCTATTGTGATTAATTTTAAGTGTCTGGATTTTTTCACTTAATTTATTGCCGGAAATAAAATTATCGACTTCATTTTGTGACTTCTTTGCAATAAGCTGGACAGTATAATCTTTTTTATTTGCTTTGGTAATATTAAATGTCGGTATAGTTGTCGCAGCGGTCACAGGAACACTCGGCTCTGAACCTAATAACGCATAAATTTGCCACACTAATACCACAACCGCCATCACTAAAAACCCTGCAATAACTTTTTGACGTTTATCCATGTCCATAATTAATTACCTATTACGCTAATTTTTACATTTCCCGATAATGATCCATTTTTAATCGTTGCCGAAATGGAATTAATGTTAACAGGCAAATCATCCAACTTCGTCCCAATCGATTCTATTACAGACGGTGAAACATCATTAAAAGAAAGTGTCATGTCAATTTTCTTAAAAACTGAATTTGTAGTGGTTTCATCCACGCTTACCGCATTTTTGGACAATAAAGCATTTAAGCGCTTCGTAAGCGTAGCAACAGTTTTATCACTGCTTATCATCATTTCAGATAATTTTCGTTCCTGAAGTGCTGCTGTGAAATTTATGGTTGTTCCCGTGGATAAAAAATTCACTGTCATGCCCTTAGACTGGCTCAGTGTCAATAATTGAGTGGTTGAACCTCCGTTGGATTTCAGTACTGCTTTACCCACACCATCTTGATACTCCATTGAAAGCACTGTCCAACCTTGGATTCCGTTTATTTTGCGAAGTCCTTTCACAAACGCATTTGTTTGGCTCGCGGGTGATGGTGTTTGCAGCGACAGCGCATATTGTTCATACGGATTAATACGGCTGGTTGTTTTATTTTGATTCAAATACCACAGACTAACTAATGCACCTAAACACAACATTGTCACCAACGCTAATACTAAACGTCTTTTCGTTTCCACAAATAATATCCCTTTAATGTTTGAAGTGACTTAGTTTAGTCCAAGCGAAGTGTAAAATCCCTAGATATAACGCAAAAAACCCTAAAAATGTCAAAAACATGAGGCTTTCAGACACACCATACACTTCGCCCAGCATTCCTATCAGCCCTAAAACAGCAGATAAAACACCTATTAATAAGGTGACTTGTAATGACGAAAATCCTTTTGCGAATAAATAATGATGGAAATGTCCACGGTCGGCTTTCATAGGAGAGTAACCACGCAAAAGACGTCGAATCACAACGCTACTGATGTCCCATAATGGCACCGCTAAAATCCATAAAAACGTCACCGGATGTACACCACCTGGAATTTGTGACAATCCAACGGCAAACCATACTAATAAAAATCCGAGCATCATGCTGCCGCTATCACCCATGAAAATTTTGGCTTTTTGATATAAGGGAAAATTAAAACAAAGAAAAGCAAATACTGCAGATAACGCTAAACCAATAATTTGAACATCCATGAATTGATTGGCACGATAGGCTATCCATACAAAATACGCTAATTCAATCCAGGCTACAGAACCCGCTAATCCATCAGCACCATCTGTCATATTAACCGCATTAATAACAGCCACTACCGCAATGATCGTAATAGGATAGCCTGCATATCCTAGTGAAATATTTCCGAATGAAAATAAATTGCCTAAATTAAATAAAACTTGATTTCCCCACGTAACCATTAAGATAGCGACCAGAAATTGAATAAATAATCTTGCACTTGGCGTTAATTCTTTAAAGTCATCTAACACACCTGAGATCACTAATAAAACACATCCCGCAATAAAACAACGATAATTACTTAGTGAAATATTCAGAGTTAACAACGAAAAACCTAAACCAAAAAATATAGCAATGCCACCAATCAGTGGAATATTTCCTTGATGATGTTTTCGACCGCCGGGTTTATCGACTAATCCAAGACGAATCGCCAACGGCTTAAGTAAAATCAAGCCTGCCATTGTCATAGCAAAAGCAACAAGCGGAGATAGGAGGTAATTTAGCGCCATAGATACAGATGCTAATTTATCACGTACAAACCAGCAAGTTTTTTGGCGGATTTCGTGAAATTAAGGACCGGGCCGTGCCCGGTCCCTACAAGCACATTATTTTCTAAATAAGATATATAGGGACCAGGCCATGCCTGGTCCAAATTAATCAATTCAACAATAATCGCTCACGATTCGCATCAATGATTTTTCCGCTTAAACCTTTGATTTTTTTCAAATCATCCAAGGATTTAAAGGGACCATGCGCCGTACGATACGCCACAATTGCTTCAGCACGTTTTTTACCAATACCTTTGATGTGCGCATCAAAAATGGTTTGCGCATCCGCGGTATTAATATTTACGGCTGAAGATGCAACTTGTTGTGTAGCAACAGGTTTTTGATGTTCAGCAGCAAATGTGGGAAAAGAAACAGAAAGACCAACAACAACGAGAGAAGCAACTACACTACGCAATAACAGTTTCATTATCATTCCTCCAAATTGAGATTATTAAGTACAGCAAAATAAAGCGGAGGAATTATGACAGAAAATAAAATTAATTCAAGACAGGCTTTATACAACTCCATGATTTACAACCCGGACATAACCATAATAACAAATTACTTTTGAACCCGCATTGTGAACAACGATAATTTGGGTGATGCTTTAATAAATGCTGAATTAATTCTTTAATAACCAACCACTCGTTTTGTTGCGTACTCTCTAAATGCCAGGCAACTAAATATTGCAAGCCTTTTAACGATGGGTAACGATGCAATTGCTGAATTAAAAATTCAATCGCTTTTTCATCGCCTTCTGTTTTTCGCTTAAAATCCGTCAAAAATAAAATGACATTGATGGATAACATTTGGGCGATTTTTTCGCTTAAAAAATTAACTAATTCTAGCTCTTGACCTAATTTTTGATAGGCTTTTATTAATGAAGGCAACGCTTCTGAGAAAAACGCTTTATCTTGTTCCAAAATAGTCTGATAAATTTCAATTGCAGTTTTATAACGCTCAGCACTCAATTCAATTTCAGCTAATAATAAATTAGCCCGCACACATTGATCATCTTGCTTTAGCGCTTTCCTTAATTCAGCAGTCGCTGCATCAATTTCTTTTTTATGAAGAAGATATTGGGCTAGCTCACAATGGTAATGCGCAATTTGCGCATCCATGTTTTCATCAATCTTTGTTTTTAATTGTATCGCAACTTTTATGGCTTCCGCCCAATTTTTCTGCTGCTGATAGATTTCTAATAGATACTTTAAACTGGTTGCGGGTTGTTCACCCAATGCACTGATCTCTAAAAATAATTTTTCAGCCCGATCGACTAATCCTGCGTGTAAATAATCTTTACCTAATGCAACCAGTGATGTAATACGTTGATCTTTAGATAGTTGCGGACGCGCAATTAAATTCTGGTGGATTTTAATCGCTCGACTGATTTCACCACGACGACGAAACAAACTTCCTAAAGCTAAATGTGTTTCGACAGTTTCCGAATCCACATGCAATAAACGCGTAAATATATCTACTGCTTTATCCGGCTCTTCATTTAACAGGTAATTTAATCCGACAAAATAATCACGGGAAAACGGCTTCTGTTGCTCTGTAACGGACGTCACATGGCGAACACCCACATAACAACCAACAGCAACAGAAATTGCAATAACAAATAATAAGATAATCATCTAATGGGATTCATTGAGCGGAAGCGTGCGAAGTTGATCCACTTCTTTTTCTGCCACTTTTAATTTATGCGAAAGCCGCATATTTTCGGCTTTCAATCGTAACCAGAGCATGAAACCAGTGAGCCAGCCTATAAAACCGCCCACACCTAATACTAAAACTAATAATAGAGATAAAGGCAACTTAGCGGCATTCACGTAATAATTAATCGTGACTTCCTGAGCATTTAAACCCGCGAAAGTCACGCCTAATGCTAAAACAAAAATAACCGCTATGATGCTAAAGATTCTCACTCTTTATTCCCTAATTTCCCTTTAATCAAATCTCCTAATGTCGCACTGGGTTCATTTTGCTTCGAATAATTCTGCAATGCTTCTGCTTCATCTTGCGAATCTTTTGCTTTGATTGAAAGATGAATCAAACGCGCTTTGCGGTCAGCGGAAGTTAATTTCGCTTCAATCGTATCACCCGCCTTTAAGACTGCACGAGCATCATCGATACGATCACGTGAAATATCATTCACACGGACATACCCTTCTACGCCATCACCCAAATCAATTTTGGCACCTTTTGCATCAACTTCAATAACGGTACCAGAAACGACAGCATTCTTTTTATGTTGTGTTGCATACTTTGTGAAACTGTCTTCACCATCACCTTCTAATTGTTTAATTCCCAACGAAATACGTTCACGCTCTGGATCCACAGCTAACACGACAGCCGTTAATTCATCGCCCTTCTTGTATTGGCGAACAGCTTCTTCACCAGGAACATTCCAAGAAATATCAGATAAGTGAACTAAACCATCGATGTTTCCGTCCAATCCAATAAATACACCAAAGTCAGTAATGGATTTAATTTTGCCTTTAACTACATCACCTTTTGAGTGTGATTGCGAGAATAATTCCCACGGATTATTTTTGCATTGCTTAATACCCAATGAAATACGACGACGTTCCTCATCAATATCCAACACCATGACTTCCACTTCTTCGCCTAATTGAACGACCTTAGCCGGATGAATATTTTTGTTGGTCCAATCCATTTCGGATACGTGAACCAGTCCTTCCACACCATTTTCAATTTCAACGAAACAACCGTAGTCCGTAATATTCGTTACTTTCCCTGTTAATCTCGTACCTTTTGGATAACGACGTGCTAATTCCGCCCAAGGATCATCACCTAATTGCTTTAATCCTAATGACACACGCATTTTTTCACGATCGAATTTCAAAATCTTAACGTTAAGTTCTTGACCAATCGTTAATACTTCTGCTGGATGCTTAACACGTTTCCAGGCGATATCCGTAATGTGTAATAAACCATCCACACCACCGAGGTCCACAAACGCACCGTAATCCGTGAGGTTTTTAACAACACCACTAACCGTTTCGCCTTCTTGTAATTTTTCAAGCAAGGCATTTTGTTCACTGCCGCCTTCTGCCAACATAGCAGAACGACGTGAAACGACAACATTATTACGTTTTTGATCTAATTTAATAATTTTAAATTCTAATGTTTTACCTTCGATAAAGCTGGGATCTTTTACAGGTTTCATATCAATTAAAGAGCCTGGCAAGAACGCGCGAATGTTACCGATTTCAACAGTAAATCCACCTTTGACACGTCCATTGACGGTACCGGTCACTGTTTGTCCAGAATCGAATGCTTGCTTTAATACAATCCACGCTTCTGAGCGTTTTGCTTTTTCACGAGAAAGTTTGGTTTCACCGAAACCATCTTCGATGGCATCGAGTGCGACATCCACTTCGTCTCCTACGACAACCGACAATTCACCATTTTCATTTTTGAATTGTTCGATAGGAATAAATCCTTCTGATTTTAAGCCGACATTAACAACAACATTGTCATCGTTAACGGCTACCACTTTTCCTTTGAGGATTGAACCAATGCGCATATCCTGTTTGGAAAGACTCTCTTCAAATAATTGTGCAAAGCTTTCGCTCATGAATTTTTCTCTACTCTATGAAATAACAACTAAAAGTTAATAAAAAAATCGCTAATGCTTAGCGACTTCGCTCATACAAAATCGTTTTTGGATTTCATCCATGACGTGTGAGAAAGTTTCCTCTATGGACAACAGTGTCGTATCTAAAACCCAGGCATCATCTGCCGGCTTTAAAGGAGCAACAACTCTGTCTCTATCGCGCTTATCCCGCAGCGCAAGCTCCGCCAAAACGCGCTCAAGGCTATCATTTATGCCCTTTTCTTGCAACTGAAGGAAACGGCGTTTCGCCCGTGCTTCAAGGCTCGCGTCCAGAAATACTTTAAATTCTGCATCAGGAAAAATAACGGTTCCCATATCTCGCCCGTCAGTGACTAATCCGGGGGATTCTCGAAACGCCCGCTGCCGATCAATCAACCCCGCCCGGACCGTCTTATATGCCGACACTATAGACGCCAGATTTCCGCAGGCTTCGGATCGAATTTGATTCGTAACATCAGTCCCCTCAAAAAAAACAGATTGACCAATAAACTGCACATCCAAATGACTAGCCAATTTTGCCAACGCAGGTTCGTTTTTTTCATCAATGTGATGGAGTTGAGCGCCCAATGCTAATACACGGTATAACACACCACTATCTAAAAAATGCCACTTCAATTCTTTGGCAATACGTTGACTGATGGTTCCTTTTCCTGAACCGCTGGGCCCGTCGACCGTAATCACGGGCGCTTTTGCACTGTTTTTAGGCATAACGTTTTTCAAAATCCTTCATGAACTCAATTAAAGCATCCACACCTGATTCCGGCATTGCGTTGTAAATGCTCGCCCTTAATCCTCCAACCACTTTATGACCTTTTAGATTAATCAAATTTACGTTTGTTGATTCTTCTACAAACGCTTTATCTAATTCAGCACTGGGTGTATAAAAAACAACATTCATATCAGAACGATTTTTTTTATCAACGGTATTTTTATAAAAATCTGTACTATCAATACAGTCATATAATTTTTGTGCTTTGCGCTGATTAATTTTTGAAATGGATTCTACTCCACCCTTTTTTAACAACCACTCAAATGCTAATCCCGCTAAGTAAATTCCGAACGTGTTGGGCGTATGATAAAGCGATTGTGAATCAACATAAGTTTTATAATTATATAATGTTGGAGTGAAAGGCTTTGCAAAACCTACCAGATCTTCCCGAAGTATGACAATACTCAATCCCGCCGGACCAATATTTTTTTGCGCGCCCGCATAAATTAGACCAAATTTATTAATATCCAAGGGCTTAGAGAGAATTTCAGATGACATATCTGCAACAAGAGGAATATCTTTCGTCTCAGGAATTTCATGAAATTGAAATCCCTCAATAGTTTCATTGGGTGTGTAATGAATATA
>JANRJR010000003.1:0-2525 GCA_033763845.1 Gammaproteobacteria bacterium | reverse complement strand
TTTTTGTAGGCCTAGCCAGAATTCAGAAGAGTTACCGAAATAAGCTCCGAGACGTAATGCGGTGTCAGCGGTGATGGCTCTTTTGCCATTAATAATGTCATTAATGCGAACCGTGGGGACGCTAATATCCTTTGCCAATCTGTATTGGCTAATTTTATAAGGTTTCAAAAATTCTCGATAAAGAATTTTGCCCGGATGTATAGGTTTTATTGCGCTCATATATTTCTCTCAATGATAGTCAATTATTTCAACGTCTTCAGCAATGCCGTTTGTCCATTTAAAACAGATTCGCCATTGCTTGTTTATGCGTATGCTATAAGTATCTGTTCGATTGCCTTTTAACTTCTCCAGATGGTTAGAAGGCGATTCTTAAGTCGTTCAGATCAGCTGAGTTATTTAGCATGCGTAACTTTTCATATGCTCTTTGTTGTATTGCGCGAGGGAATTTCTTGGAGAATTCCAAGTTATATATTCTTAGTGTTTCTTTACAACGAAAAAATTTTATCATAAGTTCAATAATAGTAACGAGGTTCGTTACTATTGTAAAGTAAATTTCCATAAGGTAAACCTGAGTTAACTTTATTTTGATGGTTTTTACATGGTTCTATGATAATAATGCCATTATTAACTGCTAGGAGAAGATTATGAAAATTATTGTCGTCGGTGGAACAGGAACCATTGGTAAAGCTGTCGTTAAAGAATTATCGCAACGCCATGAGATTATAACGGTTGGACATAAAAGCGGAGATGTTCAAGCAGATATACAACGTGTTGAATCAATTGAAAAAATGTATAAACATATTGGAGAATTTGATGCAGTGGTTTCGACAGTGGGGAATTTACATTTTGGACCGTTAGAGCAATTTACGCCTGAATTGTATGATATTGGCTTGAAAAGCAAATTAATGGGGCAGATTAATTTAGTCTTAATCGGAAAAAATTATGTCAAAGATAATGGTTCGTTTACGTTGACGAGCGGAATATTAAGCGATGATCCGATTCGATTTGGTTCTTCGGCAGGGATGGTAAATTCTGCGTTAGATGGTTTTGTGCGTGCAGCAGCAATTGAAATGCCGAAAAATCTGCGTATTAATGTTGTCAGCCCAACAATTTTGACGGAATCATTACCGCAATACGGTGATTTTTTCCACGGTTTTGAATCGGTTTCTGCATCGCGTGTCGCCTTAGCCTACAGTAAAAGCGTTGAAGGTGCGCAAACCGGGAAAATTTATAAGGTGTGGTGAGGATCTCTCATGAAAAAACGTTTAGTCATTATTCTCGCGCCTTTGTTAAATTTTCTCTCAGGGATTACCTATGATTTACACGCGCCATCGTTGCCAGCGATTGCGCGATATTTTAACGCGCCGATTTCACTTGCAAAATACACCATTCCCGTTACTTTATTGGGTTTTGCGATCAGCAGTATTATTTTAGGTGCGGTATTTGATCTAAAAGGGCGCAAGCCATTGATTGCATCTGGGTTGTCTATATATGCTTTCGCAAGTTTTGCTGCAGTATTTTCGCCATCAATTCAATTTTTACTGTTCATGCGTTTTATTCAGGGATTATCTATTGCCTGTGTTTCCATAGGTTGTCGAACAATAATTTTCGATACGTTAACGGGACATCAATTTAAAGTCGCAATTATTTATGTGTCACTAGCATTTGGTTTGGGTCCGATTTTGGCTCCGTTTGCGGGCGGATATATACAGCATCATTTTGATTGGCAAGCGAATTTCGTGGTGTATGGTTTAGTAGCGTTAATTTTATTAGTGGTTTATTTGGTATTTATTGGCGAAACAAAACATACTCGTGATGTATTTTCATGGAAAAATACAATAGCCAGTTATAAATAAGTATTAAAACATCCGTCTTTTTTACCCGGAAGTATAATTGTTGGCGTTTCGCAAATCCAAATGTTTGTCTATACCACTTGCGGTGCATTTTTAGTCGAAAATATTATGCACCGTACAGCAATCACCTATGGAAATACCGCGTTAATTGTCAGTTGTGGTTATTTTGTGGGGACATTAATTAATCGCATGATGATTAAAAATAACACGACGTATTTTTTGGTGTGTTTCGGGTTTGTTTTATTGATGTGCAGTATTTTAATTCAGATTGGTTTGGCGTTGTGGGCACCAATGAATTTATTGACGATTGTTTTGCCCATCACATTAATTGGCTTTAGTAATGGTTTTGTTTTTGTCAATGTTTACGCGTATTTATTGCGTATGTCATCAAGCGCGGGTGTAACAACCGCTTTGTTAGTAGCCTCGCTCATGACGCTCAGTACGATAGGAACATTTGTGATTAGTCATATTCATGTAAAAACACTGAGTGATTTCGCATTGATTTTTGCAGGCAGCTTTATTGTGCAGTTAGCTGTGCTCAAGTATTCGTTTGGCGAGATGTTGAGGGCGGAGGACAGCAAGTAAATTACTTGCTACCCACAATCTTCAACAAATCCTCAGGTTTTCGCGCAATCGCTGTCGGATGTTGTAGTAGAAGAATTTTTTCGGAAG
>JANRJR010000002.1:0-3816 GCA_033763845.1 Gammaproteobacteria bacterium | reverse complement strand
AGGCCTAATGGTTCTTGGTGGTATATTAAACGGTAGTCCTCGCAGCGTAGCGTTTTGGTTTGGCTTCCTATTAATGGCTGCATCTCTTTACTACAATCCAGAAGGCGCAAAAATCCAGAAAGATTTTTACGAAAGATCTTTGAGGAAATAAGATATGAATGAACCAAAACCCGTCATCGATCTCAAAACGCTTTTATTAACACATGTTCATCAATATTTTCAAAATCAAGTGTTTGGTTTTCATACTTCGTTGCAAGACATGGAGACCGAAAAAGAAAAAGATGATTTTATCGCCTACTGCAAACGGATTGCTGAAAATGGCTGGTCTAATGAATTTAATGACATCCCTGACCTGGAACTATTTAAACCATTTCTAACAAACCCGCGCGAATCATTGCGTGTCGTAAATTCACAGGTAAATGCAACAATCTACTTTTTGCGACTTTATATTTTTAAATTAATTTCTGAGGCTTGTCTGCAAAATCCCGAAAGCAATAAAGATCCCGCATGGTTTAGAAATACACGAGGAAAACTCAACGAAGAATTTAAAAAACTCTGCGAAGCGCACAACGGCATTGACTACGTATATGCAGGAAATAAAATTTATACGCTTGACGATTTAAAAAAACTTACTGAGCAAGTACGTCGAGAATATGATACGGGCTCAGGCGGCACATATGCCATCGTAATTTTTGTTGCGATATTTTCTCTTTTTAAACTGTACGAACGAGACTATGCAAGCCGAGACATCAGACCTTATTTACCGTATGCGTTTCTTACCGCTACCGTAGGAATGCTTGGCTTTATGCTGCGACAAATCATTCGGCATGCGCAGATTCAATTTTTTGTTAATACTGCCACAAGACAAATACAGCAAGCACAACAGCAACCGTTACAACCTCAACTCATGACAGACAAAGACATTCTAAAGTTTATTTTGCTGAATGATGACGATTTAGCAAAATTAGAAGCGAGAGCGCCACGACCTACTCCGCAATGAATTTGCTTCTTAATATTTCCTTAAGGTTTCTATGCTAATTTGAATACAAGTCTATATTTAATAATATATTGCAGTACTTTAAAAGGAGAATGATTATGCTCGACGTCAAAACAGTACTCGTTACTTTACGTCCCTATCTTGATAATCAATTTAGCGGATTCAATGATATGTTGAGTGAACTAGAAGGCCCTGAAAAAGAACAATTTATTTCCGATTGCCAAGACATCATTCAAAACGGGTGGGATAAAAAATTTAAGAGAAATCCAAATCTTGAATTTTTACATGAGCTAATTTCAGATCCAGGCAAAGCACTGAATCTCGACTCTACTTTCAATAAAGCAACGCGGTATATTGTTCGATTATGTTTATTTAGATTCATGGTCGATGCGTGCAAAGAAAATGCTCAGCTTATTCGCGACCCTAAATGGTTTAGAGAAACCCATGCAAAACTCACTGAAGAATTAAATACGTTTAATAACGCTGAACGCGTTGTATTAACATATAACGGTCAACGCATTGAGAGTTTGTATGATGTCAGACGGCTACGAGAAAATAATCGGCAAGAATTACAAGACATGAGAGTATCTCCCTATGCAATTCTATTAAAGCTCATTGTTTTAATTTCTCTAGGCTCGTCGTTATTCCGAAATCGCCTTTCGGTACAAAATCAGCTAATTGTTTCCATTAGCATTTCAACAACAATGGCCCTCTTATTTCTTTTATACCGCTGCATTCCGAGCACACGCATGGCACAAACCCACTTCTTCGCAAATCGTGCTGAACAACAATTACAAAATCAATTACCAGGACCTCAAACAGTACTGAAAGATCCAAATGTCCAAAAATTTATTTCGGTAACTGAAGCTGATTTACAACTACTCGAACATCAAACTCCACAACCTGGTCGTAAATAGAGAGGACAAGACATGATCGACTTAAATGCTATTTTAATTGGAACTCGGCAATATTTGTTGAATGAGCTTGATGGATTGCCCGCTGCTTTTCGGGAGACGCAGAACAAAGCTCAATTAGTTTTAGCCTGTCAAAAAATTGTAGAAAGCGATCTTCTTGAGAACTCAGATTTAGATGATCTGGTATTTTTAAAAACCTATTTTGAAAATTCTGCCGAAAAAAACGATAAAGTTACACCCTATTTTTCCCGGCTATTACTTTTAAAGTTTCTTTATGAAGAAACCATAAAAGATGCCAATTTAATTCAAGATAAGAACTGGTTTAGTGAAATGCGGGACAAACTTAACACGGAATTTGAACAACTTAAAAATGGCCAATCACCGATTAAAATAAACAACCAGACAATTCACTCACTGTCTAAGCTACAAGAAATAAGTCGGCAAGCACGAGAAGAAATACGAGGACAACAACGATTTTTTCCTGTACTGGCCTTCTTAGCAATAGCCATCCTTTTCAGAAGAACTGTTCGTGATTTTGTTCCAGAAAACATGAGTAATGCATGGACTTTAATTATTATCGCTGCTCTGCTAAATCGTCATCGTTTAGCTGATATGGCTGAAAGAGGCCGAGCGACATTATTTGCAGCACAACGAGCAGCACCTCACTTTCGTCCTGAAAATATAAATATTATGAACAGTGATGCCATTAAAAAGTTTTTCTTGCTGAGCGATGATGAGCTAAACGTATTTAATAAAGGGCCGGAGTTGAAGTAATGGCGTCATTCTGAGAGGAGCGAAAAATCTGGTGTTTTCACCGTTACCGTTTGACACCCACCACAAATAAGATTAAATTAAGTCTGTATTCAGTCTGGAGAAAAATCATGTCTTTACGCGAATCTGTCAAACCCATCAGTTATCTCAAAGATAATGCCGCAGAAATCATTCGTGGTTTTGAAAAAAATCGCACGCCCATTATTATTACGCAAAATGGGGAAGCCAAAGCTGTTTTTCAAGATATACAGAGCTATGAAGAAATGCGCGAAGATCTGATCATGTTGCAAATTTTAATGCTCGGAAATGCCGATGTTGAACAAGGTAGAACCAAACCTCTAAAACAAGCATTTGCAGAACACCGCAAACGACTCAAGGAGAAATACGATAAATGAAAGCTTATGCAATAATAATTACAGCCGCGGCAGAAAAAGATATTGATGATATTTGTGACTACGTCGCTGAAAATGACTCACTCGCAAAAGCCAATGACTTATCTATCGCCCTTGAAGAAAAATGCTTATCACTAACGCTATTTCCAGAGCGCGGACGCCCCATTGATGCCGCTGCAAAATTTGGTCTTTCAGGTTTTTATGAACTTCACTACCATGCCTATAGAATCATATATCGTGTTTTTAAGAATACCGTAATGATTTATGGTATCTTTGATAACAGACGCAATCTGGACCAGCTACTGCTAAAAAGACTTAGTTATGCAACCCGCTTTTACTCAACAACTTGAGGAATTTTTCTTCATCTAACACCTCAACCCCCAACTGCTTCGCTTTATCTAATTTTGTTCCTGGAGACTCACCAACAACTACATAACTGGTAGACTTTGAAACGGAGTTCGTTACTTTCGCACCCAGACTTTCTAAGATATCACCTGCCTCATCACGGCTATATTTTTGTAATGTTCCCGTTAATACAAATGTCTTCCCCGCCAACGGCTGATGTGTATTCTTAACTATTTTGGGCCAATGCACTCCCGACTTAATTAATCGCTCTATTAATTTCTGATGTTTAGATTGGGAGAAAAAATCGCTAATATGTTTCGCAACGACGGGTCCTATATCGGTAATACTTTGCAAATCTTCTTCTGAAACAGTAAATAATTTATGAATATCGCCAATA
>JANRJR010000001.1:0-7219 GCA_033763845.1 Gammaproteobacteria bacterium | reverse complement strand
AAAGCGAAATCGAAAAGGTGACAAGTTTAGATGAAGATAGAATTTTACGTCGTTATCTTGACGTTATACATGCGACGTTGCGTACAAATTATTATCAAGTCGATGATGAAGGTAATCAGAAGTCCTATCTGTCATTCAAATTAAATCCACATGCGATACCTGAACTACCACAACCTTTACCGCTTTATGAAATATTTGTGTATTCACCGCGTTTTGAATCAGTACATCTACGTACTTCTAAAGTTTCACGCGGTGGTATTCGCTGGTCTGACCGTCGTGAAGATTTTCGTACTGAAATTTTAGGATTGATGAAAGCGCAAAAAGTAAAGAATGCTGTCATCGTGCCCTCTGGTGCAAAAGGTGGATTTGTTCCTAAGTCTTTACCGACCGATGGAAACCGCGAAACGTTAATGGCTGAAGTTATTGCTTGTTACAAAAATTTCATGCGTGGATTATTGGATATCACTGATAACCAAGTGCTAGGCAAAATTGTCCAACCGAAAAATACGATTTGTTACGATGATGTTGATCCCTACTTAGTTGTTGCTGCAGATAAAGGAACTGCGTCGTTTTCAGATATCGCTAACAGTATTTCTAAAGAATATAACTTTTGGTTGGGTGATGCCTTTGCGTCTGGTGGTTCTGCTGGTTATGACCATAAAAAAATAGGCATAACGGCACGTGGTGCATGGGAATCTGTGAAACGCCATTTCCGTGAAATGGGTTTTGATACACAAAGTACACCATTTACAGTAGTGGGCATCGGCGACATGAGCGGTGATGTATTTGGAAACGGTATGTTGCAATCAAATTATATTAAGTTAGTGGCGGCATTTGATCACCGCAATATTTTTATCGATCCTAATCCTGATGCACAAAAAAGTTTTGATGAGCGCGCTCGCTTATTTCAACTACCTCGTTCATCTTGGGAAGATTATGATCCTAAATTAATTTCAAAGGGCGGTGGTGTTTTTAAGAAATCTGCAAAATCCATTTCATTAACGCCTGAAATCAAAACATTGCTTGGACTTAACGTCGACCAGATTACACCCAATGATTTAATTAAAGCCATTTTAACAGCGCAAGTCGATTTATTATGGAATGGAGGCATTGGAACCTATGTTAAAGCGGAACTTGAGCGTAACACTGATGTAGGGGATCGCACGAATGATTTTGTGCGTGTGAACGGTTCTGAGTTGCGTGCAAAAGTATTTGGCGAAGGTGGAAACCTAGGTTGCACACAATTAGGTCGTGTAGAATATGCGTTGCATGGCGGACGATGTAATACTGACTTTATTGATAATTCAGGTGGAGTGGATTGCTCGGATCATGAAGTCAATATTAAAATATTATTAAATGACATTGTTGCCAAGGGTGATTTAACAGAAAAACAGCGTAATAAATTATTGGTCGACATGACCAATGAAGTCGCAGAAGACGTCTTGAAAGATAATTATCAGCAAGCACTTGCGATCAGTTTAGCCTTGGTTCATTCAGGAACTCATGGTGAGCTATATCGTCGTTATTTAAATGATCAAGAAAAATTAGGCCTGATTGATAGACAGTTAGAATTTTTGCCGACGGATAAAGAACTCGTTGAGCGTAAAATTCAGAATATTTCTTTAACACGTCCAGAGTTAGCCGTGTTACTGTCTTACAGTAAAATTAACATCAAATCTGCCATATTGGCGACGGATCTACCGGAAGACAGTTATTTAAAACATGCCGTTATTACGGCATTTCCAACACAGTTACAGAAAAAATTCTCTTCTCAAATTATGAATCACCGCTTGCGTCGAGAAATTATTGCGACCCAGCTTAGCAGTACATTAGTTAACCAAATGGGCGTTGTGTTTGTATACCGCATTCAAGATGAAACAGGCGCAACCGTTGGCGAAGTTGTTCGCGCCTACAGCAGTGCTTATGAAATTTTTAAAGTCGATCAATTATATGATTTGGTCAACAGCCTAGATCATCAAGTGCCAGCAGATATTCAAATTGAAATGTTGTTGCACATAAAACGTTTATTAAGACGTGCAACGCGTTGGTTATTACGTAATCGTCGCGCACAATTAGACGTTAAAGCGTGCATTGCGTATTTCGCGCCTGGGGTTGCAAAAATTGTTGATATTATTCCTTCGTTGATGGTTGGTGTAACTAAAGAGTATATGGAAAATTTAACTCGTCAATTAGTACGAGTTGGATTGCCGACAGCAATAGCATCTCGTATTGCCGGTTGTCGTGCGATGTATACCGCACTAAATATTGTTGATTTAGCCACGCAAAACAAATTTGATTTAGTAGAATCTGCAAAAGTTTTCTTTGCCGTAGGTGCTAAACTAGAACTAGCCTGGTTTAGGGACCAATTAAACGCAAATTCTTTAGAAGACTATTGGGATAGCATTGCACGAGCCTCTTTGAGAGATGATCTGGATGTTCAACAACGCATCATTACAATCAGCATTCTTCAACAAAACACAGAGATTAAAAACGTCGATAAGCGCATGAAAGCATGGATGACACATTACGAACCGTTATTAACACGTTGGTTCGTGATTCTTGCTAATATGCGAGGCGCAACAAATCTAACGTTCATTATGTTTTATGTGGCTGTACGTGAATTGTACGATTTAACCAAATTGATTCTACAAACTAGCTAAGCAGGAGATTTACATGGCACTGTTCAAAAAATTTTTTCTGTGCATGTTTTTATTGGTAACCTTTCAAACAGTATCGTATGCAGAAACATTGGATAAAGTAATTGCTATCGTGAATTCAGAACCCATTACTCAAAATGAATTGAATCAACAAATTAGCATTGCGAAATCTCAATTACAATCCGCTAAGCAACCCGTTCCCAGTGATTCAGTACTACGCAAAAAAGTTTTGGATCAGTTAATTGATATGAAACTACAATTACAGATTGCAAAAAAGGCGCACCTTAGTGTTTCAGATACCGATCTCACTAAAACTATTGCTGGGATTGCCGCAAAAAATAATATGACAACGGATCAACTTAAATCAGCCATTGAAGCACACAATATGAATTATGCTGACTATCGCGAACAAATCCGCCGTGAAATTATTTTAAGTCAAGTCGCTCAAACACAAGTCGTTCCCACCATTAAATTGTCAGATGCTGAAGTTCAACAAGAAATTGCAAAACTCACCAAAAAAGGCATGAAAGGTGACCTAGAGAAAAAAGCTAAAATGATTTTATTACAGAAAAAATATCCCGAAGCCATGAAAAACTGGATCGATCAACTTCGATCGCAAGCCTATGTCAAAATCCTTTCACCCTGATTTGCCCATTATTATTACACCCGGTGAGCCCTTAGGAATTGGCCCAGATGTTGTTATTCAATTAATTCAACAAAAATTAGATTATCCTTATATTATCGTGGGCGATCCGGAGAGTTTATCTGATCGCGCAAATAAATTAGGTTTATCTTTTAATCCTGAGAATATTCATGCAGTTAAATTAAATTCGCGCTATGTATTAAACTGTTTAGATATTGCAGCTGATTTGTGCTTACACGAGAAGGGCGCAGCACTGCTTACGGGACCTGCTAATAAAACTATTATTAATCAAAATGGCTTTGATTTTTTAGGTCATACGCATTATTTGGCTGAACTTACAAAAACACAAAACCCTGTCATGTTTTTTGACAGCCCGTTTTTAAAAATTGGACTGGTGACAGATCATCTACCCTTAAATAAAGTTTCGGAAGCTATCACAACTGAACGCTTAACCGCTGTTATTGCTGCTGTGAGTGCTTTTATAAAATCTTCAAATATTGCTGTGTGTGGATTAAATCCTCATGCAGGAGAAAATGGATATTTGGGCCAAGAAGAAAATAAAATTATTATTCCCACCATTAAAAATCTGCAAAAAAAATATCCTGACTTATCTGGCCCACATTCTGCTGACAGTTTATTTTATGAAAACAATCTTAAAAAACATGATGCTGTTATTGCAATGTATCATGATCAGGGTTTATGCGTGCTTAAGCACCGAAATTTCAAAGATTCCGTTAATATTACGCTAGGCTTACCTTTTTTAAGAACGTCTGTTGATCATGGCACAGCCATGGATTTGGCAGGGACGGGTAAAGCTGATTCGAGCAATATAAAATATGTTTTTTCAAAAACCGTTGAGTTTATTTATGCACAAACCCCGTAAGCGCTTTGGACAACATTTTTTACACGATCAAAATATTATTCATCGCATGATTGATACGCTGTCGCCTACATCGTCTGATGTGATCATTGAAATTGGTCCAGGAAAGGGCGCACTAACCTTTTCACTCTTAATGCAGCACCCAAATTTAATTGCGATTGAAATTGACAGGGATTTAGTTGAACGCTTAATGCGGATGACAAAGTCATATTCTAACTTTACGTTAATTCAATCGGATGTTTTAAATTTTGATTTTTCAACACTCCCGCCAAACCAAAAAATAATTGGGAACTTGCCGTACAATATTTCTACGCCGTTATTATTCCATTTGCTTGAATATAAAAATTCAATAAGAGAGCTGATTTTCATGCTGCAAAAAGAAGTCGTTGAACGCATGTGTGCAGAAGTAAACACTCCTGATTATGGACGATTGAGCATTATGCTTCAACGTGATTTCGAGATAGAGAGTTTATTTGATGTCCCCAACACAGCGTTTGATCCACCGCCACAAGTAGAATCGGCTGTTGTACGCCTAATGCCAAAATCTGCCACAAAACTTCTTGATTATACGCTTTTTAGTGATATCGTAAGGGAAGCATTTCAATACCGCCGCAAAACGTTACGTCATGCTTTAGGTCGTTTTTTTAGCGAAGCAGATTTAGAAAAAAATGGTATTTCATCCAAATCCAGGCCCGCAGAATTAACGTTACACGATTTTGAAAAATTAGCGAATTATTTAGTTACGGAGCAACGACATGTTTAATGGAATGTATGATTTAATGAATAAGCTAAAAAAGAAACCCATTACGGATAAAATCGCGCTGCAGAAAAATGCAACGCCTTTATTAACAGCCGAAGAATTATTATCTACTGAAAAGCGCCAACAAATTTTATCCGATATCCGTACATTATTAAATTTACCCGATGAAGAATATAACCGTGTTTTTTTACGTGATATTCATGCTTTTGTATTGTTTGTTCAAAATTTACCTGAAACTGAACGCAGTTTTTATGCCTCCTTAGGCGGCTTACTTGATCATGCACTAGAACGCGCCTCGCTTTCTTTGTTTTTAGCTCGGACGTATTTATTACCTGAAGGCACGACATTGTCATCCGTTTCAGAAGAAGAAATGTTATGGGTTTATGCCATTTTTACAGCATCATTACTATTGGATGTCGGCAAAATTCCTACGCGTCACATCGTAAGCCTCACTGATAAAGACGGAAATGTTTCTGAATTGTGGCAACCTTTTGCTGGCCCGATGGAAATCAAAGAAAATAAAACGCACTATGTCTTTGGCTTTGAAGATGTTCCCAATGATCATTTGCGATGGATGATTACACCATTATTAGCTCGTCAAATTATTTCTGCAGAAGGGTTTACGTGGCTTGCGAGTAATGAAGAAGTATTGCAAGCGTGGATAGGTTTGTTAACTGATGATCAACGTGAAATGGGTTGGCTTAAAGTTATTCCGTTAGCGGATGCACAAATTTTAGAATCTTATTTTTCAGACAGAAAAGTTTTTCGTCACGCCTTGTCACCACAAACTATTGCATTAATTAATAAAATTATTAAAGAACGGAAAGAGGCCCAGAAACGTCAAAAAGAATTAGGCGAACGCATTCTAACAGAGCACGCTGAAAAAGCAGTGGATACAAAGAGCATTTCAGATGAGGCTAAAATAAACAAATCCTCGACCTTATTTGGCGTTACGTCATTAGCTTCACAAGAGAAATTAAAATCGGCTGCGCAAGAAATAAAATCGAATGCTAAAGACGCCGTTCGGCAATTTATTAATTGGTTGCATCAAGCGCAAGAATCACCCAAGAGTACGGACGCTAAAATTGATGTTCCTCGCGTAGCCGAAGGTGCTGTCATTACAAATGACGTCATTAATAAATTTGTTTCTGACAACAAACAATCAGGCTTAACAGCACAACAAATACGAGAGCATTTAATTCAATCAACCATTGCAGTATCTGTTGCTTACGCTCAACAATCAGGCGTAATAAGTCCTGCACTATTAGTGATCAATCCGTATGTTGCGTATCCTGCACAGTTAGGTGTACCCCCGATTGGCATGGGTATACAAGTATTTCCGCCACAAGTGATTCCAGAAGTTCAACCTGCAACACCGACACAAGCAGCGCCAACGGAAGCTGCAAAAATACAGTCTGCTTTTCGTCCTGCGAGTAAATAATTATGTCGACCTATGCCATTGGTGATGTGCAAGGTTGTTACGATGAATTGTTGGATTTGCTGTCATTAATTGAATTTAATCCACAAAAAGATGTTGTGTGGTTTACAGGTGATTTAATTAATCGCGGCTTAAAATCACTCGATGTTTTGCGTTTCGTGAAAAGTTTGGGAAGCGCAGCAGTCAGTGTATTAGGTAATCATGATTTACATTATTTAGCCGTTGCAAGCCAGTGCAAACCGCTTCAAAAAAAAGATACTTTTCATGATGTATTGACCGCACCAGATGCAGAATCATTGCTGGAATATGTTCGCCATTTGCCATTAATTCATCATGATCCAGAATTAAAATATACAATGGTTCACGCGGGATTGGCCCCACAATGGACGCTAAAAAAAGCGCTTGACTGCAGTCGAGAATTCGAAATAATACTCCGCAGCAAAAATTACCGTGATTTTTTATTGCATATGTATGATGATGCTTCCCATGAGGGATTGGTGGCGACAGTAAATTACTGTACACGCATGCGATATGTTGATAAAAAGGGAAAATTGGATTTAGCGTATAAAGGTCCGATTGGCGGACAACCCAAAGGATTTTACCCGTGGTTTTCAGTCTCCACGCGTAAGACCAAAAACGATAAGATTATTTTTGGTCATTGGGCTTCGTTAAAGGGAAAAGCAGATACAGCGAATATTTATGCCCTCGATACAGGATGTTCATGGGGGAATGCATTAACAGCATTACGCTTAGAGGATGAGCAGCATTTTCAAGTAAGTTGCAATCGACAATTCCGTGAGGGTAAGTGATGACAAAAGCGACCACAGAAGATGACACCAAC